>NZ_JBFBJZ010000058.1:0-50857 GCF_040686255.1 Kitasatospora sp. NPDC085879 | reverse complement strand
CCGGGCACCCTGCACGACGGCGGGCCGGCCCGGCAGGTGGCGGAGCATCCGAGCCCGCAGCCGCTGTGGCCGGCCGCCGCGACCTCGGCCGCGGCCACGCCCCGCGCGGTGACCGAGGAGCCGCCGCCCGCCCCGCTGCCCGGGCTCACCGCCCCGACCGCCGGACTCGCGCAGCTGGACGCCGAAGCCGTCCTGGCGCACGACCCCGGGCTGACCGACATCGAGCACCGCGCCGTGGAGACGGGCTGCACCGGCTGCGCCGTCCAGCCCGCTCGGTACCGGGACCTGAGCGGCGACGGCCGGCCCGAGCTGATCACCGCCGTACTGACCCCCGAGGCCGACGGGCGGGCCGTGCTGCACGTCTACAGCGAGCGGGACGGGCACGTGGTGCCGGTGCTGTCGGTCGCCACCGCCGCCGGGTTCACCGCGGACACGGTCGGCCGGGACCTCGTCCTGCACGAGCCGACCGGGGCGACCGCCCGAACCAGCAGCACCTACCGCTGGAACGCGGTGCGGATGGCCTTCGTCGACCGGCAGACCGTGTCGACCGGGTCGGCCGACGGCGTGCCCGGCTGCCCGAGCCCCGAGCCGACCGTCCCGTCGGCCCGGCCCACCTACCAGGACGGACCGGTGGTCGGGCCCGACGGCCGGAGGCTCTCGGCGACGCCCGTCCCCGTCCCCGTCCCCTCCCGCACGGCCCCGACGAGGCAGCGATGACCGTCCCTCCCATGCCGCGCATCCTGCTCGTCGAGGACGACGAGGTGATCCGCGAGGCCACCCAGATGGCGCTCGAACGGTACGGGTTCCCGGTCGACACCGCCGCGGACGGCCTGCAGGGGCTGGAGCGCTTCCGGGCCCGGCGGCCGGACCTGATGCTGATCGACGTGATGCTGCCGCTGCTCGACGGGGTCGGCCTGTGCCGGCGGGTCCGCGAGGAGAGCAGCATGCCGATCCTGATGATGTCGGCCCGCGGCGAGGCCGTCGACGTCGTCTCCGGGCTGGAGGCCGGCGCCGACGACTACGTGGTGAAGCCGTTCGAGATCGCCGTGCTGGTCGCCCGGATCCGCACCGTGCTGCGGCGCACCGGGCCGACCGCGCCGGACACCCCGGTGCTCGCCGCCGCCGAGCAGGCGCAGACCGTCCCGTCCGCGGTGCGGGTGATCGACGACCTCGCGGTGGACACCGACGCCATGGAGGTGACGGTGGGCGGGGAGCCGGTGCCGCTCACCCCGACCGAGCTGCGGCTGCTGCTGGAGTTCACCGCCGCGCCGGGCGTGGTGATGGAGCGCCAGACCCTGCTCTCCCGGGTGTGGGACTACTCCTGGGACGCCGACAGCCGGGTGGTGGACGTCCACGTCCAACGGCTCCGCGCCAAGATCGGGGCGGGCCGGATCGAGACCGTCCGCGGCTTCGGCTACCGCCTGCGACGGATCCGGTGACGCTCCGCCGGCAGATCGCCGCCGTCATCGCGCTGGTCTCCTGCCTGGTCGCGCTCACCGTCGCGCTGCTCGTGCACCGGGCGTCCGTCGGGCAGCACACCGACCAGGCCCGGACCTCCGCCGAGGCGGCGCTGGACGCCGTCCTCACCGGGTACGACCGCACCGGCGAACTGGTCGGCGGCTGGCACGCCGCACTGGACGACCCGGCGGTGCCCGCCGAGCTGCGCGCCCTGGCCGCCCGCGGCCGGCAGGGTTCGGTGCTGGGCCGGAGCCAAGACGGCACCGCGATGTGGGCGGCGGCCGGCGCCGCCGGGCACGTGGTCTCCGTCAGGCTCGACTACACCGGTGACGAGCAGGCCGTCGCGGACCTCGACCGGGCGGTGCAGATCGCCGCGGCGCTGTCGGTCGCGGTCACCGTGCTGGCCGGAGTGCTCGCCGCCGACCGGATCAGCCACCGGCTGCGGACGGCCGCCCGGACCGCCCGCACCATCGCCGCGGGCGACCTCGACGCCCGGATCGGGCCGCTCGGCCGCCGCCGCGACGAGGTCTCCGAACTGGCCACCGCCGTCGACTCCATGGCCGCCGCGCTGCGCAGCCGGCTGGAGAACGAGCAGCGCTTCACCGCGGACGTCGCCCACGAGCTGCGCACCCCGCTGACCGGCCTGCTGACCGCCTCGGAACTGCTGCCGGACGGGCGGCCGACCGAGCTGGTGCAGAACCGGGTGCGGGCGCTGCGCGACCTGACCGAGGACCTGCTGGAGGTCTCCCGCCTGGACGCCCGGGCCGAGACCCCCGACCTCGCCGACCTGCCGCTCGCCCGGCTGGTGGCCCGCACCGCGGCGGCCGCCGGCGGGCCGGTCGAGGTGCTGGTCGCGGCCGACACCACGGTCACCACCGATCCGCGGCGCTTCGACCGCGTCCTCGCCAACCTGGTGGCCAACGCCCACCGGCACGGCGAACCGCCGGTCTCCGTCCGGGTGGACGGCCCGGTGGTGACCGTCCGGGACCACGGCACGGGCTACCCCGAGGACATCCTCCGCGACGGCCCCCAGCGCTTCCGTACCGGCGCCCGCGAACGCGGCCACGGCCACGGCCTCGGCCTGACCATCGCCGAAGGCCACGCCGAGGCCATCGGCATCCGCCTGCACCTCCGCAACCACCCCGACGGCGGCGCCGTCGCCGAACTCCGCCTGCCCACCCCCCGCACCGACTGAAGGCCGTGGCCGCCGGTGCGTGCCCCTCCCCCGGGCCCGGGCTCACCGGTCGTCGGTTCGCCGAGCTGTTCCGTCTGGAGGAGGAGCGGTTCGTCGTCCTCGCCGACCCGGCCTTCGAGCGGTTCTCGGCGGACGGGGACACCGGCGCGTACGCGCGCGAGGTCGCGGCGTCCTTCGTGGCGGCGTTCGGGCCGTCGCTGTTCGCCGCGGGCGCGGCGGACCGGGACGGCGGTGTCGCCGGACGCTTCGAGGAGGGGCTGGCCGCCCGGGTGCGGGAGCGGCTGCCCGCAGCGGGTGTCGCCGAGTGGCGGGTGCAGGTGCTGCGGGCCACCCGGCTCGACGGTTGACCGCCGCGGGGCCTGCTCAGGCGCCCTGCGGGTGGTGGCAGGCGGCGACGTGGTCGATGCCCGGGGCGGCCTCGGCCGCGGGCGGGTCCTCCTGTTCGCAGCGGGTGCGGCGGTCGGGGTCGAGGGCGGTGTAGACGGGGCAGCGGGAGCGGAACCGGCAGCCCCGGTGCCGGACGGTGGGCGAGGGCGGGTCGCCGGCCAGCAGGAGTTTGGCCCGGCTGCGCTCGGCGGCGGGGTCGGGCAGCGGGACGGCCGAGAGCAGGGCCCGGGTGTAGGGGTGGCGGGGCCGTTCGAACACCTCGGTGACGGCGCCGGCCTCGACGGTGCGGCCGAGGTACATGACGCTGACCCGGTCGGCGAGGTGACGGATCACCGAGAGGTCGTGCGAGACGAAGAGGTAGGCGAGGCCGAGTTCGGCCTTGAGCCGCTGGAGCAGGTTGAGCACGCCGGCCTGGACGGAGACGTCGAGGGCGGAGACCGGCTCGTCGAGGACGAGCAGGTCGGGCCGGACGGCGAGGGCGCGGGCGATGGAGATCCGCTGCCGCTGACCGCCGGAGAACTGGTGCGGGTAGCGGTCGGCGTGCGCCGGGTCGAGGCCGACCTGGCGGAGCAGTTCGGGGATCCTGCGGCGGATCTCCTCGCGCGGGGCGCCCTGGGCGAGCAGCGGTTCGGCGACGACGTCGCCGATCGGCATCCGCGGGTCGAGGCCGGCCGCCGGGTCCTGGAAGACGATCTGCACCCGGGCGCGCAGCCGGTGCGCGGCGGCCCGGTCGAGGACGGCGGTGTCCTGGCCGAGGACCTCGATCCGGCCGCCCTGCGGCGCGGTGAGGCGCAGCAGTTCGTAGAGGGTGGTGGACTTTCCGGAGCCGGACTCGCCGACCAGGCCGAGGGTCTCGCCGCGCCGGATGTCGAGGTCGACGCCGTCGACGGCGTGCACCTCGCCGGTCCTGCGCTTGAAGACGGCGCCCTTGAGCAGCGGGAAGGTCTTGGTGAGGCCACGGACGGAGAGGACGGTGTCCCGTTCGGCGCGGGGCCGGGTCTCCTCGGCGGGGGCGGGGAGCGCGGGCACCGGGTAGACCTCGGCGGGTGCCGGACGGCGTTCGGCGAGTTCGTCGGCCTTCACGCAGGCGGCGAGGTGACCGGCGGCGCCGTCGGCGGCCGGTTCTGCGGTGCCGGATTCGGCGGGGCCGGGCTCGGCGGTGCCGGTGAGGCCGGGTTCGGCGGTGCGGCAGCGGTCCTCGGCGAGCGGGCAGCGCGCGGCGAAGGGGCAGCCGTGGCCGAGCTCCTCGGGTGCGGGCGGGCGGCCGGGGATGGGGACCAGGGGGCCGCCACGGCCGTCGAGGCGGGGGACGGCGCCGATCAGGCCGAGGGTGTACGGGTGGCGGGGGGCGGCGAAGAGCTCGTCGACGGGGGCGGTCTCGACGATCCGTCCGGCGTACATGACGGCGACCCGGTCGGCGCTGCCGGCGATGACGCCGAGGTCGTGGCTGACGAGCACGAGGGCGGCGCCGGTCTCGCGCTGGGCGGTGCGCAGCACGTCGAGCACCTGGGCCTGGATGGTGACGTCGAGCGCGGTGGTGGGTTCGTCGGCGAGCAGGATGTCGGGGTCGTTGGCGATCGCCATGGCGATCATGGCGCGCTGCCGCATGCCGCCGGAGAACTCGTGCGGGAAGCTGTCGAGGGCGCGGTCGGGGGCGGGGATGCCGACCAGGTCGAGCAGGTCGGCGGCGCGTTTGCGGGCGGTGGCGCGGTCGACGGGCTGGTGGATGCGGACGGCTTCGGCGATCTGGTCGCCGATCCGGTAGACGGGGGTGAAGGCGGAGAGCGGGTCCTGGAAGACCATGGCGACCTTGCGGCCGCGGACGGCGGCGAGTTCCCGGGCGGGGAGTCCGACGAGTTCGCGTCCTTCGAGGCGGACGGAGCCGCCGACCCGGGCGGTACCGGGCAGCAGGCCGAGGACGGCGAGTGCGGTGACGGACTTTCCGGAGCCGGACTCGCCGACGATGCCGAGGGTCTCGCCGCGGTGCAGGTCGAGGTCGACGCCTCGGACGGCCGGGGCGGTCCCGAAGTCGACGGTGAGGTCCCGGACGGTGAGGAGGGCGGGGGTCACGTGGTGCTCCGGCGCGGTCGGGGTGCGGGCGTGCTGCTGGTGTCGGGGGCGCCGGCCGGTCCGTCGGCCGGGGTTGCGCCGGCGGGGGTGCGGGCGGCGCGGGCGAGTCGGGCGGAGCGGCGGCCGGCCTCGGCGGTGGGATCGAGGGCGTCGCGCAGGCCGTCGCCGACCAGGTTGACGGCGAGGACGAACAGCACGAGGAGGGCGGCGGCGAAGTAGAACAGCCACGGGAAGACGGGGGCGTCGGCGGTGCCGGCGGCGAGCAGGGTGCCGAGCGAGACGTCGGGGGCGCGGACGCCGAAGCCGAAGTAGGAGAGCGCCGCCTCGCTCATCACGGCGCCGCCGACGGCGATGGTGGCGTCGATGATGAGGAAGGAGGAGACGTTGGGCAGGACGTGCCGCCAGATGATCCGGAACGGCCTGACGCCCATGAACTGTGCGGCGACGACGAATTCGCGCTCGCGCAGGGATCTCGTCATGGAGCGGACCACCCGGGCGGTGATCATCCAGTTGAAGAGGGCGAGCAGCAGGACGAAGGCGAGCCACCCGGTGCCGCGGAGCCGGGGCGAGACGATCGCGATGACCAGGAAGCCGGGGAAGATCAGCATCAGGTCGACGAGGAACATCAGCAGCCGGTCGGTCCAGCCGCCGAAGTAGCCGGCGCAGGCGCCGACCAGGGACGCGAGGCCGGTGGAGAGCACGGCGACGAGCAGGCCGATGACGAGGGACTTCTGCAGGCCGCGGACGGTCTGGGCGAAGACGTCCTGGCCGATGCCGTTGGTGCCGAACCAGTGCTCGGCGGACGGCGGACGGCGGATCTCCCCGTAGTTGGGGGTGGCGTAGTCCCAGGGCGTCAGGTGCGGGCCGAGGAAGGCGAGCAGGAAGAGCAGCAGCAGGACGACGGCGCCGACGACGACGCCGCGGGAGGCGGCGAGGCGGGTGGCGACCAGGCGCAGCCGGCCGGCGGGGGTGTGCTCCTCGGCGGGGGCGGGCGCGCTCTCGGTCAGGGTGGTGGTGGCCATCAGTACCTCACCCGGGGGTCGAGGGCGGCGTGCAGGGCGTCGGCGAGGAAGCCGGCGGCGAGCACGACCACGGCGGCGAACAGGTTGACGGCCACGACGGCGTTGATGTCCTGTTCGTTGACGGCCTGGATGAACCATTCGCCCATGCCGTGCCAGCCGAAGATGGTCTCGGTGAAGGCGGCGCCGGTGAAGATGCCGAGGAAGCTGTAGGCGAACATCGTCGACATCGGGATGACCGCCGTGCGCAGGCCGTGCTTGAGCAGGGCGCGGCTGCGGGTGAGCCCCTTGGCCTCGGCGGTGCGCAGGTAGTCGGAGCCGAGCACGTCGAGCATGGTGGAGCGCTGGTAGCGGCTGTAGGTCGCGAGGCCGCCGAGGGCGAGCGAGAGCGTGGGCAGCAGCAGGTGGAGGGCCCAGTCGGCGAGGTGGGCGCCGATGCCGCCGGCGAGGCCGGGCGTCTCGTAACCGGTGAACGGGATCACCTCGTGGCCGGCGGCGTTCTTGGCGGCGATGGCGCCGTTCTTGAGGAGCAGCGCGACCAGGAAGACCGGGGTGGAGAGCAGCACGAAGGAGAGCACGGTCAGCGCCCGGTCGGAGATGCGGTACTGCCGGACGGCGCTCCAGGCGCCGCCGGCGACGCCGAGCAGCATGCCGAGCAGGCTGCCGACCAGCAGCAGGCGCAGCGAGACGCCGATCCGGCGGCCGAACTCCTCGTTGACCGGGGTGTTGTGGATGGTCCGGCCGAGATCGGCGTGCAGGAGCAGTCCGTCGGCCCAGGTGGCGAAGCGCTCGACGACCGGGGTGTGGTCGTTGATGTTGAGCGCGGTGAGCTGCCGGTCGACGGCGGCCGCGGAGGGCCGGGGCTGCTTGGCCTCGAAGTAGGCGCGGGGGCCGAGGGCGGCGCAGGAGAGGGCGTAGGCGAGGAAGACCGCGGCGGCCAGGAGGACGGCGTAGTAGCCGAGCCGTTTTGCGAGGTAACGGGTCACGGTCTACCGCCGGTGCGGTTCGCACACCTGGGGAACATGGTCTTTCGCCTTCGTTCGGAGGGTTTTTGACGCAGCTTCGCGCAGCAGTTGTACGGCACGTCGGACGGTCCGTCCAGGGTGTGCCGCGCCGCGTGGTTCGGCCGGGTCGGCGAACGCGCTGGTCACAGTCGATCAGACGGGTGCGGACAGCATGTTGCCACGGCATTGCGCCGCGTTTCGTTTCGATCAGTTCTGCGCATGGACCCCTGTCGTCGGAGCTGAAGGGCTGTTACGTTCTGCCTGCCGGCACCGACTTGGCTGCCCACGTTCAAGTGCCGCCACACCTGGCGGCCGTCGACTCTTCGAGACCCGAGGACTTCACCTGATGGACGCATCGCTCGCCACCCGCAGACTCGGCCGGGCCGCCGCCGCGGCCCTCACCGTGGTGCTGGCCGCAACGGCCTGCAGCAGCCAGGCCGACGGCACGGCGGACGCGGCGAAGACGGTGGTGCCGACTGTGGGCGCCGAGGACAACAACGCGCAGCCGCTGGACCGGATCAAGGACGGCGGCGAGCTGCGCGAGCCGCTCCAGCAGTGGATCACCCAGTGGAACCCGTACCAGGTCGACGGCACGTACGGCGACGCGGTCGAGATCATGGGCTACCTGGAGGCGAAGCTCTTCCGCTCGGACGCCAAGGGCGTCTACCACCCGGTGCCGGAGTACCTGACGTCGGCGGAGGTCACCTCCACCTCGCCGCAGGTGGTGACGTACCGGCTCAACCCCAAGGCGGTCTGGTCGGACGGCAAGCCGCTCGGCTACCAGGACTTCAAGGCGGTCTGGCAGTCCTCCAACGGCAAGGACCCGGCGTACAACCTGTCGGACTCCTCGGGCTACGAGCAGATCTCGAACGTCGAGCAGGGCGCCGGCCCGAACGAGGTCAAGGTGACCTTCGCGCAGCCGTACGCCGACTGGCAGAGCCTGTTCAACCCGCTGCTGCCGGCGGCCGGGATTTCCACCCCGCAGGCCTTCAACGAGGGCTGGATCGAGAAGGTGCCGATCTACGGCGGCCCGTTCGTCCTGCAGAACGCGGACAAAACCGCGCAGACCATCACCCTGGCGCCCAACCCCCGGTGGTGGGGCCCCAAGCCCAAGCTGGACCGGATCACCTACCGGGTGCTGGACTCCGCCGCGATCACCCAGGCCTTCCTCAACAACGAGGTGGACTACGCCTCGGCGGGCACCGCCACCGCGTACGGCCAGCTCAAGGACGCCAAGGACGCGGCGATCCGCACCGGCACGCCCTGGGACGAGGTGCACATCTCCTTCGGCGGCAACGGCGCACTGGCCGACCAGAAGGTCCGTCAGGCGCTCGGCCGGGCGCTGGACCGCGCCTCGCTGATCAAGATCGCCAACAAGGGCGTGCCGGTGGAGTTCAAGCCGCTGGACAACCACCTGTTCATGACCAACCAGGACGGCTACCGGGCCAACTCCGGCGACTGGGTGACGTTCGACCCCGCCGCCGCCGGGAAGCTTCTCGACGAGGCCGGCTGGAAGGACTCCGGCGGCGCCCGCAGCAAGGACGGCCACCCGCTGGAGCTGCACTACGTGATGAGCGACGGCTCCACGCAGGCCCAGGCGGACCTCGCGGCGGCCGTGCAGAGCATGCTGCAGCAGGTCGGGGTCAAGCTGTCGATCGACAAGGTGCCCAGCAAGGAGTACTTCTCGAAGTACATCAACCAGGGCAAGTTCGACCTGGCGAGCTGGCGCAACACCGGGTCCTTCCCGCTCTCCCGGACGGTGCCGATCTACCGTGCGCCGCAGGGCGACAACGTCTTCGGCAACTACTCGAAGCTGAGCACCCCCGACATCGACACGCTGCTGCGGAAGGCCGCGGCGACCCTCGACCCGGCGCAGGCGGCCGCGCTCTACAACGAGGCCGACGTGAAGATCTGGGAGCTCGGGCACACCGTCGAGCTGTACCAGCGGCCGAGCATCGTCGCCGTCCGCAAGGGCCTGGCCAACTTCGGCGCCGGCAGCCTCGCCGACACCGTCATCACCTCGGTCGGCTGGCAGAAGTAGCCCCGGCAGGCCCTCCCCCGCCGCCGTCCCCCTCTCCCCCGAGCGGGGGGCGGCGGCGCAGCAGAGGGCCGGGGCGTCTTCGCGCACGGGTGCCGCACAAGGGGCGCGGGGAACTGCGCCCCCTGAATCGACTACCCGGCATCCCTTGAAGACGCGCCCCAGGGGTGCAGTTCCACCGCCACGTGCGGGGCGAGCGAGCGCAGGAAGTCCGCCGCGTCGAAGGCCGCGCCGGCGGACACGACTCCGGCCGCGGCGCCACGCCCGGTGAGGAGGCGGTCGACCGCCTCCACCGCCAGCGGCGCACTGACGGCGTAGATGTCCCGGCCGCGTGCCACGGCCCGCCGCTCGGTGCCGCCGGAACGCACCAGGACGTCGACCACGAAGGTCTGCTCCGACCGCCCGAGCTCGTCGGCGGCGGCCGGAGCCGGCGTGTCGGCGGCCGACAGCTCCCGGACGGCCTCGACCGTCATGTAGCCGCGCACCTCGGGCACCGCGAGGTGGCTGGGCACGGTGACGGCGTCGGCCATGGTGAACTCCCCGAGGACGGCCCGCGGGCCGAACGGCTCCGGGAAGGTCCACTCCAGCTCCGGCAGGTCGTCCCGGTGGTACTCCAGCCGCCCGTTCGCGTACCGGACCCGCCGCCCGTCGCGCCGCTCCCGGGAGACGTCACCGGCGTTCCGCGTCCCGGCGGTGGGGTGCCAGCCGCTCAGCCCGTACGCGATGTGCACCTCGTCCGCCGCCGTCCGGTCGCCCAGCGCGGCGGTGGCCAGCAGATCGCCGAGGCCGCCGAAGAAGGCCATCGCGGGGACGACCGGCACCCCGGCGGCGCGGGCGCGGTCGGCGAACCCGGTGAAGGTGTCGGCATTCGCCTCGATCTCGGCCGCCACGTCCACGTACGGGATCCCGGCCCGCAGCGCCGCCTCGATCACGGGCGCGGCCGTCACCGCGAAGGGCCCGGCGCAGTTGACCACCGCCGCCGCACCCGCCAGCGCGCGGTCCAGCGAGGCCGGGTCGTCCACCGTCGCCGGCCGGACCTCCGGTCCGTCCCCGCCCGCCATCTCCGTCAGCCGCCCGGCGTCGCGCCCGGACAGCACCGGCACGAACCCGCGCTCCAGCAGCTCCGCCACCACGAAACGCCCGGTGTGGCCGTACGCGCCGAACACCGCCACCGTCTGTCCCGTCCCCATGGGTCCTCCCCCGCCTCGAATCCTCGAACAGTCCGTCAGGACCATCCTGCCGAGCGGGTCCGGACCGCGCGAGTGTCCGGAACGCCATCACCCGAACACTTCCGGACATACACTTCCGGGCGTGAAGACTGTCGCGCTGGCCGTCACCGACGGGATGCTGCACTTCGAACTGGCCCTGGCCCTCGAAGTGTTCGGCAGTGCCCCGGCGGGAGTGGCCGCCCCCTGGTACGAGTTGCTCGTCTGCGGCCCCGGCGCCGCCCGGGCCGGCCGGTTCCGCCTGGAACCCGACCACGGGCTCGACCGGCTCGACCGGGCCGACACCGTGATCGTCCCGGGCTGGGCGGACATCGACGTGGCACCGCCCGCGGACCTGGTGTCGGCGGTTCGCGCGGCCCACGAGGCCGGGGCCCGCATCGCCTCGCTCTGCACCGGCGCCTTCGTCCTGGCCGAGGCCGGCCTGCTGGACGGGCTGCGCGCGACCACGCACTGGGCGCACACGCGGGCGCTGGCCGAACGCCACCCCCGGGTGGCCGTGGACCCGGACGTCCTCTGGGTGGACAACGGCTCGGTGCTCACCTCGGCCGGCAAGGCGGCCGCCATGGACCTGTGCCTGCACCTCGTCCGGCTCGACCACGGCTCGTCGGTCGCCAACGCCGCCGCCCGCCGCCTGGTCGTGCCGCCGCACCGCGACGGCGGCCAGGCCCAGTTCGTCACCACCCCGGTGCCCGCCCCCGGGAACCACCCGCTCGCCGACCTCCTCCCCTGGGCCCTCGAACGGCTCGACCGGCCGCTGACCGTGGACGACCTGGCCCGCCACGCCCGGATGAGCTCACGCAACCTCGGCCGCCACTTCCGGTCGGTGACCGGCACCACCCCGCTGCAGTGGCTGCTGACCCAGCGGATCCGCCGCGCCCAGGAACTACTGGAGACCACCGACGACAGCATCGACGCCGTCGCGGAGGCCACCGGCATGGGCACCGCCACGACCCTGCGCCGGCACTTCAACCGCACGGTCGGCGTTCCCCCGGACACCTACCGCCGCACCTTCCGTTCCCGGGCCCTCACCCCGCCGGACCGTGCCGGCGGTCCTCCCGGATGACCCCGGCAGGCGCGGGGCGGGTTCAGCGGGCGCCGGGCAGGATCCGGGTCACCGTCCCCGAGCCGGCGGCGCGGCCGCGGTGGCGGAAGGCGAAGCGCTGTCCGACCGCCAGGGCGACGGGCTCGTCGAGGTCGATCTCCACCGCGGCCGTGTGCATCGGCCGCAGCGCGTCGAGACCATGAGGCAGCGTCACCACACCCGGCACGCTCGCGGTGCGGACGTAGAAGCCGAGGCGGTCCCCGCTCAGCACGTCCGCCGGGCTCGACTCCTCCGGGAGCAGCGCCATGTCCGCGGCGAACACCGACCGGGCGACGACCGAGCCGGGGGTGGCGAGCACCTGTCCGTCCTTCAGCACTCCCGCCACCTGACCTTGCAGCACCAGGCCCGCGTTCGTGCCCGCACCGGCCGATCCGACGGCGGACCTGCCCACGGCCACGAAGGCCACTCGGGCCGTGGTGCCGTCCACGCCGAGGCCGACCACCGCCACCTCGTCACCCGGCCGGACGGACCCGCGCTCAATCACGCCCCGTCACCAGGACCGCCCGGCCGAGCTTCCGGCCCGGCCACAGGGCGGCGAGGTGGCGCGGGATCGGATGGAAGACGCCGTTCACCGGCATCAGGAACGGTTGGTCGTCCTCGGGGGTCCGTGCCATGGCGGGCAGGCTGCCGGGGCTCAGATCCCGCGGGCGGCCTCGCGGCGGCGGCGCTTGCCGAGGGCGGCGACGGAGAGGTCCTCGGCCTGGGAGCGGAGGTTCTTGAAACCGTAGCCGCGTGCGGTCAGCCAGGACTCGGCGGCTGCCTCGGCCCGCGCCGTGGCGGTCAGGATGTCCTCCTCGGCCTCGCCGGTGTCCGCGAAGCGGAAGGTGAAGGCCGTCCGGGCGGCGATGTCGTAACTCATGTGGCCCTCGGGGGTGAAGGCCGCCTGCAGGACGTCGTGCTCGGCCGCGCGGGCCAGCAGCTCGGCGCGCTGCGCCTCGTCCAGGCCGTCGAAGACGCCGCGGACGGTGATTCGGAAGTCTCGGGTACTCACCGGCCCGACCCTAGGCGGCCGCCCTCCGTCGGTGCACCTCCTTTTTCCCCGGACCCCGGAGTTCGGTCCCCGGTGCCGGGCTTGGTGCCCCACACGTAGGCCTCGTCGTCGATGTCGAGCGCGGGCCGGCACAGCGACGCGGTGCGGTAGGTGCCGGGGTCCGCGTAGCCGTCGGCACGGGCCAGCCCCCTGGCGGCCTGGAAGTCGCGGATCGCGGAACAGTCCGCGGCCGACTGCACGCCGTCCACCGGCCGGCCGTGCGGCCACTTTCCCGGGGCGGATGCCACGGCCGCGGTCGCGGCCGGGGAGGGCGGTACGGCGGCGGCCACGGCGGCCGGCGTGGTGGCGGCGATCAGGCCGCGGCGGGCGGACAGACGGCGGTGGGCCACGTGTGCTCCCGCAGCGGTGCGGTGTGCGGGGAGGCGACCCCGGCCGCCGGGGCGGACGGACCGGACGTGCCCTTGCAGGGATCGCCGCGGTCATTGGTGAGGACGACCGCGAGCCCCTGCCCGGCGTTCTCGGCCGTCACCTCGTACGGCCCGCTGACCGGCGTCCGCGGGGCCGCGTACCCCTCGGGCACCGCGGCCTCCCGCAGGTAGTACACGCCGAGCGGGAGGTCGGTGAAGTCGCACTCCCCCGCCCGGCCCGACCGTGGTGTCCGGGTCGGCGCCGCCGGTCTGCAGGCCGGGAACGCCGTTGGTCTCCTCCCACAACTGGAACACCGCACCCGCCAACGGCGCACCGGTCGCGGAGTCCTCCTTCACCACCCGCACCTCACCGGTGACCACGTGGAGGCCGATGCACTCCGGGAGGTCACCGTTGAAGGGGTAGGCGTGGAACTCCTGGCCGCCGCCGCCCGAGGCGGCGCTGGTGTGGGTGAGCGGGCCGGTGGTGAAGAACCGTCCGTTGATGCCGTTCTCCCGGCCGGCGGACGGCCCGTTGCCGAGCGTGCCGGGGTAGGGGTCGGAGGACTCTCGCGGTACGCATGGGCCGAGGCCGCCGGGGAGCGGTGCCGCTGCGGCGGTGGCGGCGGAGCCAAGTGCGAGGACGGGCACCGCGGCCGCGAGCAGGGTGCAGGGAATCGCCGCTGTTCCCGCCCTCCGTGCCGCCCCGGTCAGCAGTCTGGTGATCATACGCATGAGGGCAGCGTCGAGCAGATGGACGTGCGACCGCCGCCGGGCACACCCGGGCTCCGCCGATCCGGTGACGATCCGTCACCCGCGCGGCCCCACCCGGACCGGCGCCGGACCGCGGCCGGAACCCTGCCGCCGGAGTGCTACGGGCGGGCCGCGAGGACGTGGGCGACGGACTCGCGGGTCAGGAAGACCAGTTGGGCACGCTTGTCCGGCAGGTCGATCAGCGGGCCGAGCTCGAAGCCGGTGCGCAGCACCCGGGCTATCGACCTCTCGTTGAGGGCGTCGGGCTCGGCGACGACGCGCCGATGGGCCGGGTCGGCGAAGACGTAGCCCATGAGGGCGGCGACGAGGCCGGCGGTGAAGCCGGGGGCGGGCTCGCCGCCGGCGGGCGCGAGGAGCAGGTGGACGCCGAGGTCGCCCGGCTGCACGGGGTAGCACTCGCCGACCGGGTCGTGCTCGGGCTGGTAGGTCTGGAACAGGGCCACGGGTGTGCCGTCGCGCTCGACGATGTAGGCGTGGTGGGTGTCGAGGGAGTCGACGTAGGCGTAGATCTCCCGGACCTCGTCCTGGGAGTGGCCGACCATCCCCCAGAAGCGGGATCTCTCCTCGTTCACCCAGCCGTGCACCAGGGCGGCGTCGCCGGCCGGATCCAGCGGGCGGACGGTGACGGTGCCGAAGCCGGGCACGGTCTGCCGGTGGACGGCCTCGGGGGCGGTGACGGGCGCGGTCATGGTTCTCCTCCGGTGGGGACGTCTGGGTGAAGGGTGCGGCGGGCGGTCCGGACAGACGTGGCGCCGGCGAGCGGGACCGCCCCCTCGCCGGCACCACGGGTCTTCACGGCCGCCAGTAGCCGAGGGCGTTGACGCGCTGCTTCGGCAGGGCCAGTTCCTTGCGGGCGAACTGGGTGAGGGTGCGGGTGGTGGCGGTGTCGCAGGCGATCCACACGAAGGCGTCGGCCGGGTCGGTGAGCAGGGGCGGCAGCGCCTCCCGCACCTCGGCCACCAGGTGGGCGCCGGCCTCCTGCCTGGGCAGCCGGTGAACCTGGTGCCACTCCGGGTCGGCGCGCAGCGGCAGCTGTTCGTCCGAGTCGTGCTGGGTCTCCAGCCAGACCGTGGCGGGCACCTCGGGCAGCGCCGCCAGCAGCGAGTTGACGGCGGGGACGGAGGCCGAGTCGCCGATCACGAACATCCGCCGCGGCAGCGGGTCCGGCGCCGTGAAGGCGGAGCCCTGGACGGTCGCCTGGACGGTGTCGCCGGGTACGGCCTCGCGCGCCCAGTCGCTGGCGCGGCCGTCGTGCAGCGCGAACTCGAGGCTGAACGTTCCCGTGGCGGCGTCGGGGTCGACGAGCGTGTAGGCGCGCTGGTGCGGCTTGCCGGCGTTGTCGAACCAGACGCGCACCCACATCGTGGGGTGCACGCCGGTCTCGGCGAGCATGCCCCCGTCGGTGAAGCGGACCCTTCGGTAGTGCTCGGTGACCTCCTCGACCGCGGTCACCGTGAACTCGAAGTCCCTGCCCCGCATCAGCTTGAGGACGACGCCCTCCCAGCCGTGCCCCATGACACCCTCCAGCCACGCGAATTTAGGTAAGGCTAACCTAGCCCATCGGCGACCTCGATCAACACCCCGGTCGACGGACACCGCGAACCCCTCCGCGTGTCGACGGACGGACACGCCGTCAGCGATGCGAGCATGCCGTGGCGGCGCGAGGCCGCGGCGTGCGGACCCGGGAGCGAGGGCGGCAGATGAGCGGCGGCGTCGGAGGCATCCTCGGGGCTCACATCGTGCTGTACAGCCGGGACGCCGAGGCCGACCGGGAGTTCGTCCGCGACGTCCTCGGCTTCCCCGGGGTCGACGCGGGCGGCGGCTGGCTGATCTTCAAGCTGCCGCCGGCCGAGGTGGCCGTACACCCGACCGAGGGCGAGGCCGCGCACGAGCTGTACCTGATGTGCGAGGACATCACCGCGCTGCTGGCCGAACTCCGCACCCGCGGCGTGGAGATCGCCCGCGAGCCCAGCGAGCAGCGATGGGGCCTGCTCGCCGCCGTCCGCCTCCCGAGCGGTGCGGAACTCCCCCTCTACGAACCGCGCCACCCCACCGCCCACGGCCTCTGACATCAGGTCAGGAACTGACCGGTGCGAGGATCATGTCGACGAGGTGGTCCAGGGCGGCCGGTGCGCCGGTGTCGTCCGGCTGGGCCTCCGGGGCCGGCTCCGGGGCGGTGCGGCGCAGTTCCAGCCAGCCGAGGTAGGCGGCGTAGGCGGCGAGGGCGCGGTGGCGGGCGTCCTGCGGGCCGAGACCGAGGTCGGAGAAGATCTCGGCGAGGAAGGCGAGCCGGGCGCGGGTGACCCGGGTGACGACGGCGGCGACGGCCGGGTGCGCGGTCTGCGCGACGAGGGCGGGTTCGAGTCCGGCGATCTTCTCGCTGCCCAGGGCCTCGGTGAGCAGGGCCCTGCCCCGGGCCAGGGGGTCGGGCAGCTCCCGGACGGCCTCGACGATCTCGGTGGTGGCGCGCAGCTCCCAGGTCTCCAGGGCCGCCACGAGCAGCGCCTCGCGGTTGTCGAAGTGCCAGTAGAAGCTGCCCCGGGTGACGCCGAGCTCCTTGGCGAGCACGTCGACCGCGACGGCCGCGACGCCCCCGCGGGCGAGTGCGCGCAGCGCCGCCATCGTCCAGTCGTCCTTGGTGACTCTCCCCTTGGCCATGTTCCGTACAGTACTGTACGGAACATCCGTACAGTGGTGTACGGATCTGTCTCGACGAGTGTGGGGGTGGCACGGTGGACACCAGGCAGTGGCTGTTCGGCACGGTGGAGGGTGAGCGCGCGCAGGTCGGCGCCGGGGCGCGGGCGGCCGCGGTCGCGGCGGCCACGGGGCTGGCCGCGGCGGGTGCGCTGCACGCGGTCTGGGCGTTCTCGCCCTGGCCGCTCGGCTCGCGGGCCGAGTTCGCGGCCGCGGTGGTGGGGGTGGAGGAGTCACAGCTGCCGTCCGGCCCGGCGACGGTCGCGGTCGCGGGGCTGCTGGGCGCCGCGGCCTGGCTGGTCGTCACCGCGGCCCGGCCGGAGAGCCGGCTCTCCGGCTCGCGGCTGGTGCGGTCCGGGGTGTGGACGGTCTCCGGGGTGCTGGCGGTACGCGGCGTCGGCGGCCTGCTGGTCTCCGGACTGCGGCTGGCCGACGCCCCGGCCGAGTTCCGGCACTGGGACCTGCAGTTGTACTCGCCGCTGTGCGTGACGCTGGGCGCCCTGACCGGCTACCTGGCCTTCCGCACCCGGCGCCGCTCCGCACGGGCCTGACCGCCGGTCAGATCGGCCGGACGACACGCAGAGTTCGTCGGCCCGCCCACAGGATGATCCCGCGGGCGGGCTGCGGACCGTACGATCGGGCAATGGCTGACATGACGGAAACCGTGCCTGGCTGGCTCGCGCCCGAGGAGCTGGAGGCGGCCCGCGCGCGGCTGCCGATCCTGTACGTGGAGGCGGTGCCGGTGCGCGTCGACGACACCGGCGAGGTCACCGAGATCGGGCTGCTGCTGCGCATCGGGCCGGACGGCACGGTCAGCCGCACGCTGGTCTCCGGCCGGGTGCTGCACCACGAGCGCATCCGCGACGCGCTGCTGCGGCACCTCGAGAAGGACCTCGGCCCGGTGGCCCTGCCCCGGATCCCGGCCTCGCTGCAGCCGTTCACGGTCGCCGAGTACTTCCCCACCCAGGGCGTCACCTCCTTCCACGACCCGCGGCAGCACGCCGTCTCGCTGGCGTACGTGGTGCCGGTGGCAGGCGACTGCAGACCGCGGCAGGACGCGCTCGACCTGGTCTGGTTCACCCCGCAGGAGGCCGCCTCGGCGGTGGTGCAGCAGGAGATGCCGGGCGGTCACGAGGTGCTGCTGAACCGGGCGCTGGCCCACCTCGGCTGCCTGGTCTGAGCCGGACGCGACCGGCGGGGACGGCGACCGGCGCCCGTGCGGCATGCCGTTCGGGTGACGCGGCGCCGTCCCCTGCGGGTGTCGCGCGACGGCGGACGGCTCCGGCGCGGACAGTGGCGTGGTCCGCCCGACCGCCGGCCGGCCCGAACGGGAGTCGGCCCATGGATGCTTCGACCGGTGCAGCACGCGGCTACTCCGAGCACCGCTGGCGGGCCCTGACCGGCATGTGCGTCGCGGGCCGACTCGGTCTGACTGTCGTTCGCCGACTTCGGGGTCGCCGTCCCGACCATCGCCAAGGACCTGTCGGTGTCCCTGCCGGACCTCCGGTGCTCGCCCTCGGCCTGCTCGTGCTCGGCGCGGGCCTCGGGCTGATGTCGATCCCGCTCTCCGATACGGCGGTGGCCGGGCCGCCGAAGGAACTGGCGGGTACCGCCTCCGGCATGTTCAAGGTCACCAGCATGCTGGGCGGCGCCTTCGGCGTCGCGGTGATGGTGGCCGTCCAGCAGGCGGTGGAGACCAACCAGGCCGTCGACCGGGCGAAGGCGGCCGGGCTCTCGGACTCGGTTGCCCGGGACCTGGGCAACGCCGTCACCGACTCGCAGCTCGCCTCCAGCATCCTCTCCTCGGTGGACCAGGCCACCCGCGACGCCATCACCGCTGCCTACCAGCAGGTCCAGGCCGTCGGCACCGGCCGCGCCATCGCCCTGGCCGGCCTCCTCACCGTCGCGGCCGCCGTCTACCTCCCTCCTGCGCGGCACCGACCGCACCGGATGACCACGTGCCGTGGAGTGCCCGGCATCATGGGGGTCCGATCGCGAAGGAGTGCTGCCCGTGCGACTTGTCTCCGACCCCCTGTACGGCGAAATCGACCTCACTGCCACGGCGGAGGAACTGCGCCGCCTGGCCGGAGCGGTGGCCGACGGCGAGGGGCTGCTCGGTGCCACCACTCCCCCGCGCGACCACGAGCTGGCCGGGGTCGAGGTCCGGACGACTCCCGGCCCCGGCGTCCTGCTCCACCTGGACTCCGCAGGGCGGACCCTCGTGATCAGCGGAGACTCCGCCGGCCGGGCCGGACTCGCGGAGAACCTGCGGGAGATGGCGTGCGCCGGTGACGGAGGGCACCTCCACATCGACTACTTCCCCGGCCACTTCTACCTCGCCGAAGGGTCGCTGCCGCTGGTGGTCAACAGCCCGCACGGCGGCATGCCGACCCGCCGACCGAGCCGGCCGCAGGCCTGACCCGCCTTTCGCGACCGTCGACGCATCGATATCGCCTCGCTGTCCGGGTCGCGTCCCACTACGCTGCGCCGGTCCGGGCCATTGGGCCGCCACCGATGAAAGCGAGCCCATGGCGAGGGACATGCTCACGGTCTGCCTGCCACCCACCGATCCTGACGACGTGCCGCAGGCGCTGTCCGTCGCGATGGCCCCGTTCTGGTACGACGCCCAGCCGGCGCCGGACGGCACTTGGCAGGGCGAGTGGGACTGGTGGCACATCTTCGGAGGTGACGGCCCGCACGGCCTGCCCGTCCGCACCGGTCACGAGGACGATCCGCGACTGGTGCGCCACCCGTTCTGGTTGGACGGCACCGCGCGGCCGCCGCAGCCGGCGGACCGGTGCGACGGCGGGCCGCGCGGCCTGCTCGACCTGGACCTCGATCGGGTGCCGGTGGCGGAGGCGCTCGGCGCCGACTGGGACGGCTGGACCGCCTTCAGCGCCGACCACCACCCGGCCCTGTCGGAACCCGCCGTGATCGAGCAGGCCTCGGACGGCCGGGCCGGACGGGCGGCCTTCTACGAACAGCCGGTCATCCGGGCTGTGACAGCCCTGCGGGCGCGGGACGGCGAACAGGCCCCCACGTGGGCGCGGGTGGTCGATCCGGTCGCCCGCTACGCGGGCAGTCGCGAGCAGTACGTGCGGCGGTGGGTCTCCCGCGTGGTGCCGACCAACGTGCTGCTCACCCTCGACGGCAGGTGGCTCGACGGCACCGCGCGGTCCACCGACCCGGATGCTCTCGTCGGCAACACGTACTTCGACTTCGCCGACCGCTACCTCGACACGCTCGCCGAGGACGCCCTCATCGTCCGCATCCGCTTCCACGCCTGACCGTGCGAGAACGCCTCGCCGGCACGCTCGCGGCCGACGGTTCCGGTCCGCAGATCGACCACGCGGATTCCCCTCCCGACACCCGGGCGGGCGTTCGGGCCCGCCCCGGGTGCCGTCACCGGGCTGTCGTCACCGGGCTGTCGTCACCGGGCGCGGGCGAGCAGGAGGTCGCTCAGGTGGCCCATGGTGATGCCGCCGCCGTGCGCGTCGAGGACCCGGGCGGTGTCGGAGAGGGCCTGCTCGCGCCGGTCCGCGGGCAGGATCCGGTAGCGGGAGAGCGAGGCGAGGTGGGCGAGGTAGCGGTCGGTGCCGTAGTGGAGTTCCTCGCGGAAGCGGCGGGTGCGCAGGTCGGTGAAGCGGCCGTCCCGGCGGAGTTCGTCCTCGGGCCAGCCGGGCAGGCCCACCCAGTCGCCGGGCAGTTCGCCGTAGTGGGAGGCGAGGACGCCGTGCGGGGTGTCGTCGAGGCCGTGCCGGCGGTCCACCTCGGCCAGGGCCGCGTGCAGGCGCGGATCGCGGACGCCCTGCGGGTTCCAGCACAGCGCGACCGCGCCGCCCGGTACCAGCGCGGCGTGCACACCGTCCCGGCGCCGGTCCGGGTCGAGCCAGTGCCAGCAGGTGGCCGCCAGGACGAGCCCGAAGCGGCGGCCCTCGGGATCCCACTCCTCGAAGGTGCAGACCCGGACCCGGACGCCCGGGTGGGCGGCGGTGTTGCGACGCAGGACGGCGGCCATCCGCGGGTCGGGCTCGACGCACTCCAGCTCGGTGCCGCGGGCGGCGAGCAGCGCGGTGGCCTTGCCGGTGCCCGCGCCGATCTCCAGGGCGGGGCGGCCGTCGAGCGCCGCGTACTCCAGTACCTCGGTGACGAGGGCGTCCGCATAGCCGGGTCGGCCTCTGTCGTACAGGTCGGCCGCCTCGCCGAAGACCTGACTGCGTGCCATGTCGATCTGTTCCCCGTCGGCCATGCGCGTCCTTCCGTCGTCCGGTCCGTGGTCGGTTGGTCGGTTGGTCGGTCCGCCACGGTAGCCGGTACTTGCTCGAACCGTCGGCCGTTCTCCCGTCGGGCGGAAGCCCCTCAATCGCCGGACGGACCGTCAGGAGCACTGCCGGTGCGCCGGGTTCGCTCCGGTGCGCCGGTCTCAGGGGTACGGCCGCACGGCTACGCTTCGTGCCATGACTGTCTCGGAGAGGGCCCCCGCTCGGGGTGTCGCGGTGGTGATCGGTGGCGGGCTCGCCGGGGTGCTGGCGGCCTGGGCACTGCGCGGAGCGGCCGAGCGGATCGTCGTGGTGGAGCGCGACCGCTACCCGGCGGGGGCGGAGTTCCGCGCCGGACTGCCGCAGGGGCGGCACGCGCATCTCGTCCTGGAGGCCGGGCATCGGATGCTGGACGAGCTGATGCCGGGCATCCGGCAGGAGTTGGCGGCGGCGGGGGCGGTGCGGGTGGCCGTCTCCGGGGACCTGCGCTGGCTGAGCTCCGCCGGCTGGATGGCCGAGTACGACTCCCCGCTGGCCTTCCTCTCCTGCACCCGCCCGGTGCTGGACCGGGCGGTGCTGGAGCGGGTCCGCACCGAGCCGTCGATCGAGTTCCTGGAGGGCACCGAGGCGGTCGGACTGCTGGGCACGGCGCGGGCGGTGACCGGGGTCCGGGTGCGCGGACGCGGCGCCGACCGGGGCGACGTCCGCGAGCTGGCCGCCGAACTGGTGGTCGATGCAGCCGGACGCTCCACGGCCACTGCCGACTGGCTGCGGGCGCTCGGCTGCCGCCCCGTCCCGGCAGAGCGGGTCGACGCGGGTGTCGCCTACAGCTCCCGGCTGTTCCACCGGCCGGCCGGGGCCGACCTCGGCTGCTCGGCGATCTACCTGCAGACCAGGGCGCCCGACGCGCCACATCTCGGCGTGCTGCTGCCGGTCGAGGGCGACCGCTGGATCGTCAGCCTGGCCGGTATGCGCGGCGCCGAACCCGCGCCCGGCGAGGCCGGGTTCGCCGCACACCTGGCGAAGCTGCGCGACCCGAGCATCCGCGAGGCGCTGGCCGGCGCCGAACCGGCCGGCGAGGTCCGGGGCTTCGTACCCGGCCCGGGTGTCCGTCGGCACTACGAGCGCCGGTCGCCGGAGGGGCTGGTGGCGATCGGCGACGCCGCCTGCACCTTCAACCCGGTGTACGGCCAGGGCGTCACCGTCGCCGTGCTGGGTGCAGCGGAGCTGCGCCGCACCGTGCTGCGGCACGGCGGGATCGGCCATCCGGCGGCCCGGGACGCCCGACGCGCGCTCGCGGCCGCGTCGAAGAACCCGTGGGTGATGTCCTCCACCGAGGACGTCCGGTTCGCCGCCACCACGGGCGGCCCGTCGGGCCTGCTGCTGCGCGCCCAACACCGCTTCCTGGACCGGGTACTGGCCGGGGCTGCCCGGAACCCGGTGGTCACCGCGGCCTTCCACGAGGTGCTGTCCCTGGTGGCACCGCCCACCGCACTGTTCCGGCCCGCCGTCCTGGGCGCGGTGCTCCGCGGCCGCTGACCGCCGACGGCCGCCGCGCCGGAATGGAGTGGCGCGGCGGCCGTGCGATCGGCCACGATCTCCGGACTGTGGCCTGGAGCACGGATCGCGAGCTGACAGCGGTCGCGCGTTTCAGAAGTCGATCAAGCTCTGCGGTGATCACCATGACCTCGCCGAGGCCTGCCGCCCGCAACCCCACCTGCTCGACCGCCGTGTCCACCACGGCGGCGGGCAGTGCCTGCCGGAACCGGGCGGCCGTCGCCGGCACGTCGGCCGGTTCGCGTTCCTGCAGCACCGTCAGCAGTTCACGGCCCTCGTCCGTCAGCAGCGCCCGAATCGCGTCACGATCCATCCGGGTATTCAGCCACCGGGCCCCTGTCGCCGGCCTGGGCCCTCACGAAGAAGGCTCGCCGAGGGGTTCGGCTCCGGGGCGCGGACCGGCGAACTCGTCGAGGGTCTGTTCGTAGTGGCCGCCGAAGTCGACGCGGGTGATGTCCTTGAAGCGGAATTTCGTCGGGCTTCGGTGCCACCGCGCAGCCGGGTCGACCTCGTGGAGGCCCAGCGACTTGCGGCGGACCTCGGTGAGGGCGCCGATCCAGCAGGTGTCGGTCCGGTGCCGTTCCAGGTGGAGGGCGACCAGCCCGAAGCCGCGGCAGGCGGCGGCCACCAGGTCGGGCAGCTCGCCCAGCGGGACCTCGGGTGCGGGTGGGCGGACCGGCCACCGGCCGCGACGACGCAGTGCTCTGACGGTCAGGCAGGTCTCGTCGCCGCGGTGGCGCACCGTGGCGATGTCGGCGGTCCGCACGGCCGTCCAGCCGTCGAGTCGGGTGTCCGCGCAGGGGGCGAGCAGGGTCCAGGCGGGGCCGACGGCGACGACGAAGCCTTCGATGCGGTCCGCGCCGCGGATGTGCCGGCGGATGCGGACGAGCTCCCCGGTGCGGACGGCGGTGTCGAGACGTTCGAGCACGGCGCGGGTGTCGTCGGTCGTCTGCGAAAGATCGGCGTGCTGGGGCATGCCCGGATTGTGCCCGGCCATGGTCGGCTACCGCGCGCGGTTTTCACTCGGGCCGCGCGGGTGAATGGCCCGGCATCGAAACGAGGGCGCTCATATCCGCAGGCTGTCGACGCTGTTGCGATCACTCCGGGAACGAAACATCCGCCGAAACGTGATGCCGCCCGCCGGGTCGCGGTCCGGGTCGGCCGAAAGCGGGTGCACGGATTCGGACACGTCTCGAAAGTTCTCCGGGTACGCACTCACGGCGTTGGTTGGCGTGCTATCGGTTGACTGAGGCAACCGTCCCCGCCCCTGTGGAGGTGCGTGATGCAGGTGACCGTCGATCAGGACCGGTGCTGCGGTTCGGGGCAGTGTGTCCTGACCGCCCCCGCGGTCTTCGACCAGTCGGACGAGGACGGGCTCGTCCGGCTGCTCCACCCCGGTCCGGACGGCGACCAGCGCGCCGCCGTCCGGCTCGCCGCCGCCCTCTGCCCCGGCAATGCCATCACCGTGCTCGGCGAGTGACCGCCATCCCCCACATGGAAGGACCGGCATGACCACCACCCCGCACCGCACCACCGGACCGACCCTCCCCGCCGCCCGCGCCGCCGGTTGCCCGTTCGCCCCGCCGCCCGTCTACGGGGAGGCGCTCCGCTCCGCGGCCGTGAGCCGGGCCGAACTGTGGGACGGCACCTCGTGCTGGCTGGTCACCGGCCACGCCGAGGTCCGCGCGGTCCTCGCGGACCAGCGCTTCTCGGCCGACGCCCGGCACCCCGGCTTCCCGTTCCTCTCCCCCGGCCGCCGGGAGCTGGTGAACCGCGCGACTCCGAGCTTCCTGCGGCTGGACGGCGCCGAACACCTCCGCCAACGACGGATGCTCACCGGGGACTTCATCGTGAAGCGGGTGGAGGCGATGCGCCCGTCGATCCAGCGGATCGTGGACGACGCCCTGGACGGGATGATCGCCGCGGGCTCCCCGGCCGACCTGGTCGGCACGTTCGCGCTGCCGGTGCCCTCGCTGGTGATCTGCCACCTGCTCGGCGTGCCCTACGAGGACCACGGCTTCTTCCAGAGCTGCAGCAGCGCCCTGCTGGACCTCGCCGCGCCCGCCGAGCTCGTCGGCGCCGCACAGCGCGAACTCAACGGCTACCTGGCCGAGCTGACCGACCGCAAGCGCCGCGAGCCGGACGACAGCCTGCTCGGCCGGCTCGCCGCCCGTCCCGACATCACGCCGGACGAGGCCGCGGCGATGGGCGTGCTGCTGCTCGTCGCCGGGCACGAGACCACGGCGAACATGACGGCGCTCGGCACCCTCGCCCTGCTGCGCCACCCGGAGCAGGCGGCCCGACTGCGCGCCGAGCCGGGCCTGGTCAAGGGCGCGGTCGAGGAGTTGCTGCGCTGGCTCAGCGTCGTGCACCTCGGCGTGCCCCGGGTCGCGGTCGAGGACGTCGAACTGGGCGGCACCCTGGTCCGGGCCGGCGAGGGCGTGCTGTGCATGGTGTCGACCGCCAACCGCGACGAGCGGCTCTTCCCGGACGGCGACCGCCTCGACCTCGGCCGGGACGCCCGCCGCCACGTCGCCTTCGGCTTCGGCGTGCACCAGTGCCTGGGCCAGCCGCTGGCCCGGGCCGAGCTGCAGATCGCCCTGGAGACGCTGTTCCGCCGGCTGCCCGGCCTGCGCCTGGCCGTCCCGTACGAAGAGGTGCGCTACCGCGCCGACATGGTGGTGTACGGCGTGCACGAGCTGCCGGTCGTCTGGTAGCCGGTGGCGGTCCCCCACCGTTCATGCGCCGGCAGCGGCGGACGTCGTCGTCACCGGCGGTTCCAAGGCCCGCCTCGACGCCGCGGCCGAACGGATCGGCCGGCCGGCCGGTGACCGTCGTCGAGCTGACCGAGGACGACCTGCGGGCGGCGCTGCCGCTGCTCCGGCGGGACGGCTCGGTCAACCTTCGTCACCGCCGCCTCCGCCCGGGCCGCCCTGCCCGGCTCGGCCGGGCTCGCCGCGGTCAACGGCGCGCCGGAGGCCGACCGCGCAGCCTTCTTCGCGGGCGTCGCGGCCGCCCTCCCGGTCGGCCGGATCGGCACCCCCGAGGACGTCGCACAGGCCATCACCTACCTCGCGGGCAACGGCTTCACCACGGGCACCGTCCTGAGAGGACCGCTCCGACCAGACCCGGGCGTCGCCGGACGGTGCGGCGACGCCTCGCGCCCGCCCGTGATTGGCCCATGATTCTGACCGTCAAATGCCCCGGATCAGCAGGCCTTTGTGGACTACAGTGATCATCATGACGACGGATCAGAACACCGCAGTGCAGGCCCCGCAGACCCCGCAGCCCGCCCTTCCCGTGCTCACCCGGTGCGCCGACGCGGAGACCTGCGCGGACCCGAGCAGCGTGATGACCCTGCTGGCCGACTCGGCCGATACCGCGGGCGGCTTCACCAGCTACCGCTCCACCTTCGCCAAGGGCGCGGTGGGCGCGCCGGCCCACTTCCACACCAGGGCGTGGGAGCTCTTCTTCGTGATCAGCGGGTCCCTGCAGGTGCTGGTCGGCGAGGAGGTCAGCGTCCTCGGCGCGGGCGACTTCCTGGCCGTTCCGCCGCACACCCCGCACGCCTTCGCCGCCGCCCCCGGCGAGCAGGCGGACGTACTGTTCGTCTTCACCCCCGGCATGGGCCGCTTCGACTACCTGCGGCTGCTCGGGCGGGTGATGCGCGGCGAGGCGGACCCGGCCGAGATCGCCGCCTCCTCGGAGCAGTACGACAACCACTACGTCGACAGCCCGGTCTGGCGTGCGGCCCTGGAGCGCTCGGCGTGATCGACCCGAAGATCCGTATCCGGCTCGCCCGCCCCTCGCTGGACCTCGCCGCCGCCGAGCGGTTCTACGTGGACGGGCTCGGCATGCGGGTGCTGTGGCGCACCACCGAGCACGTCCCCGGCGAGCACGACCTCCTCATGGTCGGCCTGCCCGGCGCGGACTGGCACCTGGAGCTCACCCGCGACCCCGAGCGGCCCGTGCCGCCCGCACCGACCGCGGACGACCTCCTCGTCCTCTACCTCGGTGCCCCCGTGGACGAGTCCCTGGTCGACCGGCTCACCGCCCACGGCGGCGACCGGGTGCCGGCCCACAACCCCTACTGGGACGAGTACGGCGTGACGGTCGCCGACCCGGACGGCTACCGCCTCGTCCTGTGCACCCGCACCTGGAGCGCGTGACCTCCGCCACCGCGGTCAGTGCCCGCCGTGGCCGGTCCCGCCGCCGTGGCCGGTCCCGCCGTCGGGGCCGGCGCGGTGCGGGCGGGCCCGGACGTGCATCCGCTCGCCCTGGCGGCCGAGGATGCTGAGGATCTCCACGGGGTGCTCCCCGGTGCTGCCGAACCAGTGCGGCAGCCGGGTGTCGAACTCGGCGGCCTCGCCGGTGCCGAGGACGACGTCGCGGTCGCCGATCACCAGCCGCAGCCGCCCCGAGAGCACGTAGAGCCACTCGTAGCCCTCGTGGACTCGGAAGTCCGGCTCGCTCTGCGCGGCAGGGACGATCACCTTCCAGGCCTGCAGCGAGCCGGGCTGCCTGGTCAGCGGCAGGACGGTCCGGCCGTTGACCTGCCGGGGCTTCAGCCGGACCCGGGGGTCGCCGGTCTCGGGCGCGCCGACCAGCTCGTCCAGTGCCACGTGGTGGGCCTGCGCGATCGGCAGCAGCAGCTCCAGGCTGGGCCTCCGCTGGCCCGACTCCAGGCGGGACAGCGTGGACTTGGAGATGCCGGTGGCCTCGGCGAGGCCGGCGAGCGAGACGCCCCGCTGCGTGCGCAGGCGGCGCAGCCGCGGGCCGACCTCGGCGAGGGCCGCGGCGACGGCGGGTGTGTGGTCCATGCGACCCATTCCACCGCGTCCGTCCCGGAAATGGCAACGAATGTTGCCGCTCCGCCGGGGCCGGAGCCAGTCTCGGGGCCATGAACGAGACGAACGTCCCGCCCGGTCCGACGGCCGACCCGGCGCAGTACGAGAACCCCTTCGGCCGGGAGGCGTGGGAGGAGCGGTACCGGGCCCGCCCGGCGCTCTGGAGCGGCCGCCCCAATCCGCAACTCCTCGCCGAGGCGGCCGACCTGGCCCCTGGCCGGGCCCTGGACGCGGGCAGCGGCGAGGGCGCCGACGCGCTCTGGCTCGCCCGGCGTGGCTGGCGGGTCACCGCCGCCGACCTCGCGGACACCGCCCTGCAGCGGGCCGCCGCCCGGGCCGACGCCGATCCGCGGCTCGTCGGCCGCATCACCTGGCTCCGCGCCGATCTGGCCGAACAGCCGCCCGCCGTCGCCGGCTTCGACCTCGTCACCGCCCAGTATCTGCATGTGCCGGCCGCGGTGCGGCCCGCGCTGTTCGCGGGGCTGGCCGCCGCGGTGGCACCTGGCGGCACCCTGCTCATCACCGGTCACCACCCCCGCGACCTGGCCGGTGGCGGCGGTCCGCGGCTGCTGCCGGAGATGCTCTTCACCGCCGAGGAGATCGCCGCCGACCTGGATCCGGCCGACTGGCGGGTGCGGTCGGCGCAGACCCGCCCGCGCCCCGCCGAGGACCGCGAGGGCCGGCCCGTCACCGTCCACGACGCCGTGCTGGTCGCGCAGCGCCGCCTGTCCGGCTCCCCCGCCCGCCTGAGCCCGCACCTGTGAGAAGGGAACTCCGCATGCCGAAGTCCGCCGTGCTCCGCGGCTCCACCGCCCCGGAGGCCGCACCGCGGCCGCCGTCGGTCGGGTGGGCGCTCGCCGGCCTCTCGCTGTCGATGCTGCTGCCCTCGCTCGGCATCAGCATCGCCAATGTCGCCCTGCCGACCCTGGCCGGGGCGTTCGACGCCTCCTTCCAGGCGGTGCAGTGGGTCGTGCTCGCCTATCTGCTCGCGACCACCACGCTGGTGGTGGGCGCCGGCCGGCTGGGCGACCTCACCGGCCGCCGCCGGCTCCTGCTTGGCGGCATCCTGCTGTTCACGACGGCCTCGCTGCTGTGCGGCGCGGCGCCCGCCCTCTGGGTGCTGATCGCCGCAAGGGCGGCGCAGGGGCTGGGGGCCGCCGTGATGATGGCGCTCACGATGGCCTTCGTCGGCGAGACGGTGCCGAAGGAGCGGACCGGCAGCGCGATGGGGCTGCTCGGCACGATGTCCGCGATCGGCACCGCCCTCGGCCCCTCGGTGGGCGGCCTGCTGATCGCCGGCCCCGGCTGGCGGGCGGTGTTCCTCGTCGTGGTGCCGCTCGGCCTCGTCACCCTGCTGCTGGCGTACCGTCACCTGCCGTCCGGTCGGGCGGTGCCGGCCGGGGAACGGCCGCGTTTCGACCGGGTGGGCACGCTGCTGCTCGCGCTGGCCCTTGCGGCGTACGCGCTCGCGATGACGGTCGGCCGCGGCCGGTTCGGCCTGCTCGGGCTGGCGCTGCTGGCGGCCGCCGGGGCCGGCACCGTGCTCTTCGTGCTGGTGGAGCGGCGGACGGCCGCGCCGCTGGTGCGGCCCGCGATGTTCCGGGACGGGGCGTTGAGCGCGAGCCTCGCCATGAGTGCGCTGGTGTCGACGGTGATGATGGCGACGCTGGTGGTCGGGCCGTTCTACCTGTCCGGCGGGCTCGGTCTGCCCGCGGCCGCCGTCGGGCTGGTGCTGTCGGTCGGGCCGCTGGTCACCGCGCTGACCGGGGTGCCCGCCGGGCGGATCGTGGACCGGCTCGGCACCCGGCGGACGACCGTGGCCGGGCTGGCGGCCATCGCGACGGGCTGCCTCGCCCTGTCCACGGCCCCGACCGGCCTCGGCACGGTCGGCTACCTCGTCCCGATCGTGGTCGTCACGGTCGGCTACGCCACCTTCCAGACCGCCAACAACACAGGGGTGATGGCGGACGTCCCGGCGGACCGGCGCGGCCTGGTCTCGGGCGTGCTCAACCTGTCCCGCAACCTCGGTCTGGTGACCGGCACGGCCGTGATGGGTGCCGTCTTCTCCGCCGCGGCGGGGACGGCCGACCTCGCCGCGGCGCGGCCCGCCGCCGTGGCCGCCGCCATGCGGACCACCTTCGCGGTGGCGGCCGTCCTGATCGCCGCCGCCCTCGTGCTCGCCGCCCTCGGCCGGGCCGCGGCGGCCCGGGCGCAGCGCTGACCGCGGTACCGCCGCGCCGCTGTCAGTGGGGTGACGCATGATCGGCCCGTCGAACTCCTCGAAGGGAACGGGAGCACATCGTGCCGATCACGGAGCGCCGGGTGGCGGAGTACGCCTTCCTGCGGCAGCTGTACCGGGACTCGTACTACCCCGATCACGTCGTCGACCTGGGCAGGGCGATCCTGCTGCGGCTGTGCGAGCGGATCGAGGCGGAGCGGCCCGCCGACCTGCCGGCGCTGTACGCGCTCTCCCGGGCCGCGACCGACGAGTTCAACGTGCTGGCCGACGAGTTCCACGCGGCCGGGAGCGAGATCGAGACGGTTGCGCGCGAGGCGATCGCCGAGGACTTCTGGTTCGTGGCGTCCTCCTACGGCTTCTCCGACGCGGACGTGGAGGAGTTGATCGCCACTCGCGACTGGTGAGCCGGCCGGGACCGGCGAGCCGGCCGAGGGCGGTCGGGGCCGGTGTCAGTCGACCCGGCGGGCGAGCACCTGGCCCGGCCAGGAGCCGGACAGGAAGCGGTCGGTGCGGGTGAAGCCGTGCCGTTCGTAGTAGGCGACCAGTTCGTCTCCGCCGCCCGCCCAGCAGTCGACCCGCAGCAGGGCCACACCGGCCCGCCGGGTCTCCTCGGCGGCGTGCGCCAGCAGCGCGGCGCCGATGCCGTGGCCGGCCTGCCGCCGGTCCGAGACCAGCAGTCGGACGTACCGCTCGGGCTCCCCGGCCGGGGCGATCGGCAGCTGCGGGCTGGGCCCGGAGTCCAGTACCAGGGCGCCGACCGGGATGCCGTCCGCCTCGGCGATGAACGGGGAGTTCTCGGTGGTGTACCGCTCGACCCGCTCCGCCGCGCCGGGCTGCTGCGAGTACGGCGTCGTACCCCACTGCTCGGTGTTGCCGCGTTCGTTCATCCAGGCGACGGCGGCGTCGAGCAGGCCCAGGACGGCCGGCACGTCGGCGGGGCCGCCCGGGCGGATCCGTATCCGCTGTGTGCTGTCGTTCACGGCGACAGTCTAGTGATCATCGATCGGGCGGCCGCGGCCCGGGCGGGGGCGCACGAGATCAGTCGGTGGCGCCGCCGGGCCTCGCAGGGGCTGAACGCGGCGGGCCCGTCCGGGTCGGGGAGGCCGGTGTCGGCGTCGGTGGGCACGGCCCGTGCCCACGGCCGGACCGTCGCGGCCTCCGGTTCCTGACGGGGGTGCGCACCCGGCGGCCCCCGCGAGTTGGCGGCAGGGGCCCGGCCTGGCACGCTGTGCTGCGTCGTCGTGGCGGGGTGGTGAAGGGTTCGGGTGGATCGGTGCGCGGATTCGGTCAGCTGGAGGCCGAGATCATGGAACGGCTGTGGTCCTGGGGCAGGCCCGCCACCGTCCGGGAGGTGGTCGACGACCTGAACGCCGTGCGCCCGGTGGCCTACACGACCGTCAACACGGTCGCCGACATCCTGTTCCGCAAGGGCTTCCTGCACCGCGCCAAGGAGGGCCGGGCCTGGGTCTACGAACCGGTCCGCTCCCGCGAGGCCTACACGGCCGAGGTGATGCGCGAGGTGCTCGGCGGGGCGGGCGACCCGCGCGCCGCCCTCATGCTGTTCGTGGACGGCATGGACGAGGGCCAGGCCGCCGTGCTGCGCGAGGCACTCGCCGACCGGCCTGCGGACGGCGACCGGTGACCGCCGCCGCGGTCCTCGCCGCACTCACCGCGGCCGCCGGCTGGTGGGCCCCGGCCCGGCTGGAGCGGGCCGCCTGGACCCTGCGGGCCCCGCGGGCCGCCGCCGCCCTGTGGTGCGCACTGCTCGGCTTCTGCGCGACCGCCCTCGCCATGGGGCTGCACCAGGCCCTGACCGGCGGGCACGGCTCCGGCTGGCTGCTCGGCCCGCTCACCGGCGCCCCCGGCCCGTACCGGGCGGAGGGTCTGGCCGGGCACACCGAGGCCTTCGCCCTGGCCGCCCTGGTCATGGCCGCGGCCGGGGGCGTCGCCGCCGCGGGCTGCGCGCGGGCCGCCCGGGCCCGGGCGAGGCACCGGCGGCTGCTCGACCTGGTCGCCCGCCCCGACGCCGACGGCACCCTGCTGGTCGAGGACCCACGGCCGGCCGCCTGGTGCGTGCCCGGCCGCGGCGGTCGGATCGTCCTCACCCGGGGCGCCGCCGTGGCGCTCACCGACCGGCAGCGGGCCGCCGTCGTCGCGCACGAACGCGCCCACCTGGCGGGCCACCATCACCTCCTGGTGGCCGGCGTCCGCGCGCTGGGCCGCCCGCTGGCCTGGGTGCCGCTGGCCCGCGCCGCCGCCCGCCGGGTTCCGGTGCTGTGCGAGATGGCCGCGGACGACGCGGCGGTCCGCTCCGTCGGCCGGGACGCCGTGGCCCGCGCGCTCTGCCGGGTCGCCGCCCACCCCGCACCTGAGGGAACCCTCGCCGCCGGCGCCGAGGCCGCCCTCGAACGGGTCCGCCGGCTGACCCACCCCCGGACCGCCCTCTCCGCACCCGCCCGGACCGCCTGCTGGATCGCGGTGGCCACCCTGCCCGTGCTCCCCCTGCTCATCGGCTGCGGCCCCTGACCCCACCGGGGCCTCGGGGCACTCCCGGCCCCGTCCCGCCTCTGCGGGACGGCCCTCGGGCCACCCTGCCCGCGTCCGGGGAAACCCTTCACCGCCGGCAGGAACCCGTCCGCCGGCTGACCCGTCATCAGGCCGCTCTCGGCGCAACGGCCGTCCCGTCCCTCCGGGGGCGCTTGCCAGAACCCCACCCCGATCTACTAAGTTACTTCGCACATGCGCGGTCGGCGGTCGCCGCCGCACAGCCGACGACGGCCCGCCGCCACCGCGGCCGGCCGCCCGAGCCAGGGAGTGACCGCAGACGATGGGGACCCGACGCAAGCCCGCCCAGCCCGGCCGCACCCGCATGGCGCTGCTGACCACGGCCGCCGCCGGATCCGCGCTGCTCGGCTCGGCCGGCGGCGCGCAGGCCGAGCCGACCGCCGACCTGGCCACCGTCAAGGCCCAGGTCGACGACCTCAACGAGCAGGCCGAGGCGTCCACCGAGAAGTACAACAAGTTCAAGGAGGACCAGCAGCGACTCCAGAAGGATGCCGCCCAGCTGCAGGACCAGGTCGCCGCGGCCCAGGAGAAGATGACGGGTCTTCGTGAGCGCCTGTCGGCCGTCGCCGCCGACCAGTACCGCAGCGGCAACGTCGACCCGACGGTCGCCCTCATGCTCTCCGCCGACCCGAGCAAGTATCTCCAGCGGGCTTCCGCACAGGACATCGCCGCCAGCTCCCAGAGCGACCTGCTGCACCTGCTCCAGGAGCAGCAGCGCCGGCTGGACCAGCGGCGCGCCGAGGCGACCACCGTCCTGGCCCAGCTCGACCAGGCCGACCGGGCGCTGTCCGCCGAGAAGAAGCAGGTGCAGTCGCGGCTGTCCGAGGCCACCCGACTGCTGAACACGCTGTCGGCGGCCGATCGTGCCAAGGTCAACGGCCAGGACCCGCGTTCCTCCCGCGCCTCCGCCCGGGAGACGTACACCGGCCCGGCGACCGGCCGAGCGGCGGCGGCCGTCCAGTTCGCCTACGCCCAGCTCGGCAAGCCCTACGAGTGGGGTGCCACCGGGCCCGGAACCTTCGACTGCTCGGGGCTGACCGGCGGCGCCTGGCGGGCCGCGGGTGTCTCGCTGCCGCGGGTCTCGCAGGACCAGTGGAACGCCGGCCAGCACGTGTCGAAGGCCAACCTGCAGCCGGGCGACCTGGTGTTCTTCTACTCCGACCTGCACCACGTCGGCATCTACATCGGCGGCGGCAAGATGATCCACGCCCCGCGCACCGGCAAGAACATCGAGATCACGCCGATCGAGTACATGCCGTACATGGGCGCCGTGCGGCCCTGACCGACCACGCCCGGGCTGCTGCGGGAAGGACTGCGTTCACCGGGCCGACGTGCGGTGATGATCTAATGCGTCAGTCGTGATCATGGGAGGGGGACCGGCATGACGGTGGGGCGGAAGTGGGCGGGGCTGCTGCGGGCCGCGGCCGCGGCGGTGGTACTGGCGGCGGTGGCCGCGCCGAGCGGACCGGCCGGTCCGGAGCGGGCGGAGCCGGTCGGGGCGGTCGGGGCGGCGGTGTCCGCCGAGTCGACCGCGCTGCCGATGGACGGCGGCGGGCGCCGGGCCTGGCCGCAGCCCCCGGCGGCCGCGGCGCCGGTCGCGCCCGCGGCACCGGCCGGAAACCGGGCGGCCGTGCCGGAGCCTGCCGACGGTCCGGCCGGCCTGCCGGCCACCGTCTTCGCCGCCTACCGCAATGCGGCGGCCGCCGTCGCCGTCTCCGATCCCGGCTGTCACCTGCCGTGGGAGCTGCTGGCCGCGATCGGCCGGGTCGAGTCCGGCCACGCGGACGGCGGCCGGGTCCGCTCCGACGGCACCACGGCCACCCCGATCCTCGGCCCGGCACTGGACGGCAACGGCTTCGCGGCGATCGCCGACACCGACGGCGGCGCCGTCGACGGCGACGGACGCTGGGACCGCGCGGTCGGCCCGATGCAGTTCATCCCCTCCACTTGGGCGCAGTGGGGTGCGGACGGCAACGGCGACGGGCGCCGGGACGCCAACAACGTCCACGACGCCGCGCTCGCGGCCGGCCGCTACCTGTGCGCCGGCTCGCGCGACCTGGCGGAGCCGGCGCAGCTCGATGCGGCGATCCTCGGCTACAACCACTCTGCCGAGTACCTGCGCACCGTCAAGGGCTGGCTGGCGCACTACCGTTCCGGCGCGGTCGCCACCCCGGACGTCGTGCTGCCGCCCCGCCCTGCGGTGCACACGCCGGCGCCGGCACCCAGCCCCTCCGTCTCGCCGACCGCCCCGGCCGGACAGCCCTCGCCCTCGCCGACGGCGCAGCCGAGCCCGTCGCCGACCACCGCGAAGCCCACTCCCGTCGCCACGCCGGGCGGCGGGGCCTCGCCGTCGCCGAGTTCCTGCCCGACGGTGCCCGCTCCGACCGCCTCGCCGTCGCCCACGGCCACGCCGTCACCGACCGGCACTCCCACGGCTTCCCCCGCACCGAGCGCGACGCCGTCGCCGACCGCGGCACCCTCGCCCTCGGGCTCGCCCACGGCCGCCCCCTCGCCGTCGGGTTCGCCGTCGCCGTCCGCGACGGTGCCGACCGGCTGTCCGTCGCCCGACACCGTCCACCCCTCGGCCACGGCCTCCGCCACCGCCGCGCACTGATCCGCCGCACCGGCCGGGGCGGCGGATCCGGAGTGCGGCCGCGCCGTCGACAGGATCCCCTCGCCCGGGCGTGCCAAGCTGGCAGGGACGGGCCCGGCGCACCCGCCGCGCGGCGGGTCGGGCGGAACATCCGGGGTCTCGTGCTGCCCCGGTCTCGGGAGAAGGCGGCACGCATGAGCGGGACCGGCGTGACGGGAGCACCGCCGCGGACGCAGCCCGGAGCGCAGCAGGGCGAGATTTCCGGCCTGTCCCGGAGCGCGTCCAACCCGGGCTCGTCTTGGGGGACGGCGATCGCGGGCACCATCCTGGTGGCCGGCCTGGACCGCGGCGGCTACGGCGCGGCGATGAGCACCCTCGCCGTCGCCGGGCTGCCCGGCCTGGCCGCGGCCGTACGCCTCCCGCGGGCCTGAGCCGGGCACCCGGCCGACCCCCCCGATTCCCCTGCGAGGCCGACATGGATCCGGAACCCACCGTCGAGGCCGCTCCCGCCGGCCGGGCGGAGCCCGAGCACCCGGCTGAGTCCGGCGAGCCCGCCGAGCCCGGCGAGTCCGGCGAGTCCGCCGAACCGGGACAGGCGGACGGCAAGGAGCGGGCCACCTGGGCGGCGGCCGGCCGGCGGCTGCACCAGCGCTTCGACGCGACCGCGGGCGCCGAGGCCGTGGACCGGGCCCTGGACGAGGCGCTGCACCGCTTCGACGGCAGTCGGATCCGCGCCTTCGTGCCGATTCTCGCGGAGCGCATCGCGACCGACAGCCTGCGGTCGGCCGCCGACGGGGCCGCCGACGGGGACCTGCGGGGCGGAGCCGCAGGGGCAGCGACGGCGCCGGCCGTGCCACCGCCCTCGGAGTGCTCCGCCGGATGAGCGGCGACACCGGCGGCGGCTCGGTGCAGCCGCGCGGCGGTTATCTCAGCCGGGGGGTGCCGACGGGCAGGCCGTCCAGCCAGTCGAGCAGGCGGGCGCCCTCCCTCGTCATGATCTCCGGGTCGCGCAGGGCGTTGGCCAGCAGGGACATTCCCTGGTAGGCGCCGATGAGGGTGACGGCCTGTCCGTCGGGATCGGGCAGGCCGAGCTGCCGGAACTGGTCGGCGGCCCAGTCGAGGAGCCGGCGGACGACCCGCGCTGCGGACTCGTCGAGGCCGCCCGGAGGACGTTTGTCGATCTCGGCGGCGAGGGTGCCGGTGGGGCAGCCGTAGCGGGCGGTGGTGTCGCGCTGGTCGACCCAGGCCGTCACCAGGCCCTTGAGACGGTCGCGGGGGTCGGGCAGCTCGCCGAGCCGCGCGGTGAGGGCGTCGAGGTGTCCGGTCTGTTCGGCGAGGGCGGCCTCGACGAGTTCGTCCTTGGTCTTGAAGTAGTAGTACACGTTGCCCACCGGCACGCCGGCGGCCTGGGCGATGTCGGCGATCGCGGTGCGCTCGACGCCCTTCTCGTGCAGCACTTTCGCGGCGGCGGCGGTCAGGCGCCGTCGCTTGGCGGCGGCTGCTTCGGCTCTCGACAGGCCCTGTGAGTCAGTCACCCGACTGACTATAGACAGAGCCGTCCCGCCCGGGCTAGGCTCACAGCCGTTCAGCAAGTGAGTCAGCCAACTAACTCACGCAGGGGGAATCAGATGATCGTCGTTACAGGTGCCACCGGGAACATCGGCCGGGCGCTGGTCCGGCAGCTCGTCGAGGCGGGCGAGCGGGTGACCGCCGTGTCCCGCCGCACGCCCGAGGGCGCGCTGCCGCCGGGGGTACGGCACGTGGCCGCCGACCTGGCCGACCCGGCCGCCGTCCGGCCCGCCCTGGACGGGGCGGACGCCCTCTTCCTGCTGGTGGCCGGCGAGGACCCGGACGGTCTGTTGGAGCAGGCCCGCGACGCGGGTGTCCGCAGGGTCGTGCTGCTCTCCTCGCAGGGGGTCGGCACCCGGCCGGACAGCTACCGGCACGCCGCACGCTTCGAGGCGGCGGTCGCGGCCGGCGGCCCGGAATGGACCGTGCTGCGCTCCGGCGGCCTGGCCTCGAACGCCTTCGCCTGGGCGGAGCCGATCCGAGCCCACCGCACCGCCACCGGGCCCTTCGCCGACGTGGGCCTGCCGTTCGTCGACCCGGAGGACGTCGCCGCGGTCGCCGCGGCCGCACTCCGCGAGGACGGCCACCACGGCCGCACCTACGTCCTCACCGGGCCCGAGGCGACCACCCCGCGCTCCCGGGCGGCCGCCATCGCCGAGGCGATCGGCGCACCGGTCGCCTTCACCGAGCAGACCCCGGACGAGGCCCGCGCGCAGCTGGCCCGGTTCATGCCGCCGCCCGTGGTCGAGGGCACCCTGGCCGTCCTCGGCACCCCGACCCCGGACGAGCAGCGGGTCAGCCCCGATGTCGAGCGCATCCTCGGCCGGGCGCCCCGGCCGTTCGCCGCCTGGGCACGGCGGAACGCCGCCGCGTTCCGCTGACCGCCGCGCCCCGGATGCGTCCCGCGCCCGGCGGTCAGAGGACGAGGGTGCGCCAGCCGCGGGTGATCTCGTCGCCGAGCGCGCGGGCGTCCGGGGCAGTGTGCCCGGGGCCCTGCGGGCCGTTGAGCCGGACGAGCAGGGCGGCGCCGTCGGCCGGGCGGTCCGCCGGCTCGGGGGCGAGGGACCGGCGGACCACGTCGGCCAGCGCGGGGTCCCGGGCGGCCAGCGCGTCGATGGCCGCCCGGTCGGGCCCGGAGTCGACGATCCGGCGGATCACGGCGCCGGTGCTCGCCGCCGCGAACGGGCTGGCCCCGTGCGCGGCGCACACCACGCAGCAGGCCCAGGCCCAGACGTCGGCCGGCGCGCCCACCGGATCGTCGCCGAACTGCTCGGGCGCCATGTAGGTCAGGGTGCCGGGGCCGCCACCGGTCCGGGTCAGCCGGGTGCCGTCGACGATCGCCGCGATCCCGAAGTCGAGCAGCCGCGGCCCGGCCGAGGTCAGCATGATGTTCGCCGGCTTGAGGTCGCGGTGCACCAGGCCCAGCCGGTGCACACCGGCCAGGGCCGCGGCGAGCGCGAGAGCCAGCGCCCGCAGCGCCTCGGGCGAGCCGATCGGGCCCAGGTCGCGCAGGTGAGCGTCGAGCGGACGGCCGTCCAGCAGCTCCATCGCCAGGTAGGGCCGCCCCTCCGCGACGCCCGCGTCGAGGACCCGGGCGGTGTAGGCGCCGGGCACCATGGCGAGCACCTCGGCCTCCCGCTCGAAGCGGCGCAGCAGCTGCTCGTCCTCGATCAGTTCGGGGTTGATGGTCTTCAGTGCCACGTGGGTGGCCGAGCCCTCGCGGCGGGCGAGGTACACCGTCCCCATGCCGCCCGCGCCGATCCGGCCCAGCAGGTGGTAGTCGCCGAGCCGGCGCGGCTCGTGCGAGCGCAGCAGCTGGTGGGGCACGGCGGAGGCCGCGGGCGCGGCGGTCTGCGGCGGTGTCCGGACCGGGGCCGCCGGGGCGGCGGACGGCGTGCTCCGGTCGGGCGCGACCGGGGGTGGCGTGCCCGGGTCGGGCGCGGCGGCACCCCGCCGGCGGCGGCCGACCGCGAACTCCGCGAGTTGCAGGGCCAGCAGCGCCGCGACGACACCGAGCGGCAGCACCAGGACGCCGAGCAGGGCGCCCGCCCCGAGGCCGACGGCGATGGTGCGGCGCGTCGCCGGGGCGTTCCAGAGCACCGAAGCCGTGCCCTTGGTCCACAGCTCGCGCCGGTTGGCGTACCAGAGCCACAGCCAGCCCAGCAGGAGCGGGACGGCCGACACGAGGTGACCCACCAGGCGCTCGCCGACGGGCGAGTAGTCCGGGCCGAACGACAGCGGGCTGGCGGGCCAGACCGGGTAGAGGTGGACCGGGTCGAAGACCTTCAGCACCAGCAGCAAGGTGACGGCAGCCACCACCACCGCCAGCAGGCGCTCCCCTGCCACCGCACCGGGGTGCAGCGGCAGGTCCTCGGACGGATCGGCCGTCTCGGCGGCCAGCGCCCGGTTGCGCAGGCCCTGGCGACTGCGCGTCAGCAGCGGCCAGGAGACGGCGCGCACGGCCAGCGCCACCACCACCGCGACCAGCGTGGCCGCGCTCACCACCGGCAGGTCGAACAGCCCCGCCGACGGCGCCTCCGCGGCGAGCCACAGGTACCCCTGCCCAGCACCGTCCATGTCTGCCTCCTCCGGCCGCGCGGCGCGCGTGCCCCGGTGGAATACCCCCGGCCGACGGCGCTCTACCGCCCCACCGGACCTGACGTTCCGTCGGCCCCGACGTTCGGACCCTGGCGATCGGGCCCCGACGTTCGGACCCTGGCGATCGGGCCGCGCGGGTGTCGGCCCGCGGCCGCGGATCGTCCGACGCCTGTCGGATGCCGGGGCCGGGCGGGGCGTGGGACGGTTTTCCCGGGCGCCCGCCGGATCACGAGGGTTTCCGGCGGGCGCCGCCCGTACCGCCCCCAAGTCCCCGTTCCGGAGGGAGTGTCGGCGTGGCGCACGCCTTCGACCCCGAGTTGGCCGCGGCCCTCGCGATGTGGGCCCCGGTCGACATCTCCGACCTGGCCGCCGCCCGGGCCGCGCAGGCCGCCGAGCTGGCGGACGTGGACGGTCGCGCGGACAGCTCGGGGGTGAAGGTCGAGGACGTCCGGGTTCCGGGCGGGCCCGGTGTGCTGCTGCGCACCTACCGGCCGCAGGAGCGTCCGGGGCCGCTGCCGGTGCTGTACACGGTGCACGGCGGCGGCTTCGTGCTCGGCTCGCCGCAGGTCGACCACGAGGAGAACCTCCACTTCTGCCGGGAGTTGCAGGCCCTGGTCGTGTCGGTGGACTACCGGCTCGCCCCCGAACACCCCTACCCGGCGGCCCTGGAGGACTGCTGGGCGGGCCTGTGCGCGGTCGTCGACCGGGCCGCCGCGCTGGACGCGGACCCGACCCGTGTCGCGTTGCGCGGCGACAGCGCCGGCGGCGGGCTGGTCGCCGCGCTGGCGATGCTGGCCCGGGAGCGCGGCGGTCCGGCCGTCCGGTTGCAGCAGCTGCACAGCCCGGCCCTCGACGACCGGCTGGCCACCCCGAGCGCGGTCGAGTACACCGACACCCCGGTGTGGAACCGCCGGAACGCCGAGCTCTCCTGGGCGGCCTACCTGGGCCCGGACGGCATCGCGGACCGGTACGCCGCGCCCGCCCGCGCCGAGCCGGCCGACCTGGTCGGGCTGCCGCCCGCGCATGTGACGGTGATGCAGTTCGACCCGCTGCGGGACGAGGGCATCGACTACGCCCGGGCCCTGCTGGCCGCCGGGGTGCCGACCGAACTCCACGTCCTGCCGGGCACCTTCCACGGCGCCGGGATGGTCGCGCACGCCGGCGTCGTGCGGCGGGCCCGGGCCGAGGCCGTCGCGGTCCTCCGCCGGGCGCTCGGCCGGTGAACGCGCGGCCGGCACCGACCGCCCCGCGACCCGACCGACCCGCGGGTCAGTCGGCCGCGGAGCAGATCAGCCGCCACGCGTACCAGGCCAGTTGGGCACGGAAGCGGTCCTGCGGGTCGCGCAGCCGCCAGCCGGTCTCCTCCTCGACCCGGGCCAGCCGGGACGCCACCGAGCTGTGGTGCAGGTGCAGTTCGGCCGCGGCCTGCCGCAGCGAACCGGTCCGGCAGAACGCGGCCAGCGCGGCGACCGCGGGTGCGCCCTCCTCGCGCGCCGCCAGCAGCTCCAGGGCCCGCACGTCCGGGCGGGCGCGGAGCCGTTCGGCGGGGAGGTCCGCCAGCAGGGCGACCGTGCCGAGCGCCTCGTGGTCGGCCACCGCCTCGGCCGGGGTGCCGGCGACGGCGAACCGCAGGGCGGCGCGGGCCTGCTGCCAGGACTCCCCCGCCGCCAGGGCGTCCACCGGCCCGCCGACCCCGACCCTGGTGCCGTGCGCGGCCGCCGGGGCCCCGCGGTGCGGCCGCGGCCCGCCGCTGCGACGGCTGCGGACGCCCAGTGCCGCCCGCAGCTGCTCGGCCGGTGACGCCCCGTCGGCCGTCTCCCGCTGCTGGAGCAGGACGGCGCCCACCGACCCGAGCCGCGCCACCCGGACGATGCCCGGCACGGTGAGGCACCCGAAGAGCGCCGCCGCCTCCGACCCCGCGTCCGCCTCCGGACCGCCCGCCACGGCGACCACCCGCAGCGGCCGTTCCGGCGCCAGCCCGAGCAGCCGCAGCGCCCGGGCCCGATCGGCCACCGCCTCCCGATCGGACAGCACCAGCTCGACCAGCGCCGGATCCGCAACCTGCCAGGCCGCAGCGCCGCCGGCCACCACCCGGGCGGCGATCGCCATCCACTCCAGCAGCAGCTCGTCCAACGGGCCCGCCGTTCCCGGGCGTTCCAGCCAGACCCGGCCGGCCGCGCCGAGCTTCACGGCGGAGGACGGGCGGCCGGGCGGACCGGAGAGCTCACCGCCGTCGGCCGCGAAGCGCACCGGGTCGCCGCCGGACGGCTGCCAGCCGGCCGGGCACTCGGCGAGTCCCGCGGTGGAGCGCACCAGCGCGGCCGCGTCGAGCGTGCCGCCGGCCAGCAGCGCCTCGTAGTGGGCGATGACCCGGACGGCCGCGGCGGCGTCCGGGTCCAAGGCCGACAGGCGCAGCAGCAAGCCCTTCACAGCCCGCAGTCTAGAAAGGACAGGGACATGCCCGACAGTCCCCTGCACCACCGATCGGCGCCGCCCGGACAGCGGTTGCGCGCACTGCCCGCCCTGCTGCTGGGAGCGCTGCTCCCGCTGCTGGCCGCACTGCTGGTGACGGCCCCGACCGCCCGGGCGGCGGCCCTCACCGAGGTCACCGGCTTCGGCAGCAATCCCAGCACCCTCCGGATGTACCTGTACGTGCCGGCGAACGTGGCGCCGCGGCCCGCCGTACTGGTCGCCGTCCACTACTGCACGGGCTCCGGTCCGGCCTTCTACTCGGGGACGGAGTTCGCCGCGCTGGCCGACCGGTACGGCTTCATCGTGGTCTACCCGTCGGCGACCAGGAGCGGCGGCTGCTTCGACGTGTCGTCACCGCAGGCGCTGAAGCGGGACGGCGGCAGCGACCCGGTGGGCATCCGGTCCATGGTCGGCTGGGTGCAGCAGCACTACGCCGTCGACGCGGGCCGGATCTTCGTCACCGGCGCCTCCTCCGGCGCGATGATGACCAATGTGCTGCTCGGCGACTACCCGGACGTGTTCAGCGCCGGCGCCGCGTTCATGGGGGTGCCGTTCGGCTGCTTCGCCACCACGGACGGCTCCTCGTGGAACAGCGCCTGCGCCAACGGCACGGTCACCAGGACGGCGCAGCAGTGGGGCGACCTGGTGCGCGCCGCCTACCCGGGCTACGGCGGCCCGCGGCCCCGGATGCAGCTGTGGCACGGCACCGAGGACACCACGCTGCGCCACCCGAACCTCGCCGAGGAGATCAAGCAGTGGACGGACGTGCTGGGCGTGAGCCGGACACCCGTCCTCACCGACCAGCCGCAGCCGAGCTGGACCCGTACCCGCTACGGCGGCACCGGCACCCGTGCCCCGGTCGAGGCGGTCAGTGTGCAGGGCGCCGGGCACACCCTGCCGACGTCCGGCATGGCGGCGCAGGCGATCGCCTTCTTCGGCCTGGACTCCACCGACCCGACCACTCCCCCGACCAGTCCCCCGTCGACCCCGACTCCCCCGACGACGCCGCCCACGGGCGCCGCCTGCCGGGTCGGGTACACCGTCACCGGCTGGAACACCGGGCTGACGGCGGCGATCACCGTCACCAACGCCGGCGGCACCGCGGTGGACGGCTGGTCGCTGGCGTTCACGCTGCCGGCCGGACAGACCGTCACCTCCGGCTGGAACGCCTCCTACAGCCCGGCCTCGGGCGCGGTCACCGCCCGCAACGCCGCCTACAACGCGGCCGTCGCCCCCGGTGGCTCGGTGTCCCTCGGCTTCCAGGCCGCCCACACCGGCGACACCGGCGCGCCGACCGCCTTCACGCTCAACGGCACACCCTGCACGCTCGGCTGACCCGCCGGCCGGGCCCGCGCCTACGTGGGCCCGGCCGGTGCACGGCGCCGCGCACCCGTCACGCCTCCAGTTGCTGCTCCGACCAGATGGTCTTGCCGGTGGGCCCGTAGCGGCTGCCCCAGCGGTGGCTGAGCTGGGCGACCAGGAACAGCCCGCGGCCGCCCTCGTCGGTGATCCGGGCGCGGCGCAGCCGGGGCTGGGTGTTGCTCGGGTCGCTGACCTCGCAGATCAGGACGGTGTCCAGGATCAGCCGCAGGCCCACCGGCCCTCCGGCGTAGCGGATGGCGTTGGTGACCAGCTCGCTGACGATCAGTTCGGTGGTGAAGGCGAGGTCGTCGAGCCCCCAGGCGGAGAGGCGGGCGACGACCGCGGCCCGGGCGTCGGCGACGGTGGCGGGGTCGGCGGGGAACTGCCATTCGGCGACGGCGTCCGGGTCGAGCGCGATGGTGCGGGCGAGCAGCAGGGCGGTGTCGTCGGCGACGGTGGCGGCGCCCGGGCCGGTGATCAGTTCCCGTCCGACGGCGTCGAGGCTCTGCCCGGAGGCGGCGAGCCGGCCGAGCCGGCCTTCTAGGGTCCGGACGGCGGAGTCGAGGTCGCCGCCCTGCCGGACGAGCAGGCCGTCGGTGTAGAGGGCGAGCAGCGAGCCGGGGGCGAGTTCCACCGTGGTGGTCTCGAAGGGCAGGCCGCCGACGCCGAGCAGCGGGCCGGGGCGCACCGGGAGCGGGCGGGCGGTGCCGTCCGGTTCGGCGACGACGGGAGGCGGGTGGCCGGCGCTGGCCAGGGTGCACTGCCGGGTGACGGGGTCGTAGAGGGCGAGCAGGCAGGTCGCCCCGATGGTGTCGCGGTGCGCGGGGTCGGCCTCGGCGGCGAGGCGGGCGACGAGGTCGTCGAGCCGGGTGAGCAGTTCGTCGGGGGGCAGTTCGAGGTCGGCGAGGGTCTGCACGGCGGTGCGGAGCCGTCCCATGGTGGCGGCGGCGTGCAGGCCGTGGCCGATGACGTCGCCGACGACCAGGGCGACCCGCAGCGAGGGCAGCAGGATGGTGTCGAACCAGTCGCCGCCGATCTCGCCGCCGATCTCGCCGCCGTCGGCGGCGGGCAGGTAGCGGCCGACCGTCTCGAGGACGGAGGTGCGGGTCGCGGAGCGCGGCAGCAGGCGCTGCTGGAGGGCGACCGCGGCACGGTGCTCACGGGCGTAGCGGCGGGCGTTGTCGACGCTGAGCGAGGCGTGCGCGGCGATCTCGGCGAGCAGGGCGCTGTCGCCGCTGTCGAAGCGGTCGGTGCGGTTGATCCGCCAGGCGGCGATGGTGCCGAGGACCAGGCCGCGGGCGAAGAGCGGCGCGACGGCGAGGCAGTGGGCCCGCTCGGGAACGATCAGCCGGATCAGCTCGGGGTCCTGGAGACCCTCCAGCAGTTCGGCACGGCCGAGGACGACGGTGTGGCCGGCCTGGAGGCGGCGGACCTGCGGCCGGTCCGGCAGCGGCGGTATCGCGTCGCCGGTCCGCAGGTCGCCCGGCGGGCCGATCTCGCCGGCGGAGTGCATCGCGGCGCGCCGCAGGTGGAGGTCGCCGCCGCCGGAGGTCTTCGGCGGTTCGTCGCCGGTGAGGACGGGCTCGGCGAGGTCGACGGTCACCAGGTCGGCGAAGGCGGGTGCGAGGACGTTCGCGATCTCCCGGGCGGTCGTGGTGACGTCCAGGGACACGCCGATCCCGGCGACGGCCCGGTGGCGCAGCTCCAGCCGGCGGGCGGCCCGCCACTGCGCGGTGGCGTCGGTGAGCAGGGCGGCGGTGCCGGCGGGTTTCCCGTGGCGGTCGTCCAGCCGGACGGCGGAGACCAGGAAGGACCATTCGAGGCCGGGTTCGGTGACCGAGCGGACGCGCTGCTCGTGGGCGGCCTGCGGGCGGCCGGTCTCCAGCAGGGCCCGCAGGATGTGCTCGGAGGTGTCGGCGTCGGGCTCGGCCATCACGTCGCCGAGGGTGCTGCCGACGGGCAGCGTGGGCATGCCGCGCAGGCTCGGCAGGTCGGGCGAGGCGTTGGTCCGCTCGACCACCAGGTCGGTGTCGCGCAGGACGAATCCGATCCGGTCCTGGGCGAGCAGGGCGCGCAGCAGCGCGGCGCCCTGTTCGAGTTCCTGTGCCAGGTCCGTGCGGACGGCCAGCAGCAGGCGGTGCCCGCCGGCCGGGGGCCGGTCCAGCGGCAGGAGGCGGCAGTGCACGGGGACGGCCTCGCCGGTGGGGCCGCGCAGGTGCAGGGCGCCGTCGGCGGGCGACCCGTCACTCTCCGTGCCCGCGAGCTGTTCGGCGAGCGGCCGGCCGCAGACCTCGGAGGCCGACCGCCCGGTGAGCTCCGCCGCGGCGGCGGACCAGGTGAGCACCGTGCCCCGGCCGTCGATCAGGGCTGTCACGACGTCGTCGAGGACCCCGCCGCCGTCAAGACCTCCCGCCATCCGCGCCTCCACCGGTCGGGGACCCTTCACTCCCAGTATGGGTACTTCGGGTACGACGCGAGTCGGCGTACGGTTCACGCGCCGTACCGAGCCGGCGGGCGGCTCAGACCGCGGCGGGCCGGGGGTGGGCGGCGGCCAGCGGCGAGGCCCACAGCGGGAGCACGCGGGCCGCTGCTGCGGCGGGGGCCGCGAGCGAGGGCGCGGGGCGGTCGGCGGGCAGCGCGGACTCCTCGGCGAGGGCGGCGGGTCGGTGGGCGGAGACGGTCATCGGGCTCATGTCGGCGACACTACGGGCCGCCACTGACAGCGCCCTGGGGCTTCGGGCCCGGCTTCAGGACAGGCCGGTGAGGGCGTCGCCGAGGTAGGCGACACCGAGGACGGCCGACACGGTGGCCGTGACGGCGGCGTTGTGGGCGCCCGTCCAGGCCTTCCACTCGCCGAGGAGGCGGGCCGCGCCGCTCCCGCCGAGCAGGCCGACACCGAGCGGCAGCAGGGTGCAGAGCGAGCCGATCACCACCATCAGCGCGGCCGCGACCGCCGTACCGCCGGGTCCGGCGCCGCTCGCCGCCACGGACGCGGCGCCGCCGACCGCGAGGGCCAGGTTCTTGGGCTTGGCGACGACCAGGGTCACCGCGAGGCCGAAGGACCGGCCGGCGGTGAACCGGTCGACGGCCTGCATCCAGCGCGGCGGCGGGGTGACGTGGCCCGCGCGGGGCCGTGCGCGCCACTGTCTGGCCGCGAGCAGCACCAGGACTCCGCCGAGCGCGAGCCGCAGCCAGAACGCCCAGGTCGGCCGCCCGCTGCCGCCGCCGAGCCCGGTACCGGCCGCGACCACCATGCCGACCACGCCGGACAGACCGACCACCCACCCGGCGGCGAAGGCCGGCCCGTTGGTCCGACCCCGCGGGGTGGCCAGCAGGAGGACGACCGCGATCAGGGCCGCCGGGCTGATCGCGATACCCACGGCCGAGGCCAGCATCGAGCCGATCGCGTCACCCATCCGACAGCCTCTCCCGGCCGGGCCCGGCCGCGCCGACACGGGCCCAACAGCAGCCTAGGCCCCGAGACGGGCGGAGGAATCCTGCGACGTCTCGGCAACGCCTTCGAGTTGCCGAGGAAAGCCGTTGGGCTGCCCAACCTGCTTCGGGCATGATCGACTCGTGGACGCCTACCTGGAGACCGAGCGCCTGGCCCTGCGCCGCTTCACCGCCGATGACGCGGACCTGCTGATCGAGCTGGACAGCGACCCGGCGGTGATGCGCTACCTGACCGGCGGCCGTCCGACCGCGCCGGAGCTCGTCCGCGAGCGCCACCTGCCGAACATCCTCGCCGGCTACGAGAAGTGGGGCGGCGACCTCGGACTGTTCGCCGCGCACGAGAAGGACGGCGACGCGTTCATCGGCTGGTTCGTCCTGCGCCCCGAGCCGGAGGGCCCGCCGGACGAAGTCGAACTCGGCTACCGGCTGCGGCGGGCGGCTTGGGGCAGGGGTTATGCCACCGAGGGCTCGCGGGCCCTGCTGGGCAAGGCGTTCACGGAGCTCGGTGTGCGCATGGTCTGGGCCGAGACGATGTCCGTGAACCAGGGTTCGCGCAACGTCATGAAGAAGCTCGACATGACGCTCGCGGACACCATCCCCACCCCCTCCGACATGGAGATGATCGAGGGCTCCGAGCACGGAGGCGTACGGTACGAGATCACCAAGGAGCAGTGGCAGCAGCAGTAGCCGCAGTGCGGACGACCGTCCGGCACAACGATCGTGCGGCTCATGAGAGTTCGAGCCGAGTGCCGTCGGCGACGGCGTGGAGCTTGTCCGGGTTGGCCACGTTGTGGATGGTCGCGATACGGCCTTCCGGATCGAAATCGAAGGTCAGCGTGGCGACCACACGGTCCGGGCCGCGGAAGACCACGCCCGGGCCGCCGTTGATCCAGGTGAGCTCTGCCCGCATCTGCCCGGGCTCGATGCCCTGGTAGGTCACGGTGCCGAGCGCGGAGAACCAGCGGGCCACGGTCTCCAGGCCGACGACCGGCTTGAGGGCCTGGCGGACCTTGCCGCCGCCGTCCGTCCACAGCGTCACGTCCGGGGAGAGCAGCTCCATGAGGGTGTTGATGTCGCCGCCCGCCGTCGCCGCGAAGAAGCGCTCGGTGACGTCGCGTTGGCGGGCGCGGTCCGCGGTGAAACGGGGCCGGCGGGCCTGGACGTGCTCGCGGGCGCGGTGCGCGGCCTGCCGGACGGCCGGCTCCGAACGTTCCACCGCCTCCGCGATCTCCGCATGGCTGAACGCGAAGACCTCCTTCAGCACGAAGACCGCCCGCTCCAGGGGGCTCAGCGTCTCCAGGACGACCAGCAGGGCCATGGAGACCGAGTCCGCCGTGGCGACGCCGTCGGCGGTGTCCGGGCCGGTGAGGATCGGCTCGGGCAGCCATGGACCGACGTAGGTCTCGCGCTGGTGGCGGGTCGAACGAAGCCGCTCCATCGCCAGGTTGGAGATGATCCGGGTCAGATAGGCCTTGGGGTCGGCAACCTGGGAACGGTCGGCCGACGACCACTTGAGCCAGGCGTCCTGGACCACGTCCTCGGCGTCGGCGGCGGTACCGAGGATGCGGTAGGCGACGGAGAAGAGCAGCGTGCGGTACTGCTGGAAGGCGAGCTGGTCGGGGCCGGCCTGCTGCGGCTGGGTCACTTGGCGCTCCTGATCCGGGTGTAGCGGCCGCCGTGCGGCCAGAACGCGCCCGAGGCGGGCATCTTCTTCATGCGGGCGAAGGTCGCCCACGGCGCGGCGGAGACCGTCTCCTTGTACTTCGCGGCCCGCTTGCCGGTCAGCACGATCCGGCGCGGGCTGTCGTCGGGGTGGGTGAACTGCACGACGGCATCGTTCCGGCCCAGGCTGACAGGTGTGTGGTAATAGCCGAAGCGGAAGGGCCTGGGCTCCTTGCCGGCCAGCGTCCGCAGGATCGACAGGGCCGCGTGCACACCGGTGGGCATGCCGCTCTGGCAGGTGCCGTGCATCACGCCGTAGCCCTGACGGATCGCCGCCGCGTCGCCCACGGCGTAGACGTCCGGGTGGGAGACCGAGCGCAGCGCGCTGTCGGTGACCACACGGCCGCGTTCGTCGACGCTCAGGCCCGCGGCGGCAGCCAGCGGCGAGACGCGGGTACCGCTGGTCCACAGCACCGCGACCGCCGGGATGCTGCAGCCGTCCGCGAGCTCGACGCTGTCCGGCAGCACCTTGACCACGTCGACGCCGCTGCGCACCCGCACACCGAGCCGGGCGAGCGCCGCGTCCAGGTACGCCTTGGCCTTCGGGTGCATGCCCGCGCCCGGCTCCCGCCGGCCCAGCAGCACCACCTGGAGCTCCGGGTGCCGCTCGGCGATCTCCGCGGCGGCCTCGACGCCGGTCAGGCCGCTGCCACCGACCACGACGGTCCCGCCGTCGAGCCGGGTCAGCCGTTCGGCGAGGAGGACGGCGTCCTCAGGGCTGTCGAGGGTGAAGGCGTGGTCGTCCACGCCGGGGACTGCGACGGTGTCCGCGATGCTGCCCAGGCCGTAGACCAGGGTGTCGTAGTGCAGGATGCGGTCGTCGTCGATCCGGACGGTCTTCGCCTCGGCGTCCACGGCGGTGACCCAGCCGCGGACGAAGGCGGCGCCGGTGCCGTTCAGCAGCTCCGGAATGCTCATCTCGGCCGTCTCCTGGCCGGTGGCGGTCATGTGCAGGCGGAGCCGCTCGGTGAAGGTGCTGTAGGGGTTGACCAGCGTCACACGCAGGTTCCCACGCCTCCTGGTGCGGGCCGCGAGCTGGATCGCGGCGGAGAGCCCGGCATAGCCCGCGCCCAGGACCAGGACCTCGTGCTGCTGCGCTGCTGTCGCGTTCATTGCTCTGCTGTCTCCTTCGTGGCGGTCGTTCCCGCTGTGCGGACGACCACCAGACGCAAGCTGCCCTCCCGTTCGTGACATGGGGCCGATATGACCCGCGTCACATCGCGAGGAGCGGACGGCCGCGCGCGGAATCAGCACGTGGCGCTCTGCCCGGGCCCGGTCTTCCGGGGGCGGCGGCCCGTCAGGGCAGGTGCCAGACCTGGGCCGGGGTGTTCTCGCAGTCGTGGAGCCGGAGTCGGGGGAGGCCGGTGGCGGCCGGGTCGGAGTTGTCGAGGCAGCGGCCGGACTGCGGGTTGCGCAGGGCCGGCCCGGCGCCGAAGGCCCACTGCCATTTCTGGGCGGCGGTGCCGTTGCAGGGCCAGAGGCGGACCGCGGTTCCGTCGGCGGTGCCGCCGCCCGCCGCGTCCAGGCACTTGCCGAGCGCGCGCAGGGTGCCGTCGTCACCGAGGGTCCAGGTCTGGGCGGGGCTGCCGTCGCAGGTCGCCGCTCCGTCGACGGCCGGCCCGTCGGCGGCCGTGTCTCCGGTGACGGCGAGGCAGGTGCCGTCCGGGCCTGCGGTCACCGGCCCGGTGGGGCCGGTCGGGCCGGTGGGGGCGGGCCAGGGGATGCCGGGTGAGCGGTGGTAGCGGATGCCGCGCAGCTCCCAGCGCGGGCCGTGGGCCGCGAGCCGGTCGGCGAAGTCGGCGACGTCGTGGGCGGCCGCGGGCGACCAGCCGAGTTCGGCGTAGGCGGGCAGCCGGGGGTACGTCAGGTAGTCGAGGTCCTGCGGGGTGGCGGCGGTCTCGGTCCACAGCGGTGCCTCGATGCCGCGGACGGCGGCGGCGGGCACGCCGTTCAGGTGGCTGTCCGGGTCCCAGTCGTACGCGGCCAGGACGTCCAGGCCGGAGGAGGCCGCCCAGGAGAGCCCGAGCACGGTGTCGGCGGTGTACTTCTGGTCCAGGTAGGCGCGGTCGGCGGGAGCCAGGACCAGACCGGTGCCGTGCGCGGCGGCCTCGGCCACCGCGGTGTTGTCGCGGGCGGTGTCCCAGTACTCGACCAGGGTGGACGGCTGGAGGGTCGAGCCGACGACCTGGTTCCAGGCGGTGGCGGCCTTGCCGTACCGGGCGGCGTCCTGCTGCACCCAGGTCATGAACTCGGCGTACTGGGCGGCATCCGTGCGGTGCGCCTCGTCGCCGCCGATGGCGAGGTAGGGGCCGGGGGTGAGGGCGGCGAGCCGGCCGATCACGGCGTCGGCGAAGTCCTTCGCGGTCTGCAGTGCGGCCGGGGTGGACAGGCAGAGCGAGCTGAAGCCGACGTCGGTGCCGGTGTAGCGGGGAGGTGCCTGGCCGTCGCAGTTCAGCTGCGGGTACGAGGCGAGGGCGGCGTTGACGTGGCCGGGCAGGTCGACCTCGGGGACGACGGTGATGTTGCGGGCGGCGGCGTAGCCGACGAGCTCCCGGTAGTCCTCCTCGGTGTAGTAGCCGCCCGGGCCGCCGCCGACCTGGGTGGAGCCGCCTATCTCGGTCAGTGCGGGCCTGCCGGCGATCGCGATCCGCCAGCCCTGGTCGTCCGTCAGGTGCAGGTGCAGGTAGTTGATCTTGTAGCGGGCGAGGCCGTCGATGTGGCGCTTCACCTGGTCCACGGTGAAGAAGTGGCGGGCCACGTCCAGCATGGCGCCGCGGTAGGGGTAGCGGGGGTGGTCCACGATGCGGCCGCCGGGCAGCCGCCACGGCCCGGGCTGCGCGGTGGCCGCCTCGATCTGCGCGGGCAGCAGCTGGCGCAGCGTCTGGACGCCGTTGAAGAGGCCCTGCGGCTGGGCGGCCCGCACCACGGCACCGGTCGTGGTGACGTCCAGCTGGTAGCCCTCGGTGCCGACGGACGGGTCCGCGCCCGTCAGCAGCAGGGAGATCCCGTCGCCCGGCTCTGCCGCCGGGTCGGCCGGCCGGACGGGCAGCGGGTACCCGGTGGCGGGGCGCAGGAGGTCGGCCAGGTAGCCGCCGATCCGGGCGGCCTCGGCGGAGCCGTCGGCGGTGCGGATCACCGTCGTGGAGGTGAGGGCGTACTCGGCGGCCGCGTTCGGCCGGACGAGGGCGGGCCGCGGGACCACGGCGCCCAGCGCTCCCGCGTCGGCCGCCTGCGCGGACCGGCCGTCGGTGGGCGCGAT
>NZ_JBFBJZ010000057.1:0-52401 GCF_040686255.1 Kitasatospora sp. NPDC085879 | reverse complement strand
CCGGGCCCTCGGCATGCCCACCGTCCGACGGCAACCCCACGACCTTCAACCTGGAGATCACCCCAGATCAGCCGACGCGAAGCGAAACACGGAGGTTAGGGCGTTTCTGCAGGTAGGGGCGGGTGCCAGGCCACTTTGAGGGTGTACTGCACGTGACCGGGAGTGCGTGGCTGGTCTCGCTTCTTGGTTTCGAAGGTGTTCTTGGGCGGCTTCTTGACTCGGTCGCACTGTCGGTCGCGTCGGGCTGGGAGGAGGCCGTCCAAGAGCTCGCGGACGACCTCGCTTCGCGCTGCCACCAGCGTGATGGCGTCCGCGGCCGCTTGGCTGGCGACCTTCAGCCGGGCGAGCTGCACGGTCACGGTGAAGGAGATTCGGTCGGGGTCGATGTCGCCGCACTGTGCGGCGGAGGCGGGCCGGCCTTCAGGTGGACCGTCACGGTGTACTGGATGATCCTCACGGTGTGGCCCTCGGGCGGCTGGGCCAGGGTGCGGCCGGCAGCCCGTGCCTGGCCGTGTCGGACGGTCTCCTTCGGAGTCGGCATGACCGAGATGAACGAGCCGTCGGGTAGGACCCGCAGGGGCACGAATACCTGGTTGCCCTTGATCCGCCAGGTCAGGTGAGCGCCCGTCGAGCGGGCGTGGCCCACAGTTCGTAGCCGTTGAAGCTGCGGTCGGCCAGCAGGAGCATGTCCGGCTGAAGGCTGGCGACGAGCTGACGGGCGAATGCGTGCTCACTGGCCCGCGCCACCCCGTCGAAGGCGCCGTCGACCAGGCCGTGGGTGCCGCATTCGGCCAGCACCATCAGCCTGATCTGAGGGTTTCCGCTCTGGTTGACGCCACCGCGGCCGGTGAACCCGAACGCCGCGGCGTTCTCCGGGGTATCGGCACGTCCAGCTGTCGCGCGTCAGACTTTGTGGCAGGGCTCGTTTCTTGCGGGTCCTGCTGCTTGAAGGAGTCTGATCGATCATGGTGAGGCCACCGGCGCTGCCGCCGGAGGAGAAGGTCCGGATCGTGCTGTCGATCCTGGCCGGTGAGATGACCGTTGCCGAGGCCGCGCGCCGGGCGAAGGTGTCCGAGCAGTCGATCGGGACCTGGAAGCGCCAGTTCCTGGAGTCCGGCCGGGCCGGCCTCGCGGGCAAGTCCGGCCCCAGCACCCGGGAACAGCAACTCGAAGCCCAGGTCGCCGACTTGACCCAGGCGCTGGGTGAGGCCGCGGTCGAGCTGCGGGTGTGGAAGAAGTCCGCGGAGGGCCGGCTGGGCCCTTCGAGGACCTCGAGGTGATCCGCACCGGGGCGGGCATGCCGACCGCGAGGTTCTGCCGGCTCATCGGCGTGCCCGAGCGGACCTGGCGTCGCCACCAGGCCCGCGCCCAACAGGGCGCGCAGGCCAGAGGACCGTGGCCGCGCCCGACCCGCGAGAGCGTCCGGGAGACCGCCCGCCGGCACGCGCTCGCGCACCCGGCCTGGGGCCACCGCAAGGTGTGGGCGATGTGCCGGCACGACGGCCACCGCGTCTCCCAGGCGACCGTGCTGCGGCTGCTGCGGGACGAGGGCCTGCTGCTGGAGGCGAACTACCAGCGGGAACGGCGCCGGCTCGCCGCCCGCCGCAAGGCCGCCTTCGCGACCGAGCCGACCGGCCCGAACCAGGTCTGGCAGCTCGACTTCTCCGAGTTCGAGACCGCCTCGGGCGGCACCTGGCGGCTCGCGGGCTGCCGGGACTACTGGTCGAAGTACGAGCTGGGCTGGCACGTGTCGCCCACCGCGAACCAGCACGACGCCATCGCCGCGATCGAACTCGCCATCAAGGAAGCGGAGTTGCTGGCCGGAAAGCCGCTGGCCGAGCTCGCCCCGCGCGACGCGAACGGGACCGTGAAGCCGCTGGTCACGATCGTCACCGACAACGGCGGACCGTTCCGCTCGTTCCGGTTCGAGGCGTTCATCGCCACCCGACCGGAGCTGCGACACGTCCGCACCCGGGTCCGCACGCCCGGGCAGAACGGCTCACGCGAGCGCGGCTTCGGCTCGCTCAAGTACGAGAAGCTGTTCCTCGAGGAGATCCCCGACGCCCTCGACCTCGTCCGGCACGCCGAGGACTACCCGCGCGACTACAACACCGTCCGACCGCACGAGGCACTCGCCTGGAACCGGCCCCACGACGTCCACACCGGCGCCGCGGACCCGCTCGTCCCCAACTTTCCCGAACCCGAAAACCTGCCAACTGCTTGACGCGGGACACACCCATCAGGGCGAAGGCCCCGGTGCTTCCGTCAATGCATAAATCGCGGCCGCAATGCCCGCGGCCCAACAGAGTTGCCCCCGTGAGCAGAGCCTACCCGTGCGCTCGGCGAAATCTGGCAGCACTTTCATTCCGACGATCAGGCTGGCCGTACTGACAGGAACGCTGATCCAGAACGCGCAGGCCCAGCCGGAGATACCGACGAGAAGTCCCCCGATCACGGGCCCCAATGCCAGGCTGAGCGACGACATGCCTCCCCACACGGCGAGGGCGCTGGTGCGCTCCTCGGTTCTGGCGAAGACATGTCGAAGGATCGGCAGGCAGCCGGGAGCGATCAAGGCAGCGCCGGCTCCCCGCACGATCCGCGCAGTGATCAGCCATTCAAGGCCGGGCGTAAGTGCGCAGCAGGCGGATCCTGCCGTGAAAAGCCAAGCCGGCCAGGAACACCTTCTTGGAACCGAAACGGTTCCCCAGCGCAGCGCCGGCCAGCAGCAGCGCGGCATAGGCCAGGCTGTAGGCCTCCACCACCCATTGCAACCCCGTCAGCCCGGTGTGTAGCTGCGCGCCGATGCTGGGCAGTGCCACGGCGACAGTGACCGTGTCGAGCATTGTCATCGACGAACCGGCACTCAGGACGGCCAGGATGAGGTACTTGCGGTGTGGTCGAGGAGTCATCATCGTTACTTGTGCGTGGCGGTGCCGAGCGCGTTGGCGAAGGCTTCGGCGATGGCCTGGTAGCCGGCATCGTTGGGGTGGATGTCCGGCCCGGTGGGCGGGGGGGTGCAGGCCCAGGTCAGTTGGCAGACCGTGGCGACGTTGCGCGGGAGTTCGCCGACGCCGGGCACGGGGACGGGGGTGGTGTCGTGGGTGGCGAAGCCCGACGCGACGGGGGTCACCAGGAATCCCGCCCGGCTGTAGACGGTGCGCAGCAGAGTGTTGGCGATGTCGGCGCCCTGGAGGGAGGCCCTGGCTGCTGACTGTCCTTCGGGGCCCAGGAGTGAGGCCGCCAGGAAGGGGTCGTAGTAGTCCATTGCGGCGAAGCGGACGTCGGCGGCCGGGTCGGCGACCCGCAGCCTGGCCGTGATCACGGGCAGGTTCGCGGCGATGTCACGCAGGCCGCTCTGCGCGCACGTCGCGTCGATGCTGCTGGCGTTCTTGGCGCAGCGGAGGATGTCGTTGGCGCCGATGTCGAGCGTGACCAGTCGGACTGAGCCGCGGTGCGTGGCAAGGAAGTTGACGGCGGCGTCGATCTGCGAAGCGGCTCCGCCGTAGTGGCAGATCCCGCCCGACAGCATGGTCGTCGTGCTCTCGCCGGAGCAGCCGAGCTTGACCAGCTGCAGGCGGGGACGGACGTGCTGCTGCGCGGTGTACAGGCGATCCACGTATCCGCGGTCGGTCGCAATGAGATTCCCGTCGCTGGTGGGTTGCGCGCCGACGGACAGGGAGTCTCCCAGCGCGAGGTAGTACTCGGGTGCCGGCGGCGGGATCGGGCAGGCGAAGACGCTTGAGGCACCGATGGTCGCCATGACCGCGATCGACGCTGCCGCCGATACCAGCAGCCTTCGGAACTTTGGTACACGCATAGATGTACGCCCATCTTGAGGATTCGAAAGCGCCTATGAGCCTATGAATCCAGGACGGTGCTCGGCAGGCCCAAGAAATCCTGGGCCCCTCTGGGGCCGCCGGGCGGGAGCCGCTCTCGTCCGCGGCGCGGCGGGCGCCGCCGGTCGAGCCGTGCGTCAGACCAGCTGCTCCCATGCCAGGCCGTGGCGGCGGAAGAAGCGGGTGCGGACAGCCGCCGGTGCCTGCTCCCAGATGCCGCCAGGCCGCCGGTGCCTGCCTCCCTGTCAGTCCGGCCCACCCCGGCTCACTCACCACGCTCTGCGACGCCCCGGGACAGCTCCTGCATCCCCAGACAGCACCCAACGGGCAGGCCCCGTACTCTCCGGGCCCGGCCGGGGCGCCGCAGGCGCACCTCCCCACCCCTGACCGGATAGCGTGTTGGGCTGCTGAGCGGTCCGCCCTGCTCGGGGATCCTTCATCCGCCCATCCGCTCCTCCAGCCGCCTTTGGACAGCCGCCGCACCCGGGTACGCCCGGACTCCGCCGGGTACGTGCGCGCCGCGGGCAACGACTACCTGGTGGGCGCGTGGGGAGCGCGGCGCAGGCTCACCGTGGAGGTCACCGATGCCGAGGTGGTGATCTGCAGCGGCGGCTACCACACCGGTGGCTTTCACACCGTCGTCTACGCCCGGTCCTGGGCCGAGGAGGCGCAGATCACGGTTCCGTTGTGCCACGAGCTGGTGGAGCACGGCAGCGGCGTGCGCAGGGAAGTGGACGGCCCGTGAGTACGGGGCGAGGCCGGCCCGGCGACCGAGCCGGCCGAGGGCATGGGCGGGCGGGTGTTCATCGTCGTCTGGCCGGTTGGCGGACCGGTCGGTGGTGTTGTTCGGCGATGTGGTCGAGGGTGATCGCGTCCAACGAGGTCTTGGTGATCTTTTCGGTGCCGTCGAGGATGGCGGTGATCGCGGCCTGGCGGATGAGGCGGGAGAGGCTGCCGATCCGGCCGGCGGTGCGCTGGTGGAGGTAGGGGGCCAGGCGTCGTAGGGAGCCGGGCCGGTGTGCGGCGAGGCCGAGGGCGTTCTCGAACGCGGCGACGGTGGACCCGAACGGGGTCTGGTGGCCGACGCGGGCGGGCAGGGGATCGCAGTCGATCAGCGAGGCACGCCCGGCCAGCTGCGCGCCGCGCACGCCGCTGGACAGCGGGGTGTCGGTGACGTCGACGCCGGCGTAGACGAAGGTGGCGGGCAGGCGTTCGGTGAGGTCCTTGAGAAGTCGGCAGCTTCCGCCCCGTTGGTGGTGCGGGGGTTGAGGCGGTGGATCTCGTCCACGAGGACCAGGCGCACCCCCAGGCTGATGTACATGCTGCAGACGGTGGCGGTGAGTAGCGCCTGGGTCATGCGGGGGCCGACCGGCAGGCCGACGAAGCGGGCGAACTCGGCGGCCAGGTTCTTGGCGCTCGCGCCGGGCGGCACCAAGATGTACGCGACCGGAGCCTGCCCGGGGACAGGACCGTGGGACAGGGACCTGTGGTGCAGCTCGTAGGTGCGGCCCACTTCTTGCAGGGCGGTGCTCTTGCCGGTGGTGGGCGGCCCGGTGACGATCAGCCCCGGGCGGGCGGTGCCCTCCTGATGGCGCCCGAGCAGCGTGAGGGCACGCAGACTGGTGGTGATCTTGTCGAGGGCAGGGGTGCGTACGACGACGAACCGGGAGTGGTAAGCCAGGCGCTGGTCGGCGGGGCGCCTGGGCGCGTCGGGCGCGGGCGGTGCAGGTCGTTTGCTGTCGACGAAGCGTTTCCATTCCTCCCAGGTGGTGGGCGTGGCGGTACCTGCCTGGGGCGGAGCTTGAGATGGGGTCACCACTGCTGAGCCTCCTCGGCCGCGTCGAACAGCCCGAAGCCGGCGTCCACGGCATCGGCGTCGTCGTCCAGGCGGGGACCGGCGGTGTCGAGGCCTTCCTCGTCATCCTTGCCGCCCGGGTTCAGGCTTCCCGGGGGCGGCGTTGGCGTCCGCCACTGCGCGTCGGCGTCGAACAGTGCTTCGGGGGTCTCTTCTTCCCCGGTCGCTGCCCCTGCCCGCGAAACGCTGGCCCGTCGTGGCCGTGGAACGGTGTGCTTGTCACCGCCCGATTGCTGCCCGGGGCCGGAGTTGCCTGGGACCGTGGTCTGCTTCTGCCGCCTCGTCCTTTTGCGCTGCCTGGCCCGTCCGTCGGGGTCCTCCCCGAGGCCGGGTCCGGCAGGCCCGTGGGTGTCGTGGGGGAGGGCGGCGGGTGCCTGACGGGTGACCAGGGCGTGTTCGCGCGGCCTTGCGGTGCCGCCTCGGGCTCGGCGCAGGAGGTCGTCGAGGGCCTGGGCGAGGTCGGCCTCGTGCCGGTCGCGCTCCCCACGGCGGGCGACGGTGTCCTTGAGGTGCTGCCACAGCTGGTCGCCGAAGGGTTGGTGGGCGTGGTCGGCGTGGATCCACGGGATCGGCGTGAAGTCGCCGTCGCCGAGGCGGATCCAGACCTGGCGGGCGTCGTGGGGGTTGTGGTGGACCTCCCACCGGCCCTGCTGCGCCGTGATGCCGGAGGGCCGGCCGCGGTAGTCGCCCAGCACGTGGTGGTCGTAGGTGCGGTGGTTCAGGCGGATACCGCGCCCGGTGATGGGCTTCCACACCACGGGCAGCAGTTCGACCCAGTTGTCGCCGCTCAGCGGGAGCGGCACGTACCCGGCGGCGCCGAGCATCGCGCCCCCACATCTCGTTCGGGGTCAGGGCGCAGGCGGGCATCGACGGGTGCCGCAGCCCCTCGGCGGGGCGGTTCTGCCGCTCGGTGGCGATCCACTGGTCGAGCATGTCCTGCAGTTGGGCGACGCTCCACAGGGCTTCGCGCTGGCTGTCAGATCCGCAGCGGGTGACGTCGGAGCCGGTGTGGCCAGCGACGTGCTGGCAGAAGAGGGTGTTGATGGATCCGAAGGCGCGCTCGACGTGGCCCTTGGCGGCGGGGCGCCGGGGCGGGGTGGGGTGGGGTGCACGCTGATGCCCAGGCTCTCGCAGGCGGCCAGGAACGCGGACGAGAGAAAGATCCGGCCGCGGTCAACGACCACGGTCTCCGGCACCACGACCGGCCGGGCGGCGGCAGCCTCCAGACGCGGGTCCGCTTCCAGGAGGTCCCCGTACGGCACAGGCGCGCGGGACATCGCCAGCGCGGGGGGCCAGCCCGGGCGCAGCGGGTGCGGGACGGCCATCTCGGCGAGCAGCAGCGCGGCGTCGACGGACTTGGTGCCGGCCGGGCGCAGAACGGCGGCCAGGATGGAGCGGGTGGCGACATCCAGCGCGATGGTCAGCTCCGGGCGGCCGGCGGTGCCGTCGGCGAAGACGGCCATAACGTCCAGCCGGGTGGAGTCGAGCATGACCTGCTCGCCCGGCCGCAGCGCCACCGCCGGAGTGAAAGGCCGCCCCGATGAGGCGGGGGCGGTGCGCGCCGGCCGGCCGGGCAGCTCGGCGGGATCGGCCAACGCTTTCACCAGCCGGTAGAACGTCGCCTGCGCCGGCAGTGTCACCGCCCCGGGCCCGTGCCGGTCGTCCAGCACCTGCCTCGTGAGCCGCATCAGCCCCTTCGCCGTGCCCTTGGACCGGCCACGCTGCAGTCGTAGCGCCTCCAGCACCGCAGCGACGACGTTCTCGTCGCTGCGCCTGGTGCGACTGGCGGGCTTGGTGGTGCGATGGTCGACCAGCCCCCACAGCCCCTGGCGCCGGTAGTTCAACCGCATCCGTTGCACTGTGCTCGCCGCCACGTGGCCCCACCCCAGGCCCGTGAGCTCATCGGCCTTGGCATGCTCCCGCTGCGCGAGCGTGGGCGAGAGCGGGTCGTGCTGCGGCTGCGGCACCCCCGCCGCTCCCTCCCCGCCGGTGAGTCTGTACTCGACCTCCTGGATGTGCCGCTGCCAGGCCAGCGCCTTCCCCTGCTCGCGCACCGGCACCGTCTGGAACAGCCCCCACTGCGGCACCCCCACCTGCGGCCGCGCGCTGGTCACCGCGAAGTCCGGCGCCGCCACCAGGTGCCCGGCCAGCACCGTCGCGACCTCTCCCCGCTCGCCGGCCAGGCGCACCAGCTGCCCCGCTACCCCGACCACCTGCCAGGCGCGTCCGTCGAAGACGATGTGCGCGCCCACCGCCAGCACCCGGCGGCCCGACCCGCCGTTCACGCCGCCACCGCCCGGCTCACCACGGTCCCGGAGTCCAGCGGCCGCTCCTCCAACCCAGCGGTGAGGACGCCGGACCACAGCAGATGGAAGGCCATCGGCCCCGCCCGCAACGGCCCGCTCGAGCAGCCCTCGGCGCGGGAACCTCGGCGGGCGCGTTCGTGGCGGGCTCCGACACAGAGGGCTCACCGGCTCCAGAGCCGACCTCACCTGCTTCCGAAGTCCGCCGCACGGACAGAAGCTCGCCGACGCGCTGCCTGGCGATCAGCCACTCGCGCCAGGCCGTCTCCGCTTCCGCGAGCTCGGCGAGCACCCGGTCGGCCACCTCCCGAAGCTCTTCCACGCGCTCCCGCGCGGCCAGTTCCCGTTCCTCGAGAAGACCCACGACCGACGCCATCCCGGCACCTCCACCAGCGAGACAACCCAACGGCCCGAGCATGCCTCGCCCATGCCGACGTCATGCCTGAGCTGCGGAAACACGCCGATCAAGTTCGGTACAACAACGGCTTCTCAGCTTGACTCTGTCGGGGATCTTGGTTGCTTCCGCGTCAGCTGACGGCGCGCCAGGAACGTAGGCGCGGGATGCCCTGCTGGTCGAGGTAGTCCTGGAAGGCTGTCGGTGGTCGTGGGGGCACGTTTTCGCTGACTGGCTGCTTGCTGAGGCGTTCGATATTGACGGCGATGGCAGTGAGCACGTGCTGTAGGTGTGCCTTGGCCTGCCCGCGGTAGCGGCAGTGGCGTATGCCGTGGCCGTGGGCGAATTCGCAGATGGTGCCCTCGATGCCGGAGCGGACCGCATATCGCTTGTGCCAGGTCGGATCCTGCTGGTCGGCGCGGTTACGCACCTGCAATTCGAACAGCTCACGCGGAGGGAAGCCCACGGAGCGGTGGGCGTCGCGGGAGCTGGTGCACTTGGCCCGGACCGGACAGGGCCGGCACTGGCTCTTGGTGAAGCGGGCGATGATCAGTGGGGCAGCGGTCGGTGAGGAGGTCGGGTAGGGGCCATGCCAGCCGGCGCTGACCTGGCCCTGGGGGCAGGTGACCTCCTTGCGGTCGAAGTCGATCCGGAAGTCGTCGCGGGCGAAGCCCTCGCCGCGGCCGTGCTGGCGGGTGGGGTTGCCCGGCAGCGGTCCGACGACGGTGACACGGTGTTCGCGCATCGCCTGTTCCAGGTGGGGCAGGGAGGTGTAGCCGCCGTCGACCAGGTGCTGGTCGGGCAGCAGGCTCCGGCGTTCCAGCCGGGTGTGGATCGCGGGCAGGACCTCGGTGTCGGCGCTGGTGGCGGGCATGGTGGCCACGTCGGTGATGACGTTCGCTCCGTCGCCGGAGCAGGTCTCGGTCACATGGGCGAGGAAGCCCGTCTAGCGGGTGACCTGTCCGCGGCGTGCGTAGCGGGCTGTCGGGTCGTAGGGCGAGACGATCCGGTGAGCTGAGGGCGGCAGGCCGCTCTCGTCGTCCTCGTTGCGCCAGCGCAGGCGCCCGGCGGGATCCCAGTAGTAGTTCTGCATCAGGATCTGCCGAAGGATCTCGACTCGGGGCCTGCGCAGCAGGGACGGGTGGTTGCGGTCGAGGTGTTCGAGCAGGCGGCGGGCGTCTTCGCCGGTGGTGTTGATCCTGGTCATGGGCCGGGTGGGGTTCTTGCCCAGGCGCACCGGTCGGCCGTAGCGGCGGCCCCAGTCCTCGCCGACCAGGCCGTCCAGCGCGTGGCCGGCGATGCGGGCGAGGTCTTCCAGGGCCGCGCGCACGGCCTCGGTGACCAGTTCGAGGCGGGTCAGGTCTCGGACGGTGGCCAGGACATGGGTGGAGTCGGTGCGTTGGGTGGTGCGCTCACGGACCAGGCCGGCCTCTTACAGCCGGGCCAGCGTGAGGTCGAGGAGGCGGTCCGCCCGGCCGTCCCGCAGCAGGCGGTCGCGGAAGTCGGTCAGCACGCTGTGGTGGAAGCCGGGGTCGTCGAGTTCGAGGCCGAGCGCGTACTTGAAGTCGATACGGCAGCGCACGGCCTCGGCGGCATCGCGGTCGGACAGGCCCAGCAGGAACTGCAGCACGCTGACCGTGGCCAACTGCGCGGGCGAGAGCCCCGGACGTCCGTCGCGCGGGTACCAGTCGGCGAAGTCCTCGTCCCGCCACAGGCCGTCGAGACGGTCACGCACCCACATCGCCGTCGTGCCAGCAGGGTTGCTGGCCCTCGCCATCTGCGCCGTCAATACCGGGACCTCGGCGCCCGGACGGGGACGGACCGACATCTCGCACTCCTCGGAAATCTCGTGGTCATCGTGCACCCGCGAGACTGGCGCACCACCGTGATCACCTGCAGCCGAACGCCAAGATCCCCGACAGAGTCAAGCTCAGAAGCCAAGGCCGTACTCACCCTCGAGCTTCAACGCTGAAGACGCTCACTGCCCGCTGTAGGCCTGTGGTCTCAAATGCGAGCCTGGGTCTGCGTTGGGATCGAACTGCCCCCGCTAGGTTCCTTGATCCGGTGATGGATGCATTCGAGCTGCAGAAGTTCTGCGACCGTCCTGACGGCGAAGTCACCTTGCGGGGGCGAATCGGAGTGTGCGGAGGGCTGAAGGGCCGCGCCGGTTCGGTCCTCTGAGGGGAGGACTGCTGTGCTGGCATCCCAGTACTTTCGGCATTGCGGGGAGGGTGTGCGGTGCCAACCGGGAAACTGCTGACCGTTCGGTCGGCGGCCGACGTCTTCCTGGACTCGTTTGCCAGCCCGAGCACCGCGCGGAGCTACGGTATCGCTGTGGGCAGGGCTGCTGAGAGGCTCGGCGAGGCCCGGCCATTGGCATCGGTTCTGGACGACGAGATCGGCGAGGCTCTGGAGCTGCTCTGGGGCGCAGCGGCGGTGAACACCTGGAACGCGCGGCGGGCAGCGGTGCTTTCCTGGCTTTCCTGGTGCGGAGATCGCGGCTTCGATGGACCTGCGGTGCCGGCCTGGGCGAAGCGGCGCACCGTTCCGGACTCCAACACCCCTGCCCGCTCGCGGATCGCGATCGACCGTCTCATCGGCAGACGGGAGATCCATCTGCGGGAGAGGACCCTGTGGTGGATGCTCTACGAGACCGCCGCCCGGGCCGAGGAGATCTTGTCCGTGAACATCGAGGACCTGGACCTGCCCGGTCGTTGCGGCTCGGTGAGGGCGAACAGCGCCCGCCAGGACTTCGTGCTGGAGACCGTGCACTGGGGCGCTGGCACGGCGAGCCTGCTGTCCCGGCTGTTGACGGGACGCACGCGCGGGCCGGTGTTCGTCACCCACCGGCGAGCCGGCCCGGGCAAACTAGTGAACCCCCGAGACATCTGTCCGGACACCGAACTCACCCGGCTCTCATACGGCAGGGCCCGGGCCTTGCTGGACGAGCATACGTCGGTGAGCGGGCCGGGAACCGGCTGGGACCTGCACGAGTGGCGGCACTCCTCCCTGAGTCACCTTGGCGAGGCAGGGGCGAGCCTGTCGGAGCTGAAAGCGAAGTCCCGGCACAGGAGCATCCAGAACGTCCGCCGCTATTTCAAATCCGCCCCCGAGGCGATCAGCGGGGCTGCCGGCCCGCTCGCGTCTGGTGACGGCCACTGATGAGTTGCCCGCGGTCACCGACCGGTGCGGTGGTCACCCGGCGGGCTGGCCGCCAGCCAGCTGCGTTCCTCGGCGTAGCCTTCAGCGTCTTCAGGGCGAGGGAGCCAAGATCTGGCGCCTCCACCCGCCGCTCGTCATCGACCCGCTGGACCGACACCGCTGGACCGCCGTCGGTTTCACCCCGGAGCAGCTGGACCAGGTCCACGACCAGGTCCGCACCGTGGTCCTGCGCGCCGGCCAGGTGCTGTTCATCCCCCGCGGCTGGGTCCACTTCGGCCACACCACCGCCGGACACTCCCTGCACATCACCCTCGGCGTGCAACTCTTCACCCAGCACTGGCTGCTCCGGCAGCTCATCGACCAGGCCGCCGAGGACCCGGAGCTGCGCGCCGCACTGCCACCCGAGCTCAGCTCGTACGCCGTGGAGGACCTCGTGGCCCGCGGCCGGTCGGCGCTGCTGCGGTACTCGGTGGCCTCGACCTGTCTGAGGCCGGCCGGTATACATGGCGCAACAGCGCGCCGTGGTGGGCGTCGGCCGCTAACCTCACGTGTGGAGGTCTCGCCTGCGAGAGGATGCCTGCACGTGCTCTTCCCCGACGAGGAACGGCTGGACTGGTATACCAGCCGCGTCGGCCTGAGGCCGCCAGTAGGCACCCGGGACGCACTCGTGATCGCGACGAGGACAGTGTCAGGGGACACCCGCTGTTCGGCGACGTGCCGCGGATGGTCGTCGAGTGGGACGGCCGGACCTGGCAGCCGGTGGCAGTCGCCGACAACTACGCCGCCGCCTACGAGATGATCACGCAGCCCGGCCGCCCCCCACTCTTCCCACAGCCCCACACCCCGGTGCCGCTGCTCCGGGCCGGCACCGGCCGACACCGCAGGAAGTAGGAAGATCCCCGCACGCGGTGGCGTGTGGGGATCTTCGGCTCAGCAGGCCTGCGGGCTCCAGGCCCAGCGGCCGCCCGAGGCGGTGCTCCCAGTCCTGTGTGAGGAGGTCGTCCACCGGCAGGCGGTGGACGAGGCTGGCCATGGAGATCCTCCACCGCTTTGTGTCGTCGAGCTCGCACCGGGCGTCCGCCCGGTTCTGACGCTCGGTCTGCTGCGATGCCGTGAGCTGGAGTTTCGAAGCCGCGCCCTACTCCGTGGTTCGCTCCACGACGTAAGTTCCCTTCGCCGGTAGGGTGACGACGAGGCCTCGCTCGCGTAGCTCTCGCACCGCTCGTCGCGCCGTCAGGTAGGCCACCCCGTATTGAGCCGCGAGATCCCGTTCCGCGGGGAGCATCGCCCCCGGCGCCAGCCGACCTGACACGATCTGCTGCGCGATGTCGTCGGCCACCTGCGCGTACACGTAAGCGGGGCGTGTCGGGTCGACGACGTGGCTGCGGTCTTCGTCCATCCTTTGAGCGTGATGCGGTGTGCTGCATCACGCTCCACTGGAGAGCTGTGCATTGCCATACACTGCTATATATAGCAGTGTATGGCGTACGGTTTCGGCGGCCGCCGGCGGCCGAGGGGCGCAGGGTGTAGATGACTGGGAAGGGGGCGACGTGAACGGAACGGAAGCACCCACGAGAGGAGCCGCCGCCATTCGCTGTTGTTGGCATGTGGTGATGGGCTGGACGTGCTTCTCACCGATGGCGCAGCCGAGCAGAACGGATTCGGATCGGTGACCGAGGCCCTACTCTCGCGCGCCGGGACGGCTGTTGACCGGGAGGTTTGGGTGCCGTGCCACCCTCGATCAGCGGGCGTTGCCCGTGTGGAGCTGGATCACTTTCTCGCTGGCGTCGAGGGCGGTGAGCAGTACCTGGAGGATGGTGGATTGGTGCTGTCCGAGTTGGTCGCCAACGCTGTCCGGCATGCTGGCATGGCGCCGGACGCGCACATCCTCATCCGGCTCGCGCTGGTCTTGGGAATGCTGCGGATCGAGGTGCACGATGGCTGCGATCGGCTGCCGGCCATGCGTGCCGCAGATGGTCGGGGCGAGGGCGGTCGCGGGCTGTGGATGGTCGAGCAACTGTCGGCCGGATGGGGATGCGAGCCCCGTATGGGCGGAGCCGGCAAGTCGGTCTGGTGTCTCGTGGCGCCGGTTGGCCAGGGCGATGACGCGGGACTCAGCGACCGGACGGGGGAGGGCAGCGGTGTGATCACCGGCGGGGGCCTGATGGGCGTGGGTGCCTGGGATGGGCCCGTGGCGGCCGAGATCGAGAACGTGACTTCTCCGGCGATGTTCGACCAGCTGCCCGACGCCGTGTCAGCGCTCTGGGAGGCTGTGCGCAGACTGCCGATGGGGAGCACGCAGTTCGAGGCGTACAGGTACTTCTTCACCCGTGCCGATGCGGTCGAGCGCGTCAGTGAGTTCATCCGGCGCGACGGCGAACTGAGTCTTTCGCTCAAGATGGACGGGCGGTTGTGCCGAGTGCGGATATGGCCACGTCTGCCCGGCGGTGTCCGTGAGACCGCCATGCTTCGTGCGTAGGTCATTCGGTGTGGAGAGGCGGCTGGTCGAGACCGGCCGCCTCCCGCGTTTCCTCCGGCCGGGTCTGCCGCAGCCCGTCGTGTGTACTACCTGTCGGATACCCAGGTCCTGCGGTCACTGTGATCCGCCCCTGTGAGGGGCCCTGGTCCGACTTGGTCGGATGAGAGCCGGGGATCACCTGTAGGGAAGGAGGACGGAGGTGTCCAGGGTGAACCCGAAGGGTTGCGGGATGTGGATGGTCTCGCCGAAGTCGGCGTCTTCCCTGGCACGGTAGCGGCCGTTCTCGGCTTCGCTGAACAGGGTGACGGTCTTCTGGGAAGGGTCGACGATCAGGTACAGAGGGATCCCCATCAGAGGGTAGTCCCGCGGCTTGCCCACCCAGTCGTTCTCAGGGCTGGAGCGGGAGACGACCTCCACTGCGATCAGTGCGGAGTCAGCTGGGAGCTCGTTGTTGTCGCCCTCTGATACGTCCTCGGGAAGGACGGCCAGGTCAGGGGTACGGGACTTGCGGACCTGTGGGGATGCCAGGCCGCTGTTCTGGCTTGCGAAGCATCCCGAAGGGATGTAATTGACGAACTGTCGCGCCACATGGTCGAGGTTGCGTTGGTGAATGGCGGACGGGGCAGCCTGCATGATGATGACTTCGCCGGAGAACTCGACCTTGACGTTCTCGGGGGCGATCCGGCGGACTTCCTCGATCAGTGCGAGGTGGTTCGGGTCCATGGTGCTCTCCAGGGTAGGCGCCCACAGTGCAGAAGACCGACAGCAGACAGAGGCGGAGCGCTTGGTGGGGGTTCGGATGACTGTCGTGCCCAGCGGAGCCCGTGGCCGCTAGGGCATCGGCTGTTTCGGTGCCTACGACAGGGGCCCGTCGTCTGGATGATTTGCGGCCGGTGAACGTTGCGGACCACCGGCACTGCGGTCGATGCCGGGGGCATCCCGATACAGGTGGGGTGCCCGGTGGATGCTTTGGCAAGTAGCTGTTGCGGGCCGGCGGTCACTTCGCGTTCGGGTAGCGTCTGAAGTCGGCGGTGTCGACGGTCCAGTCCAGGACGGGAACCGGATCGCCGAAGGTGTGGTCGTAGCGGCGGTGGTACTGCGGTCCGTCGGGGGAGGGGCCAGGTTCGGTGTGGACCTGGATCCGCCCGTCGTTCGGGTCCACCAGGAGGTAGGCGGGGATTCCCATCGCGGGGTAGTCGCGCATCTTGTCGACGTAGTCGCTCGTCCGGTGCGACGGAGACACGATCTCCGCGACGAGCCGGACGTCGGCGGGGTGCAGGGGATCCATGGTGTCTTCCTCGAAGGCTTCGAAGTCCACGACGAGGACGTCGGGGCGGCGTAGCCGTCCTAGGACCGGGTCCTCGACGTCGCCAGCCGTGAGGGCGGCGAGCGTTGGGGGGATCTGCTGCTCGAGCTGGTGGCGGATCTTGAACGCAAGGAGATCGTGCGCCCTGGAGGGGGACATCATCATCACGATCTGATCCGCGCCGATTTCCAGGCTCTTGGCCTCGTCGGGCATGACCTTGGCCAGCTCGTCGGCGATGGCGCGCATCCGCTTGTAGTCCATGCATGTCAGCCTATCGGCGGTCCGACCGGGTGAAGGGCTGGGAACTGGCGCGGGCACGACCTCGTGCTCTGCGTGTGAGGTCTGCTCCTGGTGGTTGCGGCGGGTGACTGGCCGGCGGCGGGCCCGGTTCCGACGGCGGGACGAGCCCAGCGAGGACGAGGGCGTACTACCGTCTGGTCGGCCGGTTCTGCACGCGCCTGTGCGCCGGTGTTCTCGGGAGCGGGCGACCGCATGTCCTGTCCGCGTTCGCGGGTCGAGCCACCGGCTCCGCCCGGTGTCCCCTCCGATGGGGCCCACGTGGTTGCCCGAAGTCGGCGTCTCCCCGTCGTCCGGGCCGAAGGCCGATGCCGACGCGAATTCCAGGACCACCGCATCCTGCAGGCCCGCGCGCTCCACCAGCGCCACCAGCTCCCGGGCCCCTGCTCGTTGATCAGCCTTTTGGACCATTCGGGCCACCACGGCGAGCCCAACCCGATGTCCCTCGAACACCTCGCCCGCCCGAGGCCCCTTGACTAGCTTGATCTTTAAGCAATCGCCTCGAACGAGCCGTCGTACTTGATCACTCGTATCGGTATCCGCCGCACACGGAAGCGGCGTTCGTCTGATCATGTGCTCCGACCAAGGAACACACACGATCAGTACGAAGGCCGTGGGGATGAGGCTGCTGCAGGACGGTGTCCGACAGGACGCGTTCGCTGAACTGCCACGCTTCCGGGGGGAGTTCTACGACTGTTTGATCCGGCGAGGGGATGCCCTGTTCGAGCTGGCCGATGCAGTGCTGTGCGCCGACGGGCCGGTCCGGTCACTGGTGGAACTCTCGCTGGTGGGCGAGCACCGGCGAGGCCACGGCGGGCTCTACGACGCCCTGGCTCGTGGTCGCCTGGACGCCGATGGGCTGCGGCGGGCGCTGGCAGCAGTGCCGCTGCCCCGCGCGGCGGACGGCCGGCTCGTCCTGGCCGTCGATAGCACCTGCTAGCTGCGGCCCGACGCCCACGCCTCGTCGGAGCGGATCCTGTGCCACACCTACGGACGGGGCAAGGACCAGCACATCGCCGTCCCGGGCTGGCCCTACTCGGTCATCACCGCACTTGAGCCCGGCCGCAGCTCCTGGACCGCGCCACTGGACGCGATCCGGTTGACGCCAGGAGACGACGCAGCCCAGGTCACCGCACGGCAACTGCGCGACCTGATCGAGCGGCTGATCTCGGTCGGACAATGGCAGGCCGGTGACCCGGACCTGCTCGTCGTCGCGGACGCCGGCTACGGCGCGCCCCGCCTGGCCTTTCTCTTGAAGGACCTGCCCGTTCAGATCCTGGCCCGGATGCGCTCGGACCGCGTCCTGCGCAGGGCCTGCCCGCCGCGGCCGCCCGGGACCATGGGCCGACCGCCCCGCCACGGCGCTGCGGCCAGCGGCGCCGCCTTGGCCGAGACCGTTCGAAGTCCTTGAGGTGGTTCGCCGTGCACATTCCCCCGCCCCCGTCGTTCCCAGAAGACGAGGCCGCGAAGGAAGCGGTGGGTGCCGTCATCGCCTGGTACGGCCGCCAACTTCTGGATGCGCGGCGCGCCGGAGACCAGCAACGCCTAGAGGAGCTGACCGGGCAGATGCAGGCCTGCGCCGAGGACCGGCGCCGGCTGGTTGACGCGGCGCCCGAGGAGATCGAGCGCATCAAGGGCCTGTATGCCGAGCGGCTGAGGAACCTGGAGGTCGGCGGCAGCTGAGGCCTGCGGCGGGCTTGAGGGCCGGTGAGGGGATCGGCTGGGGACGGGCGGTCACGCGCGCGGGCAGCGCGGTCGCAGTGGCGGGCGCGTCGAGCCGGCGCGGCTGCAGAGCAGCGGGCATGAGCGGGACGGCCAAGGCCCCGATGGCGGTCAGGTCGTCGCGGTACTGGGGCATCACGGCGTGCAGGGCGCGCTGGACGGCCCAGAACGCGGCCGCCTCCTGGTCGGTGTAGGGGCGCGCCTGCTCCGCGAGCAGGGCCAGCGCCGCCGCCGGGTACCCGGGCCGCATGCGGGTCGGCTGGCTGCGGTACAGGCCCGTGGTGTCGCGGCGCATCACGGTGATCTGGTCGACCACGGCCAGTTCCTCAGCGGCCTCCACGACGTCGGGCACGTGGAAGTGGGCGTCGTGGCCGGCGGCAGTGGTGAAGCGGGCGGGCAGGCCCAGTCGGCTGACTTCGGCGTAGCGCTGGGCGGTGCCCTGCCGGGAGTCGGCCGCGCGCACGGCCAGGACGAGCAGCTCCACCCGGTACCCGGCCCGCCGGTAGGCCTGCGCGTCGGCGGCGAACCGGTCGGCGCCGGCCGGGGTGGGCTCGATGACGAGGTTCCCGCGCCGCTCGCGCACGTAGGCCTCGGCCCGCTCCTGCCAGGCCCGGTAGTCGGCGCGGATCCTCTCCGAGGCCCGGCGCGGATCGGTGCGCAGGAGCTGCAGATAGTCCGGGTGCAGGGTCTTGAAGTCGCCGCCGGCCAGGTGAACCGGGCTGCGCAGAGACCTGTGGGCCAGGCGGGCGGCCCTCGTCTTGCCGCTGCCGGGCTGCCCGGCGATGTAGACCACGACGGGCGGTCCTGGGCGGTGACCGGCTCCAGCATGGACGGCACGATCACCGCTTCGAAGACGAACTCATGCTCGTCCGCCGACAGCCGGTGGTAGTCCACCCCCGGGGGCTGACGGAGTGGTTGGGCGATGCGGCGCACCGGTTCGGCCAGCGCCGCGGCCCGCTCGGCGTCGCGGCTCACGGCCAGCGCCCAGTCCATGGGGACCCGGGGGTGGTGCACGCGCCGCTCGCAGGCGGCCAGCTGCTGGCGGAACCGGCCGGTCTCAGCAGCACCCCACGGGCGGGTGCGCTCGGCGAGGACCGCCTGGGCCGCGCGCGCCGGGCGGACCCAGTGCCCGCTGGCGTCGAAGAGCGCGGCGAACCCGAACAAGCCGATCAACAGGGGCAAGCGGAACTCCGCGCCGCCCAGGCCGATCATCCCGCCGAGCACGCCAATGCCCGCTCCGGCACCGAACACCAAGGGCATCACGTGCATCGAACGCTGCGGTACGAGGCCCGTGTCGATCGTCATGACACGCATCCTCGCGGATCGCTCCCATCGCCTGCTATGGCAAGTCCTACAAGGACGGGGCCGCCCCCAGACGTGCAGGTCGAGCTTCTCCGCGATCCGCCCGAGAAGCTCGACCGACTCCGTGGTCAGCCCCCTCAGAATCTGAACAGAACAACTTGACAGGAACAGCACGGCCCTCCTGCCTCACATCAGGGCTGGCCTGCTTGCCCGCGCCCGCTACTGGCAGCGCTCCTGTGGTGCTGTTCGAGGTCTCCCTCGAGCGCCGCTGCGCACAGAACGCCGCCCGAGAACGCGTCGTACCCGACCACGTCCTGGTCGACCAGGAGCGCCTGGAGCCCACCGCGGCGCAGCTGCTCGGCTTCGCCCACGTCGACCACGTCCGGGGCGCCGGCCCGGTCCACCTCGAACATGACCGCCTTGACACACCGCCACCCAGACCGCGCCGCGCCCCCCGCTGCGCACCTGCGCAGCCCTGGCGCAACGCTCACCGGTCCGTGCGCAGTGCCGCTGCGAGGCTCCCTGCGCACCTGCGCATGCCCGTGTGAAGGGCTGAACTGATTTCGTGTCACGTCGCCCTGCCCGCCGGCGAGTTGCCGTGGCTTGCTTTGCGCAGGTCAGAGGTGGCCGCCTTGTCCCGGTGGGTCGCGGTCCGGGATCATGCAGGGGTTGAGGGGCTACATGAGGGGGACGTCGAGCACATGACTACTGCTGCACCACGCCGGGACATGACCACCCAGGTCGCCGACCTACTGGCCTCGCCCGTACTGAACGCGGTGATCGGCATCATCGGCGTAGCGACCCCGCTCATCGGCTGGGCCAGCAGCGCGGTGAGCCTCAAGGCTGTCGTCGTGGTGGAAGCCGTGCTGGTGCTGCTGCTTGTGGTCAACCACATCTGGATGCGGCAGGTCTACATCCACCTGCGGCGCGCCAACAACCGAGACATGTCGGACGCCAAGTACTTTGACCTGGTGCGCAGCCAGCTGGAACAGGAACTGATCGCAGACTTCGGCGAGATCGCGGACGGCCACCTGCAGGTGTATGCCACCGAGGTTCCCCGCCTGTCGGTGCTGCTGTTCCAGGTACTGATCGACTCCAGGTCCGAGCCCAAGCGGGTTCTAGCCGCGGACCTGACGACCAACCCGAACCTGCTCACACAGCGCCGGGAGTACCTGGCGGTCAACCGGCGCCTCATCGAGGCGGGCGGCACGATTCAGCGCCTGTTCATCTGCTGGGCGCGCGACCTGATGCGCGAGGACTACGCGCGCTCCCTGCTCCAGCTGATCGACCACCATCGCTCGCTTGGCGTCACCTGTGGCATCGCGGTCCGCGACCGGCTGCGCGCGGACCAGGCGATCGACTTCGTGGTGGTCTCGCGGGCCGCCGTGCTCGTGGAGGAGGACCAGGGCGACGCTGACTACACCCGCGGCCGTTCCTCGGTGTACTTCAAGCAGGTCGACCGGTGGACCGGCCGGTTCGAGTCGATCTGGGGCCACGGTGCCGGCGCCGCCCCCTTCACACTACAGTCCTACGAGTCCGCCGCCCGTCCGATGCTGGATGCCGGCACCTGGGAGCAGAGCCGGGCCACCGAGGCCGTCGACAAGCTCTGAAGCCCGCCGCCCCGTCGGGGGTGATCAACGTCTCGGTACGATGACTGCACGAGCCGGTCGGCAGGGCCGGCGCGAGGCGGAGAGCGGCCCATGTCCCATCTTTCGATTGTCAAGACCCACGGGTCGCGCAACGACATCTTCGTGATCGACGGCGCCCCGGAGGACCACTTCGCCTCCGCCGACATCGCCCGAGCCGTGACGAAGCTCTGCGACCGCAAGACGGGCCTCGGCTCCGACGGCGTCTACTTCGTCGCCGACCACGGCGACGGCACCGCAGACGCCTGGTTCTTCAACCCTGACGGCTCCCAGGCCCTGCTGTGCGGCAACGGCATGCGTTGCGCCGGCCGGCTGCTCCTGGACCGCCACGCCGCAGACAGCTACGTGGTCAACACCGGCCCGTACGCCTTCACCATCCGCAGCGCGGACTTCACCCCGCAGGGCGTGCGACAGGTTTCGGTCGAGCTTCCGCCGGCGAACTTCCTGCCCTCGGATGCGATCGTGGCCGACGTCGCCTCGCCGCTCATCGGCAAGATGCTGCCGGCTTTCCACCCGTCGCTGACGGTGTCCGCGGTGGCGATGCCGAACTCGCACCTGGTCTCCATCATCGACGCCTACGACAAGAGCGACCTGGTCGCGACCGGCACCCGCGTCGCCGACACCCCGGAGGCGTTCCCCATCGGAGCGAACGTCTCCTTCGTCATGCCGATCGGCGAAGGCGAAGCGTTCGTGCGGACCTTCGAGCGGGGCGCAGGCCTGACCCCCTCGTGCGGATCGGGCAACTCGGCCTCCCGCGCGGTCCTGTCCCAGCTGAACCTGGCCGACCCGGACCAGCCGGTCGTGGTGCGCAACGCCGGTGGACCTGCCCGCAGCTGGCTGCAGGAGCGCGAAGGCGGCTGGCAGCCGGTCCTGGAAGGCAACGCCACCATCGTCTACCGCGTCGAGACGGATACGGACGCCCTGCTGGCTGACGGACCGCTGGACATGGTGGTCGGGGAGGCATATGGCGCCGAAATTGACGCGTTCGACCTGCTGTACCAGGACAATCTGAAGGCACTGCAAGCAGCCGGAGTCAGCCCGGACCAGCTCTGATGTCATCGTCCCAGCACCCTTCGGGCCCGGGGCCGCGCAGAGCGCGAGGCCGGGCCCGAGGGGGAGTTGGGACATGCTTACGTTTTTAACGATCATTGCCGCCGCCATTGCGGTGCGCCAGGCGGACCGCTGGTGGTTCAGCCCCCGGCGCGGCCACGCACCCACCGCCACACGCCGGGACCTGGTGGCCCTGCAACGAGCCCGGGCGAACAACGTCACGCCGGTGCTGCTGATGGCCGGGCACTGGGTGGAGATGGCCGGCTGGTGGATGGTGGCCGCGCACAGCGGAGCGGTCGGCTGGGCGGTGGAAGCGCTCGCGGTGGCCGTGAAGTTCCGCCACCTCCAGGAGGTCAGCCACTTCGCCGTCCACGGCGTCCTCACCCGATCCCCGCGCCTGAGCACTCTCCTGGCCGAGGCCCTGGTCCATGTTCCGATGGGCCTGGGGCCGGTTCCGGTGCGACGTGAGCGGCACGTGCGCCAGCACCACCCGAATGCGACCGTCGCCGGAGTGGACCCCAACCTGGTCGACCTAGAGCAGGCCGGCTTGGTGCCCGGTGCCGGAGGCTGGCGGTTCGCTCGGGGCCTTGTCTTCCCGCTCACCCCGGCCGGCCTCGCGGCCACCTGCCGTTCCCTGGCCGCCAACCTCGCGCCCCGCGCCGGTTGGTGGCGCCTTCCCGCGTTTGGCGCGGCCGCGGCCACCGCGTTCCTCGCCGGCGGCTGGCCCGCCGTGCTGTTCGCCTTCGTGCTGCCCCGCCTGCTGCTCTACCCGCAGCTCGCCTGGATGTCCCTGATCGTCGAGCACCGCTGGTTCGACGCCGAGCCCGTCTCGGGCAGCCCCGCCGCGGTGGAAGCCGCCCGCTGCCTGCGCCTGTACCCGCAGAGCGCCGCACTCGCTCTGCTCGCGCGCGGCACCTGGCTGCCCTACGGCGACCTGTTCCACTACGCGCACTCGGCGCACCCCGCGGTGCGCTGGAACTACCTGCCGACGCTGGAGCGCATCATCGGACTGCCCCACTACACGCCGTCCGGGCTGCTGGCCGGCTCCTCCGCCGTGATCGGCCACCATCGGCAGGCGCTGCGCGAACCGGCATCCGCTGCGCCATCGCCCGCCCGCCGTTCCCCGGCCGCCGTCTGAGAGACCTCCCTGCCGGACCCGAGTACTCACGCAACCGCCCCCTGGCCACCGGGCCAGGGGGCGGTTGTGCTGTCCGGCCCGTGTGGGCCGGTTCGCTCAGAGGCCGGCGAGCTCCGGCTCCCGGTTGCGCACGCCGTCGAGGAAGCAGTCCCATTCGAAGGCCGTGAAGACGTGCGGCCGCACACCGCCGTGCAGATCGTGCAGGACGACGGCGTCACCGGTGACGTCGATCCGGATCCGGTCGGTCGTCAGCGGCACCGCGCCGAGTAAAGAGCCACCTTCCGGGAGGCTGCCTTCCAGGGCCTCTCCGGGTTCACCAACGCCACCTTCCACCACAGCGCAGACTTCGCCATGGCCACTCTCAAGGACGGCGCCTACTTTGAAGACGCCACCTTCCACCTCGACGCCACCTTCACCCACGCCAGCTTCCGCAAGACCGCCTACTTCGATCAGGCCACCTTTGCCGATCGCGCCCGGTTCGACGGCTCCCACTTCCACGGACCGGCCAGCTTCCAAGCAGCGACCTTCGCCTCAACCGCCGGATTCACCTCGACCACTTCGCCCACCAGGCGGTGTTCAACAGCGCGGTGTTCTCCCGGACCGTCGCGTTCAGCGCCACCACCTTCACGGGCGACGCCCACTTCAACAAGACCCGCTTCGCCGACAGCGCCTGGTTCGGCGCAACAGCCTTCACTGCCAACGCCAACTTCGAGAGTGCCACCTTCGAGGGAATCCAGTACCTGGGCCCGATGACCTGCGCCTCCATGCTCAGCTTCACCAGCGCGCGGTTCACCGACCCGCAGACCACGATCATGGCCGCCGCCCGGCAGGTCGCCTGCAGCGTGACCTCCTTCGAAGGCTCCGCGACGCTGCGCCTGCGCTACGCCGAACTCCACTGCGCACTCGCCACGCTGACCGCCTCCACCGCCGTGCAGACCTGGCCCGCTCCCTTCACCACGCCGGAAGGCGACCCCCTCGACGAAAGCCTTCTGGCGACTGGAGGCGCCTCGCCCGGCGTGCAGCTCGTTACCTTGGAAGGGGTGGACACCACCCACCTGGCGCTCACCGATGTCCTGGAGCTCAGCGAGGCGCTGCGCCGCCACGACGAGCGCTTCCTTCTCCAGCTGGAGCGCGCGGAGCGCGAGGCGACGGAGCCCTTGCCCGCCAGGCCTTGGACGACGTCCTCCGTGCCGCCGACGGCCTGGCCGCGCGCCACCGCGAGCTTGCCCGAGCGGATCCTGATCGCCATCCGACCCAGGCCACCACCCCCGGCGAGAGCGTCCCGCCGCCCCTTCTTTCACCCCGGGGCGAAACTGCGGCTCCCGCCGACGCGTCCCCGGCGGCGGGCACGCCGGTGCCCACGGCCGTGCCCGTGCCGGCGCCGGTGGCCGACGGCTCCGGCCCCGCGGACCGGCCCCGCGCCGGTAGCACCCCGGGTGAAACTCCTCCGCTCTCGGACCCCGTGCAGGACCGCTCGCAGGCCTCGCCGGCGCCCGTTCCTCCCCGGGGGGAAACGCAGCCCTCCGGGGCGCGTCCGATCGCCGCGGCGCCCGTTGTGCCCCGGGGCGAAACCCCGCCATCCGGCGGCGAGCGGCTGCGCGAGCTCGTCGGCCAGCGCCTCGCCCAGCAGCAGACCGCACCCCGGCCTGCACCCGTCCCGCCCACCCTGGCTGCGCCGCAGCGGCCCACCGCGGCGCCCGTCCCGGCCGACCCGATGCACCGTCGGCTGCCCCCGAGTGACGTGCGCGTCGCCCTCGATCCGGGACTGTTCGGTGACTGGTGGGCGCTGGCCGGCTGGACGGTCAACCCGGACGTCTACCTCGTGACGGGCGAGGGGCCCCAGATTGGCTGGGCCGAGCGCGGCCTGACCGGCATCGGCGACTGCTGGGTGGCCGTGTACGAGGGCTACTTCATCGGCGACGTCCGTACCCAGGAAGCGATGCTCCACGACACCCCCGAGCAAGCCGCGTTCACCGTCCACACCGCCTACCTGCAGAACCTCTGACATGCGCCGCCCTTCCGGCGCCCGGCCCCGACCCCAGCGATGGCGGCGACCAGGCCGCCGACCACCTGCCGGCACCGCGCGCCGCACCGCGCACCGCCCGCCGCGCTGAGGAGAGCCGCGCCCCAGTGCCTGCTGCGTCTGGAGGATGGCGGTCGCTCTCGGAGGACGCCAGCACGCCGTTCGACTTCGGAGAGCGTCACTCGCATGAGCCCTGGGCGCCGGGCAGCTACGACCTGGCGCCGGAGGCGGCGAGCTCTCCCGTTGCGTGCCCTCCGGGGCGGGTCACGATGGGGCCGAGCTCGTCCTCAAGCTCCTTGTAGACCGTGCGCGCGCTGCCCTCGTGGGCGTATCCGGCAAGCCTGGCGAGCGTTCCGCGGGACAGCTCCCGTCCTTCGCGCTGGTACTGCTCGTAGATCAGACGAGCCCGATCCTTCTTCGAGAGGGGCCTGCCGTTGACCTGCTGCTCCCCTCGCGGCTCGCCCTCCGGCTCCGAGCCCACCGGTACAGGCTCCGATGTGTCGACGGGCGGACCCTGCGGGCCGTCCAGCGGTTGCGGCTGCTCGGCGCGGAGGTGCACCGAGCTGCTGCGCTGGATTGGAGCGAACGGCGTCATCTTCTCGGCATTCGCCACTGGGACAGGCTGCGGCAGCGGCTCGTGTATCTCCGCCGCTGTCGAAAGGGGAGCCGCCGTGAGTGACTGGATCACCTGCAGCAAGCCTCCCGGGTCGGTGCCCGGGTCGCGCTCGTACTCGGCGCGGAGCACCGCTGCGGCCGGCGCCCCGTCATCCAGCGACCCTGAGGCGGCCAGCTCCTGCCACCCGGGATGGACCGGATTGACGTCTCGATCCGGCAGCGCGGAGAAGAATTCATGCCCGGCCGCGGAGGACGACCCCACCGCCACCGCCCCTGCCTCCCACCGCGCGTGCTGAGCGTCGGCATCATCTGCGGTGGGCAACGGGCTACCCGCCGCCGGGGGGTTGACGTCCTCAGCAAGCGGGGCATCAGCGGCCGGACCACCTCCTCCCGCGGCGATCACCACCCCTGCGTCGGGCTCCTGGCTGGCCGACGCCGAGGTGATCGAGGTCAGACCCGCCGAGGGTGTGGGATCCACGGGGCTCGACGCGGCACTCACAGGAATCCGCTCCACCACCGTCTTCTCCACCGGCAGCGCCTCCGCAGGTCGCTCGACCGAGGGCAGCTCAGGAGCATCGACGAGGACCTGACGGATCGTCTCGGTCCAGATGCCGTAGCCGGCCATCCTCAAGGGCCGGAGCGCCTCAATCGGGGTCGCGGACCGCCACTTGCGGCCATACCGGATGCGCAGCTCCTTCCGGTACAGCACCCGGGCGCGCTCCAGGCGCACGACCTCGTCGTAGGAACGGATCTCCCACAGCTTCATCCGTCGCCACATGCGGAAGGTGCCCACCGGCGACAGCACCCAGCGCCACCACCGGATCGAGTCCATGTGCCGGTCGTCGGCGAGATCAGCGGTACGGCGCACCACGTGGCGAGCCGCTTCCACCACGATCACGAAGAGGACCGGGATCAGCGCGTGCATGGTCGTGCCCACGGGGTCCGGCCAGCTGACCGCGGCGTTGAAGGCGATGGTGCCGGCCGTCAGCATCCACGCGATCATGCGCAGGGGCCAGAAGGCCATCTTCTTCCACGTCAGGTAGACGTCCAGCGCGAGGATGACCGCGATTCCGACGTCCACGCCGACCGGGAAGGCATACGAAAACCAGGAGAATCCCTTCTCCTCCGCCAGGCGGCGTACCGCCGTGTAGCTCCCGGTGAAGCCGATGCCCGCGATCACGCCGGACCCGGCCACGATGGCGCCCAGCAGGGCCTTCTCGCCCCGGCGTGGTTTCTGTGCCGCGCGCCCGGCACGGGCGCTCGGTGAAGTGGTGAGCTCCAACGGCTCGGTACGGTGCTCCAGTCCCCCTGAGCTGGGCTCCATGAGCTCCCTGTCCTCCCTGTGGTCAGTGCGCACGAGGCGCCTGTCGCCCTCCATAGATGGCGCGGTCGGGCCCGGTGTGACCGCCGAGCGATGACGAATTCTGAACGGTACGTCGCGGATCAGTGTATGGACACGGGTTTCCGAATAGTCGTTCCTTTCCGCTTCGCTACTGGGCCTGACCTGCCCATCTGCTCTGGCATGGAAGATCCACCATTCAGGCACCCGATCGACGGCGGCCACAGTTCGATCCAGCCGCGCCCACCCTGCGGAGCGCCAAGTGGCCCATCTTGGACAGGAGACGACCACGTGCCCACGGCCCTGGCTGTATCCCTCACCGCGCTGCTCGGCCTGCCGGCCGGCGCGGCCGCCCGGCGCGCCGCGCTCGCCTACACCGTCCCCACCGGCCAGCCGCCGTGCACCAGCTGCCCGCACTGCCGGGCGCCAATCACCCCTCTCGCGGTCCGCACCGCCCTGGGCCGCTGCCGCTCGTGCGATCAACGTCTGGGAGCCCACGCTCTTTTGCCGGAGCTTCTGACCGCGGTGATGTGGGCTCTGGTCATCGCGGCCCTCGGCTTCTCCTGGACCGCCGTCGCGCTGCTGTGGCTCTCGGCCTGCGGTGTTGCTCTCGCGCTCGCCGACTGGACGGACCATCTGCTCCCGGACCGACCGGTCCTCGACATCCTCCTGCTCCGCACGGCTTTCTGACGCCCCTGCAACGAGCAGGCGCGGCGTCGCCCCCGCGCTGTCGGCACGCTGAGATGTCAGTCCCGTGTAGAAGAATGGACCTGCGACGGGCCGGATCGGCCGCGCCGACCTACCCACATAGGGGGAACCTCGATGACCGGTCGCCCCGACCGCGCGCCCGCCGAGATCGCGTTCGCACCGGATGTCCCCGCCGGGGTGAGGCGCGCCGTCGAGCACGCTGCCAGGACCCGGCCGCAGGTCCTCAAGGCCGCCGAACCGCCGCTGCCCACCTTCGACCGGAACGCTCTCGCTCGCGGCCTGCGCGCCACCGGTTTCCTGGCCGTCGGCGTCACGGTTCTGGCACCCGTCAGCTACGGCATCCTCATCGCCACCCAGCGGCACGCGGCGCAGCTGCCCGGCGTCGGGACTGGGCACACCACCTCCGCCGGTGGGTTCGGCGTCGGCTTCCTATGTGTCCTGGGTGCGCTCGCGGCGGCCGGCGTTGTCCTCTCCTGGCGGGCCGCGCGCCCGAACGCCCAAGAGGTCGCCGACGCCAAGGCGATCGGGGCGGCTGCGGGCCGGTATGTCCTGCCCGGGGGCCTGTCGGACGAGGCCGTTGAGTTGCTCTACCGCGCGCAGCGGGCCACGGCACGCGTCCTGGCCACGGCCGTCCACTGCGACGGGCTGCTCGATGACCAGCGCAACCAGGTGGTGCTGCCCGCGCAGGTCTGGGAGCTCGCCCAGCACCTCGCCGAGCACAGCGACCTCGCCGGCCGGCAGCCCGAGCAGGCGGCGGGTGGGCGCGTCGTGCCGCTTCTCAAGGCGCACCGGGCCGCCCTCGCGGCGAGCCTGGCCGGGCTGGAGCGCCGCGTGACGGTCTTGGAGGACTATGCGGAGCAGGCTGTGCTGGCCGACCGGCGCTACGTGGAGCTGCAGCAGGTCGAGCAGCTGGAGCGCAGCGGGGCGGGCGTTCTCGATCTGCTCGCCCGTACGGCGGCCGACGACCTGGCCGTCGCCGAGGTGGAGGGGATGACGGTGCAGGCCGCCGTCCTCGCGGAGGCCTTCACCACTGCGCTGCAGCAGGCCAAGGACGCCGCCGTCGTGGCCATGCCCGCCAAGAGCGCCTGACCGCCGGTCCCTGCCCGGACCCTTTGGGTACGGCCCACGAGGCGTCAGCCGCCGCACACGGCACCGCGCACGCGGGGAACAGCCGTGCCCACTGCAGGCGGGTCCGCGGCGTAAGCCCAGCAGGGCCGTACTCGATCCCGTGGGTCCTCCGCAGGGCCCGGTGCCGACCTGAAGAGGCGGGCGGCGTTGTCGCTGCGGGCTGGCATGATGCGGTCGTCGAACAGAGTGGCCAGGAGGAATGCGTGTACGACAATCCGGTGCTCTTCGCGAGCGCCACCTTGTGGTTCCTGCCCTTGCCGTACCTGCTGGCGGGAGCCCTGGTCCGGCTGATCGGCGGACCGGACCACCAGTACCGCACCAACATGGCCATCGCGGCCGGCTCCCTCGCTGCGGCGTGGTCGGCCGCCGTCCTGCTGCCGGCCCTCGTCGGCACCCCCTGGACCTTCAACGGCACGACCCTCGCCGGCCTTCTCGTCGGCGCGGCCGGCTGTACGGCGATCACCACCTGGCTGGTGCGCAGCACCCTCGGCGACCGGCGCGCCGCCGCGGCCCTCACCCCGCTCGCGGACCGGGCCACGGCGCTGTGGGTCGAGGCGCGCCCCTACGCCAAGTCCCACCACACGAAGGTGATCGGCCCGGCCCTGGACGAGGTCCGGGCGGCGATCGCCGAGAAGGACGGCCGGGACGCGGCCCGGATCCTGCGCGCCGTCGTCGGCACGACCCGCGCCGCACTGACCGAGTCCCCGGGCCGCGGCCATGGCGCCCCTGCCGCCACGCTCACCACGGAAGCCGAGCAGCTCATGGCCGACATCGAAGCCTTCATCGATATCCACGGCGCCCACTGAAGCGATTCGACGTATCCGCGGGCCGGCCCAGGCGGGGCCGGACCGCGGCCGTGTTCTCAGCCCGGGCGCACCGACAGGTGCTCGGCGACCAGGCGCCACAGCGCGCCCGCGGCCCACGCCCCAGTGCCGGACAGCAGACGCCCGATCACCAGGCCGCTGATCCGCGACGGATCCGCCCATGCCGGGACGGGCCGCCCACCGGACCGCGCCGGCCCGGCTGTACGGGGCCCGGCCCTTGAAGGCGGGACAGCACCGGGAGCGCGAGCCGAGTCACCGGGCCCGGGCGCTGGCGCCGTCACGCAGGGCTTGGGTGAAGGCGGGGGCCAGGGCCCGGATGCGGGCCTCGGGGACATCCGCGGCCAGTGCCTGCACGGCCATGTCTACCCCGCGGGATCCAGGGCGCCCGAACAGGTCGGCCAGCAGGTCCAGCCCCTCGTCGGTGATCGCGCCAACGCGCTTGCTGGCGCGCAGACGAGCGGCGTCGGCCGCGGCCTGGCGCGGAAGAGTTTCCAATAGCAGAGGTTTCCACTCTGAGGAAACCTGGCTCAAGTGGATACATGTCTGATCTGGCAGGGTTTCCCGAGCTGGGAAACCGGGATGATCGGCTACTCGGATCCGCCGTCCGCGGTGCGCCGAGGGTCCTTCACCAGCGGTCGGGCGCAGGATCAGCTGCTCGAGACGCTGCTGCAACGACCCAGCACCGACCACTGACAACACTCCGCGACAGCACCAGGCCGGGACTGAGGAAACGCCAGCCCCGGCCTGCCCGCGGCGGTATTCGATCAAGCGGTTGCGGTGCGGCGTCCCTTCAGCAGTGTCTCGAGCAGTTCGACGGTCTCTTCCTCCGGGTCGACGCCGAGCTCCTCGTTCAGGTCGTGCAGCCGGCGCGCGGCGCGCTCCAGGCTCTCGCGGTCCCCGGAGGCTGCGTGGACCTCGAAGAGGTCGCGGTAGAGCAGCTCGCTCTCCGGGATGGCCTCCAGGCCGCGGGCCGCGGCCATCGCGGCCGCTCGATAGTCCCGCTCGGCCAGGCGCCGCTGGGCGAGCTCGTGTGCGGCGTCCTCGATTGCGGAAATCATCTCCTGGACCCAGGCCTCGTTCCAGGTGTACTTGGTGGCCAAGGTGCCCGCGAAGGGCCTGCCGTGCACCAGGGCGAGCGCCTGGGCGAGCGCGATGTCCGCGTCCAGGCCGCTGCCGTGGTGGCCGGCCCGGTACAGCTCCTGGAACTGCGCCCAGTCGCAGGTCACCGCTGGGTCCAGCCCGTACAGGTCTTCGGTGATGCGGGGCAGGTAGGGGCTGCCGTCCGGCCGGTCACCGAGCCACCGGCGGGCCCGCGACATCAAGGTGTTGCGCGCCTGGTTGTCCACCCGGGTCCCCGGCCACATGGCCTCGTCGAACTCCAGACGGCTGCTGCCGGGGTTGAGGACGAGCCAGGCTGCCACTTCGGTGAGCTGGCGCCGCCGCGAGTCCTGCTTGCCGTCGCGCAGGCCGAGGACCTCGACGCGCCCCAGCAGCCGGACGTACGGGATGGACGGCTCCGCGGCGTCGGCGGTGAGCGCGGCCAGGACCGCAGTGGAGTTGTGCAAGCGGTGGCTGACCCGCGCGTTCGCACCAACCGGGGCCGACCTCGGGACGGTGACCGGCCGCGCCTCGGCATCGACCACGGCGTCGTCCTCCACCCCTTCCTCCGATGTCTGCTGTTCGCCGACCTGCCCGGTGTCCCGGACTCCGTGCTGTTCCTCTTCTTGCTCTTCGCCCTGCCCGTCGTCAGCGTCCTGGGCGTAGCGGGCGATCAGCGCGTCGAGGTCCTCCTCGTCCTCACCCCAGTTCGGATCCTCGTCCTCTTCGTTGTCGGCCAGGCCGAAGACATCCTCCTCGGGGTCCGCGTCCTCTTCCCGGTCGGCTTCGTCCGCGCTGGCGGCGCTGATCGCGGCTGCGGCGCGGGCGCCCTGCTCCTGCTCGTCCTCCTCGGCGACCAGGTCCAGGTCCTGTGGCTCCCGGGAGGAGCCGGCGGCGCCTGCGGCCGCGGGGGGCAGGCCCGGGAGGGCCGGAGCCACGGCGGTGTTCTTGGCCAGCGCGACCGGCACGGTGACGGTGCCCGAAATCGTGGACGGCCCGAGCGCGACGGCCGGGGAGCCGACGGCGTAGGTGACCTGGGCGGCGAGCGCGGATCCGGTTGCGGCGACAGCCCCAACGGGCACCGGCTCCTCGCCCATCTCCGCGTCCTGGTCGGCGTCTTCCTCGGTTGGTTCGGCGGCCGCCGTGGTGGTGTCCGGGCGGGTCCAGGCCGGAGCGGGGAGCGTGTCACGTCGCTCGGCGGTAGCCAGGACGTCCACCAGATGCCGGTAGGCGTCCGGCTCGATGCGCTGGAGGACCACGGTGAAGGGGAGGCCATCGATCTCGATCTCGAGGCCGGCCTCGGCCGGGATGCGCCAGCTGGTCTCCACCGGCAGGTCGGTGCGGTTGCCCGCGATGACGCCGATCGACGTCCTCGGCTGCGCACCGAGGACGTCGACCAGCTGCTCCGCCTGCGGTGCGGCCAGCTCGTCGGTGCTGATCAGGATGTGCGGGGTCCATGCGTCGCCGGCGGCCGGGTCGCTGACGCGGGCAGCCCGCAGGGAGGGGTGCCCGCCGTCTTCGAGGGCCTGGCGCTGGAACGCGTCCTGGGAGGCGAGCGTGGCCAGGGCCTCGGGCAACGTCTCGTAGTAGTCAGCGTGCGTGGGGTAGAGCTCGGCGAGCTCTTCGCCGACGCCGGCAAGGAGCAGGAGACGGTCGTCGGCGAGCTTGCTGTTGGCCAGCTCGACGGTGAAGGCACGCAGCACCGCGAGGACGTCGCCGTCGGATCCGTCCAGGGAGAGCAGGCCCATGGTCTCCAGGTCGACCAGGACCGGGTCGCCTTCGGGGGTGTGGCCGAGGCTGACCAGGGTCGGGTAGGGGGCCGGGGTGCGGGCGGCTTCCTCAGCGCTCAGCAGTGCGGTGCTGCGGGTGGAGGAGCCGCAGCGCCACAGCGCCGTGTCCTCCTCGGCGGCGGTGAACGGGGCGATCGGTGCGGCCGGGGCAGCCAGATACAGCTCGACGGCGTCCCCGCTGACCCGTACGGCCTCAAGCCGCGGGACCTCCTGGCCCAAGTGGGCGGCGCGGGCGGCCATCGACCGCAGTGAGCGGTCCAACAGGGCCAGCCCGGTCGGGTTGGTGGTCGCGCGCAGCTGTCGCTCCAGGGCTGCGGACTCGCCGGCGGGCATGGGGATGCGGCGGGTGGGCTTGCGGCGGCGCTGCTGCAGGAGACGGCGGAAGCCGATGCTGGCCAGGACGCCGGCGGCGAGGATCGCGCCGCCGGCGGCCAGGGTGCGCACGGTGCCGTTGCTGTCGGCGGCCGCGGCCTGGGCGTGCTCGGGTTCTGCGGTCGGCTGCGTGGTGGCCGAGCTCTGCGCGGGACCGGCTTCCGGGGCAGCCGCGGGGCTCTCTGCGGACGGGGGGAGCTGTTCGGCCGGGGCCGGAGCCGCCGTTGTGGTGGTCGACGGTGCGGGCTGCTCGACGGGCGAGGTCGGCTTCGGCGAGGCCGTGGCGTCCGCGGCGGGCGTCTGATCAGGAGAGGTTGTGGCCGGCGGCGTGGCGGTCGCCGGCGCGGGGATCACGATCTTCTCGCCGGGGAACAACTCGTCCGGGTCGCTCAGGTGCGATCCGTCGGGCTGCACTAGGTCCTTCGTGGCCTCCAACAGCAGCGGGTACTTGTCGCCGTCCCCGAGCTCGCGTTCGGCGATGCCGGACAGGGTGTCGCCCTTGGCCACGGTGACCAGGCGCTCGCCTGCCCCGCCAGCGGTCTGGGCGGTCGGGCGGTGCAGGTCGTCCCCGACGGCGTCGGCCGGAAGCAGGAGCGTCCAGCCTGGGCGGATCCGGCTGTCGGAACCGAGCGTTCCCCCGTCGGGTTGAGGGCGTCCCTCGTTCAGCTTCTGGATCTCCGACCAGCGGGTGCCGTCACCCAAGTGCTGCTCCGCGATGCGCCACAGGCTGTCGCGGTGGCCCTCGGACGGTGCCTTGACGACGTAGGTGGGGAGGGGCTGCGCGGAGGTGGACGCTGTGGTCGGTGCCGCGGCGGTCACCGCGGTTGATGCCTGCTGCGGGACGGCGGCAGCCGTTGCGGCTGCTCGCGGCGCCGCGGCTGCGGAGGCGGGGGCGGCGGTCGCGGTGCCCACGGTGAGAGCACCGGCGCTGACCAGCAGCATGGTAGCCACCAGCTGCCGCGCCAGAGCCTGGTTGACGCCCGCGGCCGGGACCCGCATGGGCAGACGCCCGATCCCGGAGACCGCAGCCCGGATCTCGACGGCCACACAGATCGCGAACTGCGCCCAGGCGAGCCAGCAGACCACCGCGATCACGTTGATGATCACGGTGATGCTTACCGACTGGTTCAGGCTGTCCCAGGTCGGCATCGTGCTGGGCAGAGGGTTGCCGATGAAAGTGAGCAGCCCCCACGGGATTGCCGCCAAGATGGCGAGCAGCGCGATGCCGGCCAGCGCTGCGCGCACCAGATCGCCAACGGTCCGGGCGGCCTTCCTGGCCGACGTCGTCTTTCTCATGGGTGATTCCTCTTCCTATCGGTCCAGACCGTGGTCAGCCAGTGACCACGGTCTGGATCTCCCGAACGACCACGTCCTGAGGAGCACCACCGGTCACGCCGTCCGGAAGCGGGTTGGCCGGAGAGGCGTTCGGGTTCTTGGATGGAGTCCACGTCACCTTCCACGTCACCTGCGCGGTGAGCGGATAGCTCCCGCCCCGGCTGGAGCGCTGGTAGGTGACGTTGCAGGCGGCACCGGAGGAGTCCACCTGGTAGCCGCCGCCGCTCTTGGTGAACGGATAGGTGCACATGGCGGGGGAGGCGTCGCTGGTGCCCGCGTCGATCCGCAGCGACACCGGCACCGCCAGTGTCGACGCCGCGATGCTGACACCCTGGTAGTCGAGGGATGCCGTCACGGACACCGGCTGGATCGGCTGCTCGAACGAGACGTAGGTCGGCAGGTTCACCGTCTGTCGGTCTGGGGCGGGCGACAGTTTCACGCTCGGCGGCGGGAGCTTCGTCGCGCCGTACGCCAGCCTGGAGAGCATCAGCGGCGTGACCGCGAGCATCCCCGCCGGCGGGTTGCCCGTGGGCACCCAGACAATGCCCGCCTTCTGTGTACACGGCGCGGATTCCGGCAGATCCCAGGCCTTCTTCGTCTTCACCATGCCCCACCAGCGGCCGTCCTGGCCTCGGTGGAAGTCCTGGTCGGCCTTCAACGCGTCGTATTGGGCCTTCGCCGTGGCTCCCATGGCGCCAGACAGACTGGCGAGGATCTGCTGAAAGACGGTGTCGAACTCCTCGGGGGTGTACTGCGGTTCGTACCAGCAGGCCGGCGGGTCCCACGATCCGCCGACCGACGTGAGGTGCTTCCCATCCTTCCCGGACTCGCTCACCCGGATCTCGACGTGTGACTCGATCGAGGCGATCGTGGGGGCGCCGCCGCCCCAGCCGGTTCCGAGGTCCGCCCGTGCCGACGGCACGGCGGTGGCCGCTACGGCGAACGCCGCGACGGCCACCCCAATACCCCTGGTCAGCTTGCGCTCTGGCACCGTGTGGATCCCTTCTCCGCCTGCGCGGCCGACACCTGCCACACGCCCTTGTCGGTCAGCGTCAGGGTGGTCGTCCAGTCCGTGTAGTCGTTGATGCTCGGTGTGCTGGTCAGGACCTTCCCGCTGGCCTTGTCCTTGGGGAAGGCCTTCGACTGGTCCTCGCAGTACGCGGCGACCACTGTCTTCGGGTCCTTCACGTCGAGGGTCAGCGCGTAGTAGCGGTCCGCCCCGCTGATGGTCTGGTTGCGGGAGCTGAGCTGCTGGACAGCCTGGTTCATGTACGCGCCGGCCGTGCCGGTGTAGGCGTACACCATGGCCGGGCGGTTGATGTCGCCGGTGGCTTCGGCTTCGTTGAAGGCCCGCAGGGCGTACGACAGGCCGTCGGCGGCCTGCTTCTTGATGGCGTCGTCGCCGGGCCTGAACTGGATGGCCACCGTGTAGTCAGCGGGCAGCGTGATCTCGGGGGCGCCAGCCGACTGCGTCGGTGTCGGGCTGAGTGAGGAGGTGGGGGAGCTGCTCGGTGGTGCGGTCTGGGCGCCGGAGATGTCTCCGCTGTCGGTGCTCTTCGAACTGCTGCACCCAGCCGCGGCTGCCATGGCCAGCACGGCACAGCACATGGCCGCGGTGCGGCGGTTGGTGGTGGATCGCATGGTGTGTCTCCTGTCCCCGAATGTGCTCATGGTTCCTGCACAGCCCGCGCAGTCGCGGTACCACGCACCGTAATTGACGTTTGGCCAAGCAAACGCATCAAGATCGGCTGGTAGGTCAGCTGTACCTCGACCGTGACGGTGTTTCCTCCGCTGGAGGTACAGGTCGCGCTCGCACCCGCCTGGGCGGCGAAGGACTGGGCGTAGCCGCTGCACGCTGGGTTGGCGGGCACGCTGAGGTTTCCGGCGCGCAGCGAGGCAGGGTCGATCTGGTTGGCGGTGTAGCGTGCGGCCTGCTCTGCGATGTCGGCGGCCTTCTCCCGCTGGTGGATCGCCAGGCCTCCGTCGATCACGAAGGACGCGAAGAGCATGAACAGCATGGCGCCGAAGATCAGGTAGAGGGCTCCGCTGCCTTCGTCGCTGCGTAGGCGGGCGGCCTTGAGCCGTTGCAGGATCTTGGTGGTCATCAGGATGTCCGCCGGTAGGTGTCGATGGGCGCGGTGGCGGTGCTGGTCACCCGCCGGTTGGCGTTGATCCCGAGCCAGGCCAGGCCGCGGACGTCGCAGCTGATGGTCACCGTGAACATGCCTCCGGCTCGCCAGTCCCCGGACGGGTTGACCTGTATGTCCCCGTTCGCGCAGACGCCGGCTGCGCTCGCGCGGGCGGCGCGGGCCGCCTCGGCGGTGGCGGTCTGGTAGTTGCGCTGCAGCGCCCCGGCGCGGGCGGCGTCCCGGGCCGCGCCGTCCAGGGAGCTGCGGCTCTGCACCATGAGGCCGAAGCCGACCAGCAGCAGGGCCATGAGCAGGATCAGGGGCGTGGCGATGACCAACTCGACGGTGCTGATTCCGTCGTCGGCGCGCAGCCGTTGCGCCAGGCGGCGCGGGAGGGTCCTGTCAGCCGGCATCGGGCACGAACCTCTCCACGGGGCCCTCGCTGGTCGCGGTCGCGGTCAGGCTCAGCCAGGGGATGACGTTGACCACCTGCACTCGGACGGTGACCTTGACCTGATTGGGCCCGGTGCTCTCCGGCACGACATCCGGGTTGCGGGTGAGGGCCGGGCCGAGCGAGGCGATTCGGTTGAGCGCCACGGTGCGTGCCCGGTCCTGCCAGCCGCCTGGGTCGGCGTCGGCGGTGGCCCGGGCCTCCCTGGCCGCGGCTTGTGCCGCGGCCAGGGCGACCTGGTCCGCGAAGAAGAACAGAGCGAACTGCACGAGGAGGAAGAGGAGCCCGAAGATGATCGGCGTGCCGATCACGAACTCCACCGTGCTCATGCCGGAGTCGCGGCCTTGAGCACGTCGGTGCTCGATCAGCCGGCGAAGGCGGCGCATCATCGGTTCCCCTCCCTTTCACCTTCCCTGCCGTCCGATGGTCAGCTGCAGCCGCCGTTGTTGGTGGAGTTCGCACCGGTGATGCAGTTGCCCACGCTGGTCGCCTTTGTGGTGAAGGCGCCGCTGAGAATGACGGCGACGGCGACCAGGATCGCGATGAGGATCGCGATGCCGATGACCATCTCGACGGTGGAGAAGCCGGCGTCCTTCTGTTCGCGTGTGGCGGCCACGCGGCCGCGGATCCACGTGGTGGCCAGGGTGAGGTCCGGGTTCCAGCCGGTCATGCGGTCGAGAACGTCGTTCATGGTGAAGATTCCCCTCGATGGTTGATGCCCGGCGAGATACGGGGCGGAGGATCGGGCCGCGGTACTGCCGCGCGGCCGAGGTGGCCTGTCGGTGCACAGGACGTGGTTCACAGGGACGCCACCCGCACCAGGCCCGGGTAGATCAGGAAGATCATGAACCCGGCGACCAGCGACAGCTGCGCGATGAGCATCGTCTGCGACTGAGCGCCGGCCTTGCCTTCGGCCTCGGACAGCTCCCGGTCGGCCAGGGTCTTGGCGGTGGCCATCAGCGAGCTGCGGATGCGCGCGCCGTCGTCCGCCGCGAGGGCGATCCGGACGGCCAGGTCCCGCAGTTCGGGGACGGCGATCTCCTGCCCGAGCCGGTCGAGTGCCTGCCAGTGGGTCAGGTTCGCCATCCGCGCGCCCTGCAGTTCGCGGCGGAGGCGCAGCATGGGCTCGCTGTCGGTGATTTCGGTGGCCGTCTTGAGTGCCTCGGGCAGGCCGCGGCCGCCGGCGAGACTGTTGGCCACGAGGGTGGTGAACGAGCCCAGGACGTGGGTGAAGTCGGCGCGTGCCTTCTTCGCGTCGCCGCGGATCTCGATGTCGGGCAGGAAGAAGAACAGCACGGCAAATGCCAGCGCGAGCCACAGCGGCAGCGTCAGGTTGCTGGCGAAGCCCGCAGCCCACAGGGCGACGAACACCACGGGTCCGAAGAGCAGCCCGAGCAGGCTCACCAGGATCTTCGTCGCCATGAACGACTCGAACGAGCGGTCAAGGATCGACAGATCCGCGCGAAGCGCCGGGAACTCCCAGCCCTGGCGTGCGCACAACCGGGAGGCCCGGAGCCCTATGACCTCCCGGATCTGCGCCGTCCGGGCGGTGCGGCCCGCCGTCGGCGCCGGCAGCGCCTGGCCTCCCAGGGGGAGCCGGGCCCGGGCGTCGACGCGAAGCACTGTGGCAGCGGCAGTGGGCCGGCTCGGGAACAGGGCACGGACGAGGACGAAGCCGCCCAGGCCGAAGCCGGCGCCGTACAGGAGCGGCCACAGCAGTTCGAGATTCACGCCGTACCTCCTGCTTGGGTCTTGACGAGGAACCGGTTGGGGGCGGGCACCCGTGACAGACGCTGCAGCCAGACCAGGCCGAACGCGAACAGGCCGAACACGACGGCGAGCACCGCTTGGCCCTGCGCGGTGCCGAACGACTCGGTGTAGGCGGGGTTGAACACTCGGAGCCCGACCACCACGGCGACGATGACGATCACCACGATCTGCACACTGCGGCGGGTGCCGGCGCGGCTGGCGAAGATGCGGTTGCGCATCGCGACCTTGGCGCGGGCGTCGTTGGCCAGGTCGGTCAGCACCTCGCGCAGGCCTTCGCCGCGCAGGCCCGAGGCCTGGATCAGCGCGGCGATCACCATGTCCGCGCCGCCGTCGTCGAGGTCGGCCGCCAAGCGGTGCAAGGCCTCACTCATCGGCATGCGGGAGCGGATCCGGTCATCAAGGGCCAGCAGGTGAGGGCGCAGGGTCACGCCGGCCGTCCGCGCCGAGGCGCTGATGGCCTGCTCCAGCCCGGCCGCGCTGGCGATCGTGTCGCGCAGGCCCTCCGTCCACGTCGCCAGGGCCTCGACCCGAGCCAGAGCCGCACGCTCCGCGGCTGCTCCGCCGAACATGGTCGACCAGAACAGCACCAGGAGGGCAGCGGCCACGGCGGCGACCGGCCAGCGCATCACCACGAGCACGACCAGGCCCACGACCAACGCAACGCCGACGCGCCGGCGCAGGAACTGCGCGATCTGCTGGGAGGCAGGCGTGGTGGTCATCGCCTTGCGGCGCCATCCCACGAGCGCGGCGACGAAGAGCACGATCCCGCAGCCGGCCCCGCCGCCGGCGAGCAACGCGAGGAGGAAGTCGGGGGAGAGGTATCCGCCGCTCATCACCACCTGCCCGGGAAGTCGAAGCTGCCCACCTCGAAGCCCTGCCGCGCCAGCCGCGCACGGGTGCGATCGGTCAGCGGGGCGCTCGGCACGACGTTGTCGTTCTCGTCCAGCGCGTAGATCTCCGAGGAGGCGACCCGGCCGTCGGCGTACCCGCTCACTTCGCGGATCGAGGTGACCCGGCGCCGCTGGAGGCCGGTGGTGGGGTCGAGGTCGCGGTCGACGAACACCACCAGCTTCAGCGCGTTGGCGACGAGCAGCTGCGAGGCGTCGATCGGCATCCGCTCGACTGCCTGGATCGCGTAGGTGCTGATCTTCTGGAAGACGTCCGCGGAGCTGTTGGCGTGGATGGTGCTCAACGACCCGTCGTTGCCCTGCGACATCGCATTGAGCATCGCGACGACCTCGTCACCCAGGACCTCGCCGACGATCACGCGCTGGGGGTTCGAGCGCAGCGAGCGGCGGACCAGGTCCGCCATCGACACGTAGCCCTGGCCCTCCGCGTTGGCCAGTCGTTCCTCCAGCGCGAGCACGTTGGGGTGCAGGTCGGTGAGCTCGTGCAGGCCGAGCTCCAGAGACCGCTCGATGGTGATCAGGCGCTCCCGCGGGTCGATCTCGTTGGCGACCGCCTGGAGGAGGGTCGTCTTACCGGCGTTGACCTCGCCCGCGATCATGATGTTCAGCCGGGCGCGCACGGCCGCGGTCAGGAAGGCCACGATCTCCGGGGTCAGCGTGCCGTTGGCCCGCAGGTCGGACAGCCGGGCCACGCGCAGGCGCTTGCGGCGCACCGACAGGCCCGGCCGGTGCGCCACGCTCATGACCGCCGACAGGCGGGAGCCGTCCGGGAGCCGGAGGTCGAGCTGGGGGTTGGCAGCGTCGAAGGGACGGCTGCTGAGGCCCGAGGTCGCTGCGAGAACCCGGATCTGCTCGATCATGTCGGCGTCCGACTCGGCGATCGGGCCGACCTTCTCCTGGGACCCGTCGGCAAAGCTGACGAAGACCTCGTCGAAGCCGTTCGCGTCGATGTTCTCGACATCGAGGTTCTCCAGCCACGGCTGGAGCCGGCCCGCGCCGTGCAGGGCGGCCGCGACCGCGGTGGTGAGCCACTCCTCCTCGTCCAGGGAGACGGGCACCTGTCCGCTGTTGATGCGCTCGGCCGACAACGCCTGCAGCTCGTCCGCGATGATGTCGAGGGAGAGCGCGCGCAGGTCGGCGTCGGACAGCTGCCGGTCGCCGACCTCCAGAGCCCGGCGGCGCTGCTGCAGCACCTGACCCGTCCGCTCCCGCAGCACCTTCACCAGGCCGTAGTCGACGGCCGATTCCACGGTGGTGGTCATCGGGCTGCTCCTTCCAGGTCCTCGCGAGCGGGGACGGCTTCAGCGGTGCGGCCGAGACCGAACCGGTTCTCCAGGCCGGCCACGATGCCGCGCACCGACCCGACCAGCTGCGTCTTGTGGGTGCGACCGCGTCGCCGTCCGGCCAGCTGCTCGGCCGCGTCCGGGTCGAACGCCACGACGCCGGCCACCTGAGCGGGCGTCCCGCCGCTGGCCAGGACCCGGGTCGCCGTGTCCACGGCCTGGGCCTGCTTGCGCAGCGGGGCCACCAGCAGTACGCCGATGGGAGCGCCGCGGCGCCCACCCGCGGACATCTGCTGGTGGACGGTGGCCGCCCTTGCCCGGACATGGGCGAGATCTTCGGCGTTGGCGCGCGACACCAGCAGGATCAGCGAGGCATGGCGCAGCAGCGCCGAAGCGGGAGCACCGGGGTAGAGGCGCCCTATGTCCGCGATGACATCGGTCGTGCCGGGGGCGGCCAGCACACGGCCGAGCTTGTCCCAGTGCTCGCCCCACGCCGCTCCCTGCTCGGGACGGGACAGGCCGAGGAGGACCTGCTGCTCACCGGGAAGGTGCTGCGTGTGCTCGCGGACCACGTCGGGACTCAGGACGCCGCGGGCCGGCAGGGCCAGGGAGAACATCCCCTTGTTCGGGTCCAGGACATCCCCGTTCGGGGCGACCTGCCGGTACACCAGGTCGGAGCCGAGCGGGTCGAGTTCGGCCAGGAGGGACTGGCGGGGCCATACCCCGGCCATGGCGAGCGCGGTAGTGCTCGCTCCAGGGGCGCCCTTGGCGGACGCGATGAGAATCAGCGACATGTCGGTCTCCGTGCAGCCTTACTACGGGGCAGAGGCGATGAGGACCAAGCCGACTTCGCCGGACGAGGCGGCCTGGATGACACTCCCCGAGGAGGCGGCGGGCACCAGCACGGACAGCGAGAGCGCGGAGCTGACATCGCCATTCGCCGGCCTGAACACCTCGCGCACCGTGGCGGAGCCGACCAGCTCGACCGCTCCGGAGACGCCCTGAGCGCCGGAGGTGCTGGTGGAGGTCGAGCCCTTCGCGGCCGCGTCCCGGCCCACCCACATCACCCGAACCCGGTCGCCGGCCTTCAGACCCGGTGGGAACTGGCCCGACTTCAAGGAGAGGCCGACTACTGACTGGTCGCCGGCGAGGCCCGCGGCGTCGGTCAGCATCGGGCCGGTCAGAAGCGTGCCGGCCGGGATCTCGACCGCAGCCGAGTACTTGTTCGTGAGGATGCCTCGCTGCTCCCAGGGCACGAACTTCAGGTTGCTGTCCTTGGCGACCTGGACCTCGGTCAGCGCGTCAGCGGGAATCTTCTGGCCGGGCATGACTCGCTTGGTGATCTCCACGGCGGAGACCCGCTCGCCGGCCTGGCGGAGCAGGACGGCGAACCCCAGGGAGCATGCGAGTACGACCAGCAGGGCCAGGACTGCTACTCCCGGCCGCCGCTCGCGGGGCTGGGTCGGGATCCTGTTCGCAGGAGCGGGTGTCCCCTGCTGGGGGAGGGCTGCGCCCCCCGCCTTCTCCGCCGTGTCGGCGGAATTCCCCGTTTTCCTCATACTCATCCTCAAACCGCTGATCGGCTGTCCGTTATCCGGCCGGGCGTGCCTTTAGGCGGATTAGAGTTCGCATCCGCGGCGTGGCCGGCGAGATTTCTGATAGTCGCTCCGCGTCATCGCGGGGCAGTTCCCCCTACACCTCAACAGAGAGTGATCGAGACGGGTTACTCTGCGCGAAATCCCCCCAGATCAACTCGATGTCCGAGTTGTACGCATATGCGGGCATGTGGTGGCCACCCCATGTGCATCATGAGTACCGCAGGGTCACCATACGAAAGTTTGGGCCCTCGGCGCAGTCGATTTCGGCCGCTGCCGGACATGCCGCGGACGCGGCCGCTGACAAAGAGGGCCTATATTTACAAATCGGACATCCATCCTTGGTGGAAAATCACCCAATATTTCGCCTACCTGCCGACAAGCCGCCAGGAGCGCCTACCGGTTCACCAGGGGGCATGAACTTTTGGTGCCCTGCTGCGAAATCCGGGACAGCAATAGCACCAAACTGCACCGGGGGCCGGATCGCCGGTGCGCGCGCCGGAACGAGCGTCCTCTGAGCGTCCGCCAGCTATGCGCCGTCCTCGGCGCCGCGGACCTCACCGCCGCGAGACCATCGACAGTTGTCCGAAGTGTTCATGGCGGCACCGTAGTAGTCGGCGCTGACGTGCGGTAAGTGTCAATCCCTTTCTGGTACACGGCATGCTGGCACATCGGCCGGGGGCCGCCGCCTGGCGCTCAGGTCTGCCCGCGGGCCCGCCAGCCAGCCGAGCACCACGAGTGCGTGCGCCGGGCCACCCTGCTGCCCGCGCTTCAAGCCGCTGTATCCCGGCATCGCCGAGAACGCCCCGGCGTGCCCCCGGAGCGGGACCACGTCTACCCGACAGAGGGTCGGCCTCCGCTACGCCTGCATGGTCAAGAACTCGGGCCGGACGCCACTGTCACGATCAGCGGGCAGTTCGCCCCTGAGGGCCCGAACCTCAGCTTCTTCCGCGAGGGCTTGACTCTGACCCTGGAGACTGGCCAGAGCGAGACGCTGGAGTTCGAGGCGTACCGGCCACTGTCGGACTGGATTCGCCAGTACGAGGAGCGGGAAGCCGGTGGGGCAGGCACGGTCGACCTGGAGGCCGCAGTCCGATGGGACGACGGCCACGGCGAAGGACTGCTCGGGTCGGTCCGTGTCCTCCTCCCGTGCAACGGCTTGGAACCTGTGCCGGCCAAGGGCGACAGCTGGCGGTTCCGGCACCCCAGGCTGAACCAAATCCACGAGTCGTGGCCGCCCACCCGCGTCGTCGAGAGCATCCTGCTGCGCTACTTCGAGTCCAAGCGCCAGAACCAGGAGTTCGGCATCGTTCCGACGCCCCGTACTCAGGTGGCTGCGCCGGTCCTTCGCGCGAACTCCCTGATCCCCGGCAGCGGCGCAGGGGAGTAGAGCAGGTCGGCAGTCAGCGCGCGCAGTGCCGGGCGCCGCACCTCTTCCGGGGCGGCCTGCTCGACGAGGCGCAGCGCGGCGAAGGTGCGGCGCGGGTCTCCGAGCCGGTGCCACATCCGGGCCGTGTCGCTGCCGAGGCGGGCGCGGCGCTCGGCGGTCGGCATCGCCGCAGCGGTGAGGCGTGCGGCGTATGGCACGCCCTCGTCCGGGGTGCCGAGGGCGTTGTGCACGCCGATCCAGTAGAGGTCGCGCTGCGCGGCGGTCGCGTCGACGGTGAACAGCGCCACCGGCGGTGCTCCGGCCGGGAGCCGGCGGATCGCCTCGTCGGCGCCGGCCATGAGGTCGAGGGCGTCGCTGCGGCGCCGGTCGCACGCGGCGGTGTACGCCGCGGTGAACAGCAGGGTCGCCGCGACGGCCTGCGGTGCGGCGCCGTGCCGGTCGGCGAGGTCCGCGGCGGTGCGGCGCAGCAGGTCGACGGCTGCGGCGGGCCGACCGGAGCGGCGCATGGTGATGGCCAGGACCCGGGCGGCCTCGCCGATGATGACCGGGCTGCCGCCGGCGCGGGCCGCGGTCAGCGCGCGGTCGGCTGTGGCCCAGGCGATGTCGGAGTGCTGCTTGACGGCGAGCTCGGTCGCGAGGACGTAGGCGCGGGCGACGGTGGAGTGCGCCCGCTCCCGGGCGGCGCCAACCGCCGCGTCGCGGCTGGCCTCGGCAGCGCCGATGAGTCCGGGCAGGGCCTGGCCGAGGTGGCCGTAGCGGGCCGCGGTGAAGTCGCCCCGGGCGGCGGCCAGGTGCTGCTCCACGACGGCCGCCGACGCCGGGCTGATGGCGTCCGGGGCGTATAGGGCGCGCTCCAGTGCGGCGGCCAGGTCCTCGCCCGATGCCGGGGCGGCCGCTGCCGCTGCAGGGGTGGGGATGATGGCGGCGGCTGCGGTGCCCGCCATGCCGGCCAGCAGTTCTCTACGTCGCACGGGGACCTCCTGCTGAGCGTGCATCACACCGTCGGCCACCCTAGCCGTCGGACTGGCCGCGGGGGAGCAGCTCGGGGAGGCGCGCCGCTGCGCCGGGACCGGGACGACACCCAAGCGCTGCGGCGGCAGGCCCAGGGCCTCCGCGATGCGCAGCAGGGTCTCCGGCGCCGGCCGGAGCGAGCCGGCCTCGACGCGGCTCATCGTGGAAGCGGAGTATCCGCACTTCGCTCCGAGGTCTTGCTGCGTCATCCGGGCTTCTGCCCGGGCGCCCCGGATCACTGCTCCGATCTCCCGGCCATCGGCCGTTGGCACCGCCATCTGTCCTCCAACTCGGGAGTGTGGCAACGCTCCTGACGGTACACCTGGAGCGACAGGCCGTGCACAGCGTGTGCGTGTTCTGCATGCCGTTTGCAGGTTGACCTTGGGCCCTGCCGCGTGCGGGACCCGAGCGGTTACCTGGTGACGCGCCGGCCAACCAGTGGCACACCCCGGGTCGGCGCCGGCACCGGCAACCTGCTGGTGCCGGGCCTCCCTCGCCGTTCTGGTGAGGGAGGCCGTCCAAGCCCAGGTGAAGGGAACAGGCCTGTGATCATCACCGACGAGCGGATGCTGCTGGAGGCCGCCGGCCGGATCTTCGGCGACGAGCCGGCGTACGAGGTCATGGACACCACCGACCGGTACTCGTACAAGAAGATCGCTGGGTCCAGCGACTCGGTCCAGACGTACGACACCACGGCTGTCTGACAGTCCCTCGTCCGGCCGCAGCGGCATCTCCGCTGCGGCCGGGCCGCGTCCATCCTGACCGGCGCACGAAGGGCCGACTGCCATGTTTCACTTTCGCATCACCCACGACGACAACCTCCCCGGCCGGGACTGGATCTGGCGCGCCAGCCGCTGGCAGTGCGGGACGTCCTGGATCGAGCCGTACCGTCACGTCCTGACCGAGCAGGCCGCCCTCACCGACGGAACCCGCACCCTGTTCACCTCCGTCGCCAGGAGGAGCAGCGAGCGTCCGGCTCGACCCGAGGTGGTCACCGTCTCACCCGACGCCTACGACAAGGCCTTCCGAGAGCTGCGCGAGCTTCGAGACGACTGGACCGCCGTGCAGGTCGAACCCGGCCGGGCCATCCAGGTCACGACCGGCACCGCCTGCACCTCCCCCCAATACCTCGCCGCTGACGCCGGTGTCCTGCACGGCTCCTGGGACTTGGCGAGCCTTCGCGACCAGCAGCACCCGGACCGGCTCGACCACCTCGCCATCACCCGGCATCTCGCCCTGCGCGCCCGGTACTCGGCGGCGACCTTCTGGCAGGACGTCCGGCTCCTGACCGAGCGGGCAACAGCCCACTTCGCGGCGGACGGGTCACTGGCCATCCAGTTCCCCGATCCTGCGGAGCACACCCGGGCCCGCTCGCTCCAGAAGGGCAAGGACCCGATCCCGCTGTTCGCCGACCTGCTGGAGCGGGCCGTCACGCGCCTGCCGTGGACCGGCTCCAAGACCGCGGTACAGCTGTCCGGCGGCATGGACTCCACCACGGTCGCCCTGGCCATGCGCACGACACCGCAGGGGGCCGGCGTGACCGCGGGAACGGTCATCCTCGACGCCGAGCGTGGCGCCCAGCAGACCGAGCGCCTGCAGCTGGTCCTGGAGCACATCGCGTCCGGCTGGTCGAGCCTGACCGTGCAGGCCGCCAACCACCTGCCGTACGGGCCGGCCTCCCGGTTCAGCCGCCCCGTGTGGGTCTCGCCGACCACCGACATCTACGCCGACGCCCTCGACGCCCTCTCGGGCCGGTTCTCCGAGGCGGGCATCAAGGCGGTGTTCACGGGCATCGGCGGAGACGAGCTGATGGCCATCACGGCGGCCGAGGACACCGGCGGCTGGGGAGGGTTCGAGCCGGCCGATACTCCGCCGTGGCTCGGCCGCACAGCCCAGGCCCTCCTGCCGGACATCGACAAGGCGATCACCCCGGCCGCGGTCGTGCCCGAGACCACGCTGATGGCGAAGGCGGTCTGCGGCCCGGCATTCCTGCGCCACGGCCTGTGGCCGGCCCACCCGCTCACCGATCCGGCGCTGGTGCGGTTCTGCGAGTGGCTACCGCTGAAATGGCGGCAGGACAAGCAGCTGATGCGGGTGATCCTCGCCCGCACCGGCATGCCGTCCCAGGTGGCCCGGCCGCCGATCGTGGAGAACTTCCAGCAGATCATCACCGAGGCAATGCGCCGCTACGGGGTGCCCCGCGCCCGCCAGATCCTGGCCGACGGCTCCCCGCTGATCGACGCCGGACTAATCGACCCCGACGGCCTCGGCCAGGTCGCCGCCCGACTGGAGGCTGGTACCCCGGCCGCGAGTGACCACGAAGTCGTCTTCGCGCTGCTGGCCGACTCCGCACTCACCCGCCGCTGAACACGCCAGAGGGCCCGCAGCAACGTTCTGCTGCGGGCCCTCGGCGCGCTGCTACAGGCCGCGGCCAGCCATCAGGTCGGCCAGCTCCGGTACCGCTGCGGCTTCGCGCTGGAGGAAGAAGACCTTCGCCCCACGCCGGTCCACGACACGCAGCAGGTCCCAGCCCTGCGCCTCCTGGTAGTAGCGGGCGAGCTGCTCCTGCCCCGTGCCGCGGCGGACCCAGGTAAGGCCCCGCTCGGCGGCCCGGTTCAGCGCCCACCAGGCGATCAACCGGCCGATGCGGTGCGGGTTCGGCACGGTGAACGTGGTGGCGAGGAAGAGCGTCGGCTCGGCGCGCTCCTCGTCGCTGAACGCGAACGGGGGCAGCGCGTCGTTGCCGTAGGTGGAGGTGCAGCCGACGACGCCGTCGGTCTCGTGCTCGAGCACCCACACGGGGAAAGCCGGGTTCCCCGCCTGCGAGCCGTACTCGTCGGCCGTGTCCGCGCACTCGCCCAGCCCACGCGCGGACAGCCACGCGGAGCGGGACCGCACCATCTCGGCGATCGGCTTGGAGTCGGAGGCCGTCGCCTCGCGCATCTGGTACATCAGTTCTCTCCTCCCAGGCACACCCGGGGTCAGGGTAGACCGGTGACGTATCTCCGGCCGTGGGTTTGGGAATCGGCTCACCTGCAGGGGCGACTCGGAAGTCATCTCATTTGGACTTGTAGGCTGTCCGCGTGACGATCGTGGAGCGCTTGGTGCCGGACGAGTTGTGGGAGTTGTTCCAGCGAGTGGTGCCGGCGGCGCCGACCCGGCCGCAGGGCGGTGGCCGGCGCCGGCACGGGGACCGGGAAGTGCTGGCCGCGATCGTGTTCGTGGCCACCTCGGGCTGCACGTGGGCGCAGTTGCCGCCCTGTTTCGGGCCGTCCGGACCGACCGCGCACCGCCGTTTCACGGAGTGGACCGCGGCCCGGGTGTGGGCCAAGCGCTACCGGCTGGTCCTGGACGAACTCGGCGCCCGGGGCGAGCTGGACTGGTCCAGGTGCGCGGTCGACTCGGTGAACATGCGCGCCACGAAAAAAGGGACCTGACGGGTCCGAATCCTGTCGATCGGGGCAAGTTCGGGTCGAAGATCCATTTGCTCACTGAACGCACCGGTCTGCCCATCTCGCTCGCGATCTCCGGCGCCAACCTGCACGACAGCCAGGCCCTGATCCCGCTCGTCGAGGCGATCCCACCGATCCGCTCCCGCCGCGGACCCCGACGCCGCCGGCCCGGCAAGCTCCACGGCGACAAAGCCTACGACCACCGATTCATCCGCTCCTACCTGCGACGACGACAGATCACCCACCGCATCGCCCGCCGCGGCATCGAGTCCTCGACCCGCCTCGGCCGACACCGCTGGGTCATCGAACGAACCGTCGCCTGGCTCGGCGGCTTCCGCCGGCTCCACCGCCGCTACGAACGCAAAGCCCATCACTTCGCGGCCTTCGCCACCATCGCCGCCGCCCTCATCTGCCACCGCAGAATCACCAAATGAGATGACTTCTCAGTCAGGTAGCCGCAGGCTCAAGCCCACGGTGGTCCGAGCGGTCCTCCCAGTCCAAAGCGAGGAGGACGAGCACCGACAGGCGGTGGCCGAAGCGTTTTGCCTGCCAACTGTCGGGGTGCAGCTTCAGCCCGCCGCGGTGCTGCGCAGGTTGGCCCGCCGCTGGTGCTGCTAGGGGCTGGCGTCGGATGTCACTCTGCCACCGGTAAGGCCGTCTACCGTTGCCACCCCCAAATACACACCTGCCGTACGGGGCCCATGCTGTCGCAGCTTGCTACCCAGGCTTCCTGACATACGGCAGCGAAGTCGCCTACTTCGAATGGCCCCGCACCGCACCTTCAGGGCAATGAAGTCGTCGAAATGACTGCCGGCCGGACCCGTGGGTGGGTCTGGCCAGCGGCGGGTGAGCGCAGGTTGTCGGGGCGTGGCCGCGGCGGACGCGGTGCTGCAGGGGGGTCAGTTCGCTGTCTGGGCGTTGCGCCGCTCCTGCTCGGCTTCGGTGACGACTTCCAGGCCGACGACGCGGCGGTCGCCGAGTTCGGGCGGCGCAGCGGACAGGAGCAGGTCGACGGCGGCCTGGGCGGCCTCGACCGGGTTGGCCGCGGCCACGCTGAGGATGACGGCGAAGTTGCCGTTGCCGGTGGTCGTGGTGTTGGCCGCGTGTGCGGACAGTGTGGCGAGCACTTCGTCGTGGGTGTCGTCGGAGACGTTGGTCGCGTCGAGCTCGACCAGGACGCTCCAGTCCTGAGTGGTCATCGTGGTCCTCCTGGTCGGGCGGTTTGGTGCAGGGGGTGGGGGCCCGCCGGTGTCCCGGCGGGCCCGTGGTGGTTCAGCGCTTCCAGACGAACCCGGCCTTGCGGAGCACGGCGATGGTGTTCAGCCAGGAGCGGTGATCGGAAGGAGTGCCCGCCAGGGTGGCGATCCGCCGCCCGTCCAGGCGAACGATCAGGTGACCGCTCTTGGAGGGAGTGACCTCGAACCCTTGCTTCTCCAGGGCCTTCGTCAGATCCCGCACTTCCTTCTTCACTTGCTGCCTCCGCAGTTCCCCGTGGGCGTCCGCCGCCTTCACGGGAACCACTTTACAGCTCTAATGCTCATCTTGCAATGTCTTTGGATCTTTCTTTGTCGCTCGTCTCACGCCGCGCCCGCCCATGCCGGGCTGGTTGACGATGTAGTCGTACACCGTCCTGCGGAGCCACATGTCCTCGTAGACCTCCGGCCTGAGGCCGTCGCCCTCGCGGCGGTCCGCCACCGGGATCTGCCCGCGGCTGCGGTAGGACTGCATGGTCCCGCGGGCGATCGGCTTGCCGCGGTTGAACTCCCCCAGGAGGGTGCGGAAGTCGTCCAGGTCGAGCAGGTCCCCGAGACTGCCCTGCGGGAGCCGGCGCAGCGCCGCCTCCCTGGCGGCATCTTCTCCTTCGTGGGTAGCCAGCCACAGCTGGTTCTCGTGGTTGAGTACCCAGTTGTCCACCGCCGCCTCGTCGAACTGCTCCGCTTCGCGCCCGCGGCCGGCCCCTGCGGCTGCTGGGGCCTGTGCGGCCGGGAAGCCGGGTCGGGTGATCCAGCCCGTGACGACGTTGGCTCCGACGCCGTATTTCGCCCGGATGTCCTGGCGGGTGACGAAGCTGCGTGCGCCGGCCATCAGGACTCCTCCCGTCCGGCCGCGGTCACCGCGACGCGCGTGGCCGACAGCTGCCGGCTCGCGTAGATGCGCTCGCGGACGGTGGACCAGTACCAGCCCACGAAGTCGACGGCCGGCTCCGCGCCGTCCTCTGGCCGGCGGTCCGCCGCGGGGACGAAGCCGCGCGCCTCGTAGGTGCGGATGGTCGTCGGTGGCACTGCCCGCTCGCCCTCCGGCAGGTTCGGCCGTAGGTGGGCCATCATCTCGCCGAAGCGCCTGGCGTCGAGCAGCTCCTTCTCCGGGAGCTCGGGCAGGCCGAGCGGGTTCTCGTTCCCCTCGCGGCGCTGGGCATAGGCCCAGGCGCCGGGATTGTTCAGCCGCATCCACCGGTCGACCAGGGCCGGATCCCAGCGACCCTTCTTCGCAGCCTCCGGGAACGTCTCGTCCTTTGACCAGCGCCGAGCAGCCTGCTCCGCGACGTCGTACCGCGCCGCGATCGCACGTAGGGGCATCGGTAGCGGAGCGTGCTCTTGAGTCATTCGACGTCTCCAGGTTCGGCCGGGAGGGGAATCCCGCAGGGGCGGGCGCGCCATGAACCTTACAGTCGAAAATGCCTTTCTGCAATGCGCGGTGCGGTCGGGGCCGGTGGCGCGATCAGCCCGCGCTGTCCGTTGTCATCCAACCCAGTCGTCGTCTCAACAAAGTCAGGCGACTGGGGTTCTGTCTCATTCAAGGGCCCATGGTGACCCAGTCGCGGGCCCAGCGCGCACGGTCTGCGCAGAACTTTCCGGGCATGTAGTGCTGAGTCATCGAGCCCTTTCAGGGCGGCCACCGATCGGGTGACGGAATCGCCGTGGCACCTAGTAGCGCAACCGAGCACGATTCACGCCGGTTCGGGCGGTCGTCAACGGCGGACATGGCCTCACCTTGCCCGAGTGACAGCTGAAAGGGCTCATCGCTTTGTCCCTGGCGTTCCGGCGCGCGGTCGAGTGCCAGCCGCCGGCGCCGGGGGCTGACGCTCGGGCCCGACCACTGCGGTTGGTGCGAACGCATCGGCTGCTGTGGCAAGACCTTCCGCAACGGGTGATGGTGAGGAGAGCGCCCAGGCGGGCCGACGCTTCCGCCTCGGTCGTGGGCTGACCACCTCGTTGGGTTTGCTCACCTCACCAAGACAGGAAGGTGGCGTATGGCCGATACAGCTTCGGTAGCACTGATCAGCGGAGCGGCGAGCCTGCTCGGCGCGGTGGCAGGCGGGTGGTTCGGCGTGCGTCAAGCCAAGCACACCAGCGGGGCCACCATCATGGTGGAGGAACTGGAGCGCGCCGCGGCATGGCAGGTGCATAGGCGCGAAAAGTACGCGGCCCTGCTTGAGACGGTGCATCGAGTGGGTGCTGACGACCTCGATGTCGGCACGAAACTCTCCGAGGCCTTGCTCGTCGCGAACCAACCGCTCCGGGGCAAGCTGCTGAGCTTCGCGGGACCGAAGGACCTACGCGAGCAACTGCAGGACAGAGCCAAATACGCGGAGCTCGTCGAGGTGATGACCGCCGACGTCCGGAACCGAACAGACAGCTGAGCGCCAAGGAACTGCTTGGCCTACCGGGGACGCGGCCGCCGGTTGTCAGCGAAAGCTGGTCGGCGCGGGACCTGACCTGCGGCGACTACGTTGAAGAGAAAGAACCGCCGTCGCCTGCCTTCGTTGAGACGACGACTGGGTCGGATGACAACGGACGCGCGCTGCCTGACCTGTGACAGCGAAGGTGGGCGGGGTGCCGCCGTAGTTGGATCGACAGTCATTCATGACATCGAAGATGGACTGGTCGGACTCGGGCCAGCGCGGTAGGTGCCTTGAGGTGCCTGAGCATCTCGCGCTTGGTGTCCAGAGCAGATGCTCTTGCGTTGATCGCGGCAGCCTGCGCCGCGAGTTCGTGGGTCGAATACCGGCTCGCCAGAGGCCAGGCTGTAGCGTTTAGTACGTAAGCGTACGCGTAGCGTGAGGAGCTTCTTATGGACATCATGCACGGAGCAGTCAGCTCTCCTCCCTCCCGGGCCCAGCTCTACCTGGAGAGCTGGCAGGCCAACGGCCTGGAGGCCGGCAAGTTCTTCCCCGCCGCGCAGGCGGGACTGGCCGATCCCTTCGCCCCGGACGACATCCGCAACGTCCAGCCGCCGGCGGACGGGAAGATCGCCAGCGCCGGGAAGGACTTCGCCGCCCCCCTGGACGCGGTCGACACCGACTGGAAGAAGCACCAGGTCACCTCCGGTCAGAACCTGGAGATCACCTGGGGGTTCCACGCGGAGCACAAGACCCGCCGCTTCAACTACTTCCTCACCAAGAACGGCTGGGACCCCAACCAGCCCCTGACGCGCGCCCAGTTCGAGCCCAAGCCCTTCCACAGCGTCCAGCTCGCCGAGCAGCCCTACTGGGAGCACCAGCTCAACCCGGGCAATCCCGTCACCCACACCCTGCGCCTGCCCCAGCGCAACGCCGGCCACCAGGTCCTGCTCGCCGTGTGGGAGGTCGCCGACACCGGCAACGCCTTCTACCAGGTCATCGACCTCCAGTGCACGTAGAACAACCGCGCCTCCGCATGACCAGCGCCGGCCCCGCCACCACGGCAGGGCC
>NZ_JBFBJZ010000056.1:0-53112 GCF_040686255.1 Kitasatospora sp. NPDC085879 | reverse complement strand
ATGATGAGCAGTCCGGAGATGATGAAGATCGGGTTGCGGCGCAGGTCCCGCCAGGCGTCCTGCCACAGGCTGCGCGGCTTGACGCGGTCGTCGGCCGCGGGGACTCCCCGTTCGTCATCGAGTCGCTCGTTCTTGATTAAAGTCTGCGCTTCCATGGTGCCGAGGTCGAAGGTGCGGCTCTCGACGGCGCTCTGGATCTCCTCTTCCTCGGTGCCGGCGTCCGCGAGCGGGTCCGCCTTGTTGTACTTCTCCTGGTCAGGCATAACGGATCCTCGGGTCCAGGACCGCGTAGAGCAGGTCGACGAGCAGGTTGGCCGCCAGGTAGATGATGATCAGGATGGTCACGAAGCCGACCACCGTGGCCGTGTTCTGGCGGACGATGCCCTGGTAGAGGTAGTAGCCCACGCCGTGGATGTTGAAGATCCGCTCGGTGACCAGCGCGCCGCCCATGAGCGCGCCGAGGTCGGCGCCGAGGAAGGTGACCACCGGGATGAGCGAGTTCCGCAGCAGGTGGTTGAGCACGACCCGGCGGCGGGGCAGGCCCTTGGCCACCGCGGTGCGCACGAAGTCGGCCCGGGAGTTCTCGGCGACGGTGGTTCGGGTGAGGCGGGCGACGTAGGCGAGCGAGACGGAGGCGAGCACGATGCCCGGCAGCAGCAGCGATTCGAGGCTGAGGTCCTCGCCGGCCGTGGCGGGCAGGATGCCCCACTGCACGCCGACCAGGTACTGGAGCACGTAGCCGGTGACGAAGGTGGGGATGGAGATGACGATCAGGGTGAAGATCAGCACCGAGTTGTCCGACCAGCCACCGCGGCGCAGGCCGCTGATGAGGCCGAAGCCGACGCCGAAGATCACCTCGATGGTGAACGCCACCGCGGTCAGCTTGATCGTCGCCGGGTAGGCGGTGGCGAGCAGCGAGGTGACCGACTGGCCGTTGAACGTGGTGCCGAAGTCCCAGCGGAACAGGTTGCCCATGTAGATCAGGTACTGGAGCCACAGCGGCTCGTCGAGGTTGTACTGCTCGCGGATCTGCTGGGCGACGACCGGGTCGGGGGCCCGGTCGCCGAACAGCGCGTTCACCGGGTCGCCGAGCGCGTGGACCATCACGAAGATGAGGAAGGTGCTCCCGAGGAACACCGGGATCATCTGGAGCAGGCGTCGGATGACGTAGCGTCCCATGCGAACCTCCAGGGGGCCGCCGGAGGGGCGGCGGCCGGGCCCGGTGGGCCCGGCCGCCGCTGCCGACTACTTGACGGTGATCTGGTCGTAGACCGGGACGCTGAACGGGTTGAGCAGGACGTTGTCGACGCGGGAGGACCAGCCGACGGTGCCGTTCTGGTACCAGAGCGGGATCGCGGGCAGGTCGGTGGCGAGCAGCTTCTCGCCGTCCTGGAACTGGCTGACCGCGGAGGACTTGTCCGGGTTGGCGTTGGCCTGGTTGACCAGGGAGTCGAACTGCGGGTTGCTGTAGCCCGAGTCGTTGGAGGACGCCCCGGTGGTGTACACCGGCTGCAGGAAGTTCTGGATCAGTGGGTAGTCCATCTGCCAGCCGGTGCGGAACGGCCCGGTCATCTTCTTGGTGGTGACCTGGTTGCGGAAGTCCGCGAAGGTGCCGATCGGGTTGCCGACGCAGGCGCTGGTGTTGCCGAGGGCGTTGTTGATGCTGTTGCAGACGGCGTCGACCCACTCCTTGTGGGGGCCGTCGGCGTTGTAGGAGATGGTGAGCTGGCCGCCGGGGATGCCGCCGCCCTCCTGCACCAGCTGCTTGGCCTGGGTCGGGTTGTAGGTGCAGGCCTGGCCGCAGATGCCTTCCTTGAAGCCGCCCGCGGCGCCGAGCACCGGCGAGGTCCAGTCGCTGGCGGGGGTGCGGGTGTTGTTGAAGACGACCTTGGTGATGGTGTCCCGGTCGATCGCCATGGCGAGGCCGAGGCGGACCTTCTGAGCGTTGGGGGTGTTCCAGTTCGGGTCGTAGAGCGGGAACCCGATCGTCTGGATGATGCCGGCCGGGGTGTTGAGGAAGCGCCCGTTGAGGTCGCTCTCGATCGTCTTCAGGGCGCTGTTCGGCAGGCCGTTGTCGACGTCGAGGTTGCCGGCCTGGAGGTCGGCGAAGGCGGCGTTGGTGTCGGTGTAGACCCTGAGGTCGATGCCGCCGTTCTTCGGCTTGTCCGCGCCGCTGTAGCCGGAGAACGGCCGGAGCTCCATCTTCGCGCTCTTGGTCCACGAGCTGATCTCGTACGGGCCGTTGCCGATCGGCTTGTTGAGGTACGCCGCGTGGTCGGAGAAGAAGCTCGCCGGGAGCGGCACGAATGCCGAGTAGCCCAGGGTGGCGGGCCAGGTGGAGAACTTCTGGGTGAGCGCCACGGTGAAGGTGTTGTCGTCGACGACTTTCAGGCCGGACAGGGTCTGGGCCGTCGGGTTGCCGGACGCCGGCGCGACCTGGTCGTAGCCCTGGATGTACGAGAAGAAGCTGCTGTTCAGCTGCTTGTTCGTGGAGAGGGCGCCGTAGTTCCAGGCGTCCACGTAGGACTTGGCGGTCACCGTGGTGCCGTCGCTGAACTTCCAGCCGGGCTTGATCTTGACGGTCCAGTTCTGCTGGTCGTCCGAGGTGATCGACTCGGCGTTGGCATTGCTCGGCTCACTGGTCTTGGGGTCGTACTGGACCAGGCCGGTGAAGATCATGTCGATGACGGCGCCACCGTTGGTCTCGTTGGTGTTCGCCGGCTCGAGCGGGTTCTGCGGGTCGCCCCACCAGGCGGTCACGATGCCGCCGGTGCCTCCGCTGGCGCCGCTGCCTCCGCCCCCGCCCCCACTGCTGCCGCAGCCGGTGGCCACCAGGACCACGCTCGTCGCGACGACCACGGCCCAGCGCACTCTGGTCGCTGCAGGCATGAGGCTTCCTCCTCTGGGTGTATGACGCATCACACCCCATCGAAGGATCGGGTCACCGGCGGCGCGAGTTGAATACGGCCGGATGGGTGCCGAACGCACCGCGGGCCCGTGGCGCGTTAGCACCACGGGCCCGCGAAGGGTCGCCCGGACGGTCAGGAGGCCGTGGCGGCCACCTCGCGCACGGCGGCGAAGTGGCAGGCCGAGGCGTGCTTGGCCGGGCCCTCGCCGATCTCCGGGACGGCGAGCAGCGGCAGCTCGGCGCTGCAGCGCTCCTCGGCCTTCCAGCAGCGGGTACGGAAGCGGCAGCCGGACGGCGGGTTCGCCGGCGAGGGGATGTCACCGGAGAGGATGATCCGCTCGCGGTTCTCCCGACCCGTCGGGTCGGGCACCGGCACCGCGGAGAGCAGCGCCTGGGTGTACGGGTGGGTGGCGTGCTCGTAGATCTCCTCGTCCGAGCCGATCTCGACCATCTTGCCGAGGTACATCACGCCGACCCGGTCGGAGATGTGCCGGACGATGGAGAGGTCGTGGGCGATGAACATGTAGGAGAGCTCGAAGTCCTTCTGGAGCTGCTCCAGCAGGTTGATCACCTGGGCCTGGACGGAGACGTCGAGCGCGGAGACCGGCTCGTCGCAGATGATCACCTCGGGCTTGAGCGCGAGGCCGCGGGCGATGCCGATGCGCTGGCGCTGGCCGCCGGAGAACTGGTGCGGGTACCGGTTGATGTACTCCGGGTTCAGGCCGACCACATCCAGCAGGTCCTGCACCGCCTTGCGGCGGTCGCCCTTCGGCGCGACCTCCGGGTGGATCTCGAAGGGCTCGCCGATGATGTCGCCTACCGTCATCCGCGGGTTCAGCGAGGTGTACGGGTCCTGGAACACCATCTGGATGTTGCGGCGGACCGCCTTGAGGGCGGCGCCGGACAGCTTGGAGATGTCCTCGCCCTTGTACAGCACCTGGCCGGAGGTGGCCCGCTCCAGGTTCATCAGCACCTTGGCGAGGGTCGACTTGCCGCAGCCGGACTCGCCGACGATGCCCAGGGTCTCGCCCTTGCGCAGGGCGAAGGAGATGCCGTCGACGGCCTTGACCGCGCCGACCTGCTTCTTGAAGAGGATGCCCTGGTTGAGCGGGTAGTGCTTGACCAGGTCCCTGACCTCCAGGATGGGCTCAGCCATGGAGGGTCTCCTTCCAGAGGTGGCAGGCGCTGCGGCGGCCGGCGAGCTCGGCGCCGTCCTTGTCGAGCACCTGGTGCAGCGCCGGGGTCTCGGTGCGGCACAGGTCGGTGGCCGACTCGCAGCGCGGGTTGAACGCGCAGCCGGACGGCACCCGGTAGAGGTTGGGCGGCAGGCCCTTGATCGCGTACAGGTCCTCGCCCTTCTGGTCCAGTCGCGGGATCGACCGGAGCAGGCCCTTGGTGTAGGGGTGGGCGGGGTTCTTGTACAGCTCGTGGACGGGGGCGGTCTCGACGATCCGGCCGGCGTACATGACGGCGATCTTGTCGGCCACGTCGGCGACCACGCCGAGGTCATGGGTGATCAGGATCAGGCCCATGTTGTACTCGGCCTGGAGCTCCGCCAGCAGGTCCATCACCTGGGCCTGGACGGTGACGTCCAGGGCGGTGGTGGGCTCGTCCGCGATGATCAGGTCGGGCTGCAGGGCCAGCGCCATGGCGATCATGATGCGCTGGCGCATGCCGCCGGAGAACTGGTGCGGGTAGTCGTCGACGCGCTGGGCGGCGGCGGGGATGCGCACCCGGTCCATCAGCTCGACGGCCTTGGCCTTGGCCTCCTTCTTGGAGGCGCCCTCGTGCACCCGGAACATCTCGCCGAGCTGGTAGCCCACCGAGAGCACGGGGTTGAGCGAGGACAGGGCGTCCTGGAAGATCATCGCGATCTTGCGGCCGCGGATCCTCCGGCGCTCCTCGTTGGACATCTTCAGCATGTCCTGGCCGCGGTAGAGGATCTCGCCGGCGGTGACCCGGCCGGGGGGCATGTCGAGGATGCCCATGATCGTCTGCGCGGTGACGGACTTGCCGGAGCCGGACTCGCCGAGGACGGCGAGGGTCTCACCGGCGGCGACCGAGTAGTTGACGCCGTTGACGGCCTTGGCGACGCCGTCCCGGGTCTTGAACTCGACGTGCAGGTCGCGGACCTCCAGCAGCGGGGTGCCGGGGGTGAGCCGATCGGCCGGCTCGGCCTTCTCGATGACGGTGGTCATGGTGCTCTCCGCCTCTCTCAGCGCAGCTTCGGGTCGAGGGCGTCGCGCACCGCGTCGCCGAGCATGATGAAGGCCAGCACGGTGAGGCTCAGCATGCCCGCGGGGAAGAACAGCGCGAACGGTGCGGTGCGGATCACCTTCTGGGCCGAGTTGATGTCGATGCCCCAGGAGATGGTCGGGTCCTGCAGGCCGATGCCGAGGAAGCTCAGCGTGGCCTCGGTGGCGATGTAGCCGCCCAGCGCGATGGTGGCGACCACGATCACCGGGGCGATGGCGTTCGGCAGGATGTGCTTGAACAGGATCCGGCCGGTGCCGGCGCCGAGCGCCTTGGCGGCCGTCACGTAGTCGGCCTGCTTCACGGTGATCACCGAGCCGCGCATGACGCGGGTCATCTGCGTCCAGCCGAGCGCGATCAGCGCGAAGACGACGCTCCACACGGTGCGCGAGGTGAAGGCGTTCAGGATGACCAGGGCGCCCAGCAGCAGCGGGATGCCGAAGAAGATGTCGGTGACCCGGGAGACCAGGGTGTCGACCCAGCCGCCGAAGTAGCCGGCGATCATGCCGGTGAGTCCGCCGAGGATCGTCACACCGGCGGTGACGCAGATGCCGACCACGACCGAGGCCCGGGCGCCGTAGAGGACGCGGGCGTAGATCGAGCGGCCCTGGCCGTCGTAGCCGAACCAGTCGGCCTGGAACAGGTGGCTGTAGTTCGGCGGGCTCAGGTAGTGGTTGCGCAGGTCGCCGGCGCGCGGGTCGACCGAGGTGAACAGGCCGGGCGCGATCGCGATGGCGATCAGCAGCAGGATGAGCAGCGCGGAGACGATGAAGATCGGCCGGCGGCGCAGGTCGTGCCACGCGTCGAGGCCGAGGCTGCGGGCCTTCTCCGGCTTGGGCTCGGCGGCCGACTCGGCGCGCTGGGCCGGGATCTCGGAGTTCTTCTTCTCGATCAGGTCAGGCATACCGGATCCTCGGGTCCAGGACCGCGTACAGCAGGTCGACGATCAGGCTGGCGGCGAGGTAGACGAGCACCAGCACGACGACGAAGCCGGAGACGGTGGCGCCTTCCTTCAGGTTGATCGCGTGGTAGAGCTCGAAGCCGACGCCCTTGACGTTGAAGATGCCCTCGGTGACGATCGCGCCGCCCATCAGGGCGCCGAGGTCGGTGCCGAGGAAGGTGACCACCGGGATGAGCGAGTTGCGCAGCAGGTGGGTGCCGATGACGCGGCGGCGCGGCAGGCCCTTGGCGATCGCGGTGCGCATGTAGTCGGACTTGATGTTCTCGACGATCGAGGTCCGGGTCAGGCGCGCGACGTAGGCCAGCGACAGGGAGCCCAGCACCACGGCGGGCAGCACGAGCTGACCCATGTTCATGGAGTCCTGGACGGTCGGGGTGACCCACTTGAGCTGGGTGGCGAAGACGTTCTGGAACACGAAGCCCAGCACCGGCACGGGAATCGAGATGAGCAGCAGCGTGAGCATCAGGGTGCTCTTGTCGAAGGCCTTGCCGCGGCGCAGGCCGGCGAACAGACCGATCGTCACGCCGAGGACCAGCTCGATGGCGAAGGCCAGCAACGCCAGGCGGATCGTCACCGGGAACGCCGCGGTGATCTTGTCGATCACCTTGCGGTGGTCCATCGCGGTGCCGAAGTCTCCGGTGAGGAGGTTGCCCAGGTAGTCGAAGTACTGCTGGACGAGGGGCTTGTCCAGGCCCATCTCGTGCTTGAACGCCGCGACCTGGGCGGGGTCGGGGGCCTTGTCGCCCCACATCGCGGCGACCGGGTCGCCCGGCAGGACGTGCACCATGAAGAAGATCAGGGTGACCGTTCCCAGGAAGACCGGGATCATTTGGAGCAGTCGCCTCGCGACAAATCGCCCCATCGTGCCTCCATCCAATGCTCTGACGGACTGTCGTCCGGTTCAGAGGTCCATGGGCCTGCGCGCGCCCGCCCGGCGCCGGTGGGCCGGGGCGGCCCGCGGGCAGGGCGACGGCGGCCGGTGCCGTCCACCCGGTCGGGTGGGCCGGGCACCGGCCGCGTCGGTTCGAACCGTGCGGTGCCGGCTCGGATTACTTCTGCTTGACCTCGACCTGGGTGAAGACCGGGTCGCCGAACGAGTCGAACTTCACGTTCTGGACGTTGTTCGAGTAGCCCGAGTTGGTCTTGTAGTACCAGAGCGGGATGGCCGGCATGTCCTTGGCCAGCTGGGCCTCGGCCTGCTGGTACAGCTCGGCGGTCTTCTCGACGGTGGTGGCCTTGTCCGCCTCGGCGGCCAGCTTGTCGAAGTCCGGGCTGGAGTAGCCGGCGTCGTTGGCCGCGGCACCGGTGCCGTAGACGTCGCGCAGGAAGTTGGCGTTCAGCGGGTAGTCCTGCACCCAGCCGGTACGCATCATCGACTGGACCTTCTTGTTCTTGATCAGGTCCCGCGAGGTCTTGAAGTCCGGCTTCGGGTCGCCGAGGCACTCCACGCCGGTGGACTGGCGGATGGAGTTGCAGACCGCGTCCACCCACTCCTTGTGGCCGCCGTCGGAGTTGTAGACGACGGTGATCTTGTTGCCCGGGACGCCGCCGCCGGCCTGGATCAGCTGCTTGGCCTTGGCCGGGTCGAACGTGCAGAACTCGCCGCAGGCGCCGGCCTTGTAGCCCATCGCACCGGGGGCGACCCAGCCGTCGGCGGGCTGGCGCGAGCCGTTGAGGACGGTCTTGGTGATGGTGTCGCGGTCGATCGCCATCGACAGGCCCTGGCGGACCTTGGCCTTGTCGACACCGGCCCAGTCGCCCTGGTAGAGCGCGAAGCTGATGTTCTGGATGGCGCCCTGGGCCTGGTCGACGGCGCGGTCGCCGAGGTCGCTCTTGTAGGAGGCGAGGTTGCTCGGGTCGACCTGGTCGAGCACGTCCAGGTTGTCGGAGACCAGGTCCTTGTAGGCGGCGTCGGCCTGGGTGTAGTTCTTGAAGACGATGCCGCCGTTCTTCGCCTTGTCGACGCCGGCGTACTTGTCGTAGGCGGCGACGGTGATCGCCTTGTTGTGCTCCCACGAGACGAACTTGTAGGGGCCGTTGCCGATCGGCGACTGGCCGTACTTCGCCGGGTCGGTGAAGAAGGCCTTCGGGAGCGGCGAGAAGGCGTTGTAGCCGAGCTTGTACTGGAAGTACGAGACCGGGCCGGTCAGCTCGATGGTGAAGTGGGTGTCGTCCACGACCTTGAGGCCGGACATCGTGGCCGCGGTCGGGTCGCCCTTCTCCGGGTGCACGGCGTCGTAGCCGGCGATGTCGGAGAACCAGTCGGAGTTGATCTGGCCGTTCTTGGTGTTGGCGGACCAGTTCCAGGAGTCCACGAAGGACTGCGCGGTGACGGGGGTGCCGTCGTGGAAGGTCCAGCCGCTCTTCAGCGTGACGGTGTAGTGCTGGGCGTCGGTGGTCTCGATCTTGTCGGCGACCTGGTTGCGCAGCTTGCCGGTGGCGGGGTCGTAGTCGACCAGGCCCTTGAAGAGCTGCTTGATGACGCGGCCGCCCTGGTTCTCCATGGCGTTGGCCGGCTGGAGCGGGTTCTGCGGCTCGGCGCTCTGGTAGCTGAAGGTGCCCTGGGCGTTGACCGCGCCGTCGGACGAGCCACCGCCGGACGTACCGCTGCTGCTGCAGGCGGTCGCGGCAAGGGCGACCGCGACGGCTGCGACGACCCACTTGGCCTGGCTTGCACCGCGCATGGGTGTGCCTCCTGAATCCGTGTTGCAAACGTGGAGAGCACCGCACTTGCGGTGGACGGCTTGGGCGCCGGAACCGGACGGTGCTTCCTCGCCCGAGGTTCGGCGCGCACCCCTGCGCGTGACCCGTGACCCGAGCTCGACTGTCCCACTATCGGACACCGGGAGATACGGATCCGACCATTACGGATCTCAATTTGGTCACATGCGCGACGAATTGGTTTCACAAACTGGACATTGCGGGCATACCCAACTGGCACCAAACGGACAGTTGTCATGAATGACGGTCGGTCACGCACGATTACCGGACTCGTCCGTCTCACCGGATTCCGAACGCCGTCCGGCCCCCGGGACCCGAAAAACCGGCCGGCTCCCACCCTCGGGGGGTGGGAGCCGGCCGGTGTCCGCGGCTACGCCGCGTCAGCCTTCTTCGGGGCGGGTCAGCCCTTCTTGGCGCGCGACGCGGTGCGGCCGCGCTCCTTGGCGTCCAGGACGACCTTGCGGATGCGCACGGTCTCCGGGGTCACCTCGATGCACTCGTCCTCGCGGCAGAACTCCAGCGACTGCTCCAGCGAGAGCTTGCGCGGCGGGACGATCGACTCGGCGACGTCGGCGTTCGACGACCGCATGTTGGTGAGCTTCTTCTCCTTGGTGATGTTGACGTCCATGTCGTCGGAGCGGGAGTTCTCACCGACGATCATGCCCTCGTACACCTCGGTGCCCGGCTCGCAGAACAGCACGCCGCGCTCCTGCAGGTTGGTCATCGCGAACGCGGTGACCACGCCGGAGCGGTCGGCGACCAGCGAGCCGTTGTTGCGGGTGCTCAGCGCGCCGAACCACGGCTCGTAGCCCTCGTGGATCGAGTGCGCGATGCCGGTGCCGCGGGTGGAGGTCAGGAACTCCGTCCGGAAGCCGATCAGGCCGCGGGAGGGCACGACGAACTCCATCCGGACCCAGCCGGAGCCGTGGTTGGACATGTTGTCCATCCGGCCCTTGCGGACGCCCATGAGCTGCGTGACGGCGCCCATGTGCTCCTCGGGGACGTCCACGGTCAGACGCTCGACCGGCTCGTGGGTCTTGCCGTTGATCTCTCGGGTGACGACCTGCGGCTTGCCGACGGTCAGCTCGAAGCCCTCGCGGCGCATGGTCTCGATGAGGATGGCCAGCGCCAGCTCGCCGCGGCCCTGCACCTCCCAGGCGTCCGGGCGCTCGGTGTCGAGGACGCGGAGCGACACGTTGCCGATGAGCTCGCGGTCGAGGCGGTCCTTCACCTGGCGGGCGGTCACCTTGCGGTCGACCTTGGCGCCGGACTTGGCGTCCGCGCCCTTGCCGGAGCCGCCCTTGCCGACCAGCGGCGAGGTGTTGGTGCCGATGGTCATCGAGATGGCCGGCTCGTCGACGGTGATCAGCGGCAGGGCGATCGGGTTCTCGGTGTCGGCGAGGGTCTCGCCGATCATGATCTCGGAGATGCCGGCGACGGCGCAGATGTCGCCCGGGCCGGCCACCTCGGCCGGCTTGCGGGTGAGCGCCTCGGTCATCAGCAGCTCGGAGATGCGGACGTTCTGGATCGAGCCGTCGCGCTTGATCCAGGCCACGGTCTGGCCCTTGCGCAGCTCGCCCTGCTCGACGCGGAGCAGCGCGATGCGGCCGAGGAAGTTGTCGGCGTCCAGGTTGGTGACGTGGGCCTGCAGCGGGGCGTTCTCGTCGAAGACCGGGGCCGGGACGTGCTCCAGGATGGTGGAGAAGAACGGCTCCAGGCTGGTGGAGTCGGCCGGCACGGTGCCGTTCTCCGGCTTGGTCAGCGAGGCGACGCCGTCACGGGCGCAGGCGTAGACGATCGGGAACTCGATCTGGTCCTCGTCCGCGTCCAGGTCGAGGAAGAGGTCGTAGGTCTCGTTGATGACCTCGTCGATCCGGGCGTCCGGGCGGTCCGTCTTGTTGATGCAGAGGATGACGGGGAGCCGCGCGGTGAGCGCCTTGCGGAGCACGAAGCGGGTCTGCGGCAGCGGACCCTCGGAGGCGTCGACGAGGAGGACGACCGCGTCGACCATCGACAGACCGCGCTCGACCTCGCCACCGAAGTCGGCGTGGCCCGGGGTGTCGATGATGTTGATGGTGATCGGGACGCCGCCGTCCTTCGGGTGGTACTTGACGGCGGTGTTCTTCGCGAGAATGGTGATGCCCTTCTCGCGCTCCAGGTCGTTGGAGTCCATCATGCGGTCGTCGAGATGCTGGTGGGCGGCGAAGGCGCCGGCCTGCTTCAGCATGGCGTCGACCAGGGTGGTCTTGCCGTGGTCGACGTGGGCGACGATGGCGACGTTGCGGATGTCGTTGCGCGTGGGCATGCGGAGCGGATTCTCCCGGTTTCGTGGGTTTCGGCGCCCGGCTGCGTGACGCCGACTTGCGATCCCTGTCGATCGCGGCCGCCCGTTCCGCCTGCTACTACCGGTCCACCCGCCGGGCACACCATGCCACGGCTACCCCCATGGTACGGGGAAGCCCCCGCAAGGGCCGAAACGGCCGGTGGTACCGCGTGCAAGATCACATCGCGGCGCGGACCGGCCGTACCCGTCCCACCCCCTCCGCGGTCAGCCCTGCCGGAAGCCGACGTCCTGGTAGCGCGGGGTGGTGAAGCCGTACGCGCCGGCACCCGCGACCCCGTCGCGGACGGCGACCAGGTCGGGGCGGCGGTAGAGCGGGACGACGTCGGCGAGCTGCCAGAGCCGTGCGTCGGCCTGCTGCAGCAGGCCCTGCCGGGCCGCCGGGTCGAGTTCGCCGGCGGCCCGGTCCAGCAGCTGGTCGATCTCGGCGGTGCCGCCGCCGCCGAAGTTGCGGCCGACCACGGGCAGGCCGTCCGGGCCGGGCTGCGGCTTGGCGTACAGCGGCCGGGTGTCGGACGGGTAGGCGCTGGCGGGCCAGGAGAAGAGGGCGAGGTCGAAGTCGCCCTTGGCGAGGTGGTCGGTGACGAAGGTGTCGGCCGGGACGGGCCGGGCGGTGACCGCGATGCCGGCGGCGGCCAGGTCGGCGGCGAGCGCGTCGGCGGTGCGGCGGGCGGTGGTGGAGCCGTCCGGGATGAGCAGGCCGAGGGCGAGCTTCTTGCCGTCCTTGCTGCGGGTGCCGTCCGAGGAGGTCCAGCCGGCCCGGTCGAGCAGGGTGCCGGCGGCGGCCGTGCCGAGTGCCTTGCTGTTGTCGCGGTAGCCGTCCTGGCCGGCCACCAGCAGGTGGTTGCCGAGCGGGACGGCGCCGAGGCCGAGCGGGCCGAGCGCGGCGGTGGCGGTCTTCTGCCGGTCGACGGCGCGGGCGACGGCCTGCCGGACGGCCTGGTCGGCGAGCGGGCCCTTCGTCGCGTTCAGGGTGAGCTGGGTGAAGGCGGCGGCGGGCGCCCGGTGCAGGGTGAGGCCGGGCAGTGTCTCGGCCCGGTGCAGGGCGTGCGCGGAGGCCTCGACCATCGCGGCGGCGTCCGGCGGGGCGGCGGCCGTGGTGCCGTCCGGGACGGCCCGGTCGACGGACGCGGTGACGGCGGCGATGTCGAGCTCGCCCTTGGCCAGCGCGTCGAGCCGGCCGGGCGCGGGCACGGCCAGGAAGTCGATCTCCTGGGCCTTCGCCGGGTCGCCCCACCAGCGCGGGTTGCGGGTGAGCACGGCGCGGCCGCCGTCCTTGTCCCAGCCGGTCAGTGCGAACGGGCCGGCCGAGGTGCGGAAACCGCCGTCGAGGGGCTGGTTGAAGGCGTCCGCGGTGGCCGTCCGGGCGGCCGGGTACAGCGGGGAGAAGAGCGAGCGCCAGTCCGCGTAGGGCTGCTTGAAGACGACCTTGATCTCGTGCGGGCCGCTGCCCTGGGCGACCGAGGCGATGGCGTCGTAGCCGGCCGGCCGGTCGCTGCGGAAGGCCGGGTCGGCGCCGGACAGCGCCTTCCACTGGGCGGTGAAGTCGGCGGCCGACAGCGGCGAGCCGTCGCTCCACACCGCGGCCGGGTTGAGCCGGTAGGTGACGGTCTGCGGGCTGCGGCCGGCCGGGGTGGACTCGGCGCCGGCCAGGTAGTCCGGGTCGGGGGCGGCGCGGCCGCGGTCGTCCAGCCGGAACAGCGCGGGCAGCAGGGCGCGGGCGATCAGCTCGGAGTCGGCGCCCGCCTCCGGCTGGTAGACGTTCAGGGTCGCCGGGACGACGTCGACCGCCCAGCGGACGGTGCCGCCGTCGCGGGTGTGCGCGCGGTCGGCGGCGGTGACGTCGGAGGCCGCGGGGCCGTCCGAGGAGCCGCCGGTGCAGCCGGCGAGGCCGGCTGCCAGGCAGAGGGCGGCGGCCGCGGCGGCGGCCCGGTCGGCGGCTCGGCTGGCGCGCATGCGCTCCTCCGTCGGGGTGTCGGCCGGCCCGAGGAATCCGGGAGTGCACCCACTGAAAGGCCAAGGGACGCGACCGGCCGCGACGACACGTCGCCCGGGCGGACAGATCCACCCGGGCGGCGTAGGCGGCGGGGTCAGAGCGTCAGTTCGAACCAGACGATCTTGCCGTTGGGGGTGCGCCGGCTGCCCCAGCGCTCGGCGAGCAGGCTGACCAGCTGCAGGCCGCGGCCGCCCTCGTCGGTCTCCTGGGCGCGCCGCTGCCGGGGCTGCGCGTAGCCGTCGTCCCAGACCTCGCAGAGCACCGTGCGGTCGCGCATCAGGCGCAGCCGGATCTCGCCCCGGCCGTGCCGGAGCGCGTTGGTGACCAGCTCGCTGACCAGCAGCTCGGTGGTGTCGACCAGCTCGTCCAGGCCGCGGTTGATCAGCCAGTCGCAGGACCGCTCGCGGGCCTTGCCGACCGAGGTGGGCTCGGCGGGCAGCTTCCAGTCGCCGACCGATTCGGCCGGCAGCGCCTGGACCTTGGCCATCAGCAGCGCGATGTCGTCCTCGCCGTGGTGCGGGATGAGTTCGTCCAGCACCTCGTCGCAGAGCTGCTCCAGGTGCTGGGAGCCGTGGGTGAGCGCGGCCCGGAACGCCCTCAGGCCCTCGTCCAGCTGGTGCTTGCGGGACTCCACCAGGCCGTCGGTGTAGAGGCCGAGCACCGCGCCGTCCGGCAGGGTGAGGGTGACCTCCTCGAAGGGCTCGCCGCCGACGCCGAGCGGCAGGCCGGGCGGGACGTCGAGCATCCGGGCCGGCTCGCCGGGGCTGAGCAGCGCGGGCGGCAGGTGGCCGGCGCTGGCGAAGGTGCAGCGCTGGGTGACGGCGTCGTACACGGCGTAGACGCAGGTCGCGAGGTAGACCTCGGAGCCGCCCTCGCCGAACGGGCCGCCCGCGGGGTCGTCGGCGCCGAGGCCGCGGGCGATCTCGTCGAGGGCGCCGAGCACCTCGGCCGGGTCGAGGTCGAGCATCGCGAGGGTGCGGACGGCGGTGCGCAGCTGGCCCATCGCCACGGCGGCGCGCAGGCCGCGGCCCATGACGTCGCCGATGACCAGGGCGGTGCGGCTGCCGGGCAGCGGGATGACGTCGAACCAGTCGCCGCCGACCTCGGTGTTGTTGTTGCTGGGCAGGTAGCGGCGGGCGATCTCCAGTCCGGTGGCCGCCGGATTGCCCGGGGGCAGCAGGCTGCGCTGGAGGATCAGGGCGCGCTCGTGCTCGCGGCGGTAGAGCCGGGCGTTGTCGACGCAGACCGCGGCGCGGGAGACCAGCTCCTCGGCGATGGCGACGTCTCTCGCGTCGAAGGGCTCGGAGCCGATCGCCCGGGACAGCTGGACGAGGCCCAGCACCTGGTCGCGGGCGACCAGCGGGACGACCAGGGTGGAGCGCAGCAGCGGGTCGGGCCCGGGTTGCGGGACGACGCTGCGGCCGGTGCGCAGGGCGCGGGCGTGCGGGGAGCGCGGCGGGTAGCAGAGGGTGCCGCCGGCCTCGGCGACCGGGACGGCGCCGATGCCCTCGCCGAGGACGGAGGAGGCGCCGCCGACCACGCTGGAGACGGCGACCCGGCGCAGTTCGCCGGAGCCGTCGATCAGGCCGGGGCCGGCGGCCAGCGGGCCGGAGTCGCCGGAGAGCAGCGCGGTGTAGAGGTCGACGGTGGCGACGTCGCAGAACTGCGGGACGATCACGTCCAGGAGTTCCTTGGCGGTGGTCTCCAGGTCGAGGGTGGAGCCGATGTGGGTGCTGGCCTCGTTGAGCAGGGCGAGGCTGCGGCGGACGCCGGCGGCCTCGCGTTCGGCGACGTGCCGGCTGGTGACGTCCTGCACCTGGCCGGCCACGCCCATGGGGACGCCGCCGGGGCCGTTGAGCCGGAACAGGGCGGCGGACCAGCGGCGGCGGCCGTCGCGGGTGCCGGCGGCGGGGACGCCGCCGCTGAAGCGCAGGTCGAGGATCGGCTCGCCGCCCTCCAGCACCTTGCGCAGGGCGACGAGCAGCCGCTCGGCCTCGCCGGGGGCGAAGAGTTCGGTGGGTGCGAGGCCGGGGAGTTCCTCGGCGGCGCGGCCGACGCAGGCGGCGAAGGCCCGGTTGACGCGCTGCAGCCGCAGGTCGGGGCCGAAGAGGAAGAAGCCGGTGGGGGTCTGGCCGAAGACCGCCTCGGTGGCGGCGAGTCCGGCCTCGACGCCGCGCAGCCGGCCGACGTCGACGGCGAGACAGGTGGCGCCGGCGGCGGGGCCGCCGTCGACGGGCATCAGGTAGAGCTCGGCGAGGCCCTCGCTGCCGGTGGCGGTGTCCCGGTAGGGGGTGGTGCCGGTCCACTCCTCGCCGGCGAGGACGCGCTCCAGGCGGGCCCGGCCGCGCTGCCAGTGCTCGCGCGGGACGAGGGTGGTGATGGGGTCGGAGCCCAGGGCGTCGGCCGTGGGTACGCCGAAGAACTCGGCGGCCCGGCCGCTCCAGTGGCTGATCCGGCCGTCGGGGCCGATCGCGAAGGTGGCGACCCGTAGGTAGCCGTAGATCGACCCTGGTTCGCCGTGCCCCCGACCTGCGGCGTCGCCGCGCGGGGCGACGTCCTCGTCGTCGGGTGCGCCGGGCTGTCCGGGCACGGCGGCATGACCGCTGCTGCTCGGCGCCTGCGGCGCCGGAATGCTGTTCAACGGACCGACCCCTCCAACCAGTGCCCATCCGGATGTCGAGAAGACCGAGTATTCATCATCCGGGTGCGAGCGCACACGCCCCCGAGCATCACAACATCGAATCGGGGGAGGCCCGCGCGGTGCTCCTTACCCGGCCGTCGCTGTTCGAACCGGCCTGGTCTGCACGGATCGGGCGGTTCGGTCAAGAGCTGGGTCGGACATGGCTGCGTCGTGCACGGATCTGGCAGGATCGCCCTGCCGTGTGTCTCGAAAACGCCTATGGATTCGGGCATTTCATCACATGACACTTCATCAGCGCCAGCCCGTGCGGGCAGCTGTCCCCGGGTGTTCCGCAGCACGTCGCGCGGTGGACGGCGGCGGTCGGCCGTGCGGCCGTGCGGCCCGGCTCCGCGGCGCCCCGAAATCGGAAAAGTCGGACTTTATCCGTCCGTCTGCCGGACGGCGCCGCCACCGTCCGCGGCCGGGCGCCTGCGCTGCGCACGGCGACCCGAGGTGGCCGGACTACTGCTCACTGTAGTCGCCCTCGGGATCGTCCGGGTTGAGCTCGAACCAGACGACCTTGCCCATGCCCTCGGCCCTGGCGCCCCAGCGCAGGGCGAGCCGGCGGACGAGCTCCAGGCCGCGGCCGCCCTCGTCGGCCTCGGCGGCGTGCCGCTCGCGGGGCGGGTCGGGCAGCGGGTCGCTGATCTCCACCAGCAGCATCTCGCCGAGGGTCAACCGGACCCCGATCGGGGCGCTGGCGTACCGGACGGAGTTCGTGACCAGCTCGCTCACCAGCAGCTCGGCGGTGTCGGTGAGGTGCTCGGCGCCCCACTCGGCGAGGGTGCCGCGCACCAGCCGGCGGGCCCGGGAGACGGCGGTCGGCTCGGCGGGCAGGGTCCAGCCGGCGGTCGGGGTGCCGGCCTCGCCGTGGCTGAGCCGGGCCAGCAGCAGGGCGACGTCGTCGGGCTCGCGGCCCTGCTCCATGGTGTCGAGCACGGCCTCGCAGGCCTGCTCGATGGAGGCGTAGGGCTGCTCCAGCACGCTGATCAGCCGGCCGAGGCCCACGTCGAGGTCCTTGTCCCGGGACTCCACCAGCCCGTCGGTGCACAGGGCGAGCAGGGCGCCCTCGGCGACGTCCATCTCGACCGATTCGAAGGGCACGCCGCCGACGCCGAGCGGGGCGCCGGAGGGAAGGTCGAGCACCTGGCCGACGCCGCCGGGCAGCGGACCGCCGGCGGTCGGGGCGGGACCGTCGCCGTCCTTGGGCACCACCAACACCGGCGGGATGTGGCCGGCCTTGGTGACGGTCAGCCGCCGCCGGACGGGGTCGAAGACCGCGTACACACAGGTCGCCAACAGGGCCTCGTCGGGGCCCTGGGCGAGGTCGTCGGCCAGCTCGTGGACGTGCCGCAGCAGGGTGTCCGGCGGTAGGTCGAGGGCGGCGAGCACCCGGACGGCGGTGCGCAGCCGGCCCATGGTGGCGGCGGCCCGCAGGCCGTGGCCCATGACGTCGCCGACCACCAGCGCGGTGCGGTCGCCGGGCAGCGGGATGACGTCGAACCAGTCGCCGCCGACCTCGGTGCCGCTGCTGCCGGGGACGTAGCGGTAGGCGACCTCGACGCCGGTGGGCTGCGGCACCTGCTGCGGCAGCAGGGTGCGCTGCAGGGTGAGCGCGGCGCTGCGCTCCCGGGCGTAGAGACGGGCGTTGTCGAGGGAGCTGCCGGCCCGGTCGGCGAGTTCGACGGCGAAGGCCAGGTCGTCGCGGTCGAAGCCCTCCCGGTAGCCGGCCCGGCTGACCACCAGCAGGCCGATGACGATGCCGCGGGCGCGCAGCGGGACGACCAGCCGGGAGTGCACGCCGAGTTCGTGGGCGGCCTGGGCCTTGGGGTCGCCGGGGTAGCTGAGGTCCTCGGACTCCTCCTTGCCGCTGAGGAGCTCCGGGATGCCGGTGCGCAGCACGCGGCCGAAGGCGGACTCCTCGGTGAAGGTGATCCGGGCGCCGCGGCGGAGCATGACCTCGACCTCGGGGCCGTCCTGGACGGAGGCGGTGCCGAGCTGCAGCAGCGAGGTGCGGCGGTCGTGGCCGTGCCGGGGCAGGTCGTCGCCGTGCGCGACGGCCTGCAGCAGGATCACGGCGGAGTAGTCGGCGAGCCGGGGCACCACGGCGCCGGCGAGTTCCTGGGCGATCCGGGAGGCGTCGAGGAGGTCGCCGATCCTGGAGCCGAACTCGTTGAGCAGGGAGAGCCGGCGGCGGGCGTGCTCGACCTTGGAGACGGCCCGGTAGCGCTCGGTGACGTCCATGACGGTGCCGGAGATGCCGAGGACTCGGCCGGCCCGGTCGGTCATCCGGCTGTAGGAGATCGAGCGGAAGCCGGAGCGGGCGGTGACGGGGGCGGCGAGGGTGACGTCGATGACCGGTTCGCCGGTGGCGAGGACCTGGCGCTGGATGGCGGTGATCTCGTCGGCGGCCCGCTCGGGGAGGGTCTCGCCGGTGGTGCGGCCGACGTGCTCCTCCATCGGGACGCCGTTCATCTCGGCGAGGGTGCGGTTGACGGCGGTGTAGCGCAGTTCGGTGTCGAGGACGGCGATGCCGAGCGGGGACTGCTCGAACAGCGCGTCGCGGACGGCGAGGTCGCGCTCCACGGCGGCGACGGTGCGGGCGTCGGCGAGCGCGACCTGCAGGAAGGGTGTGCCGTCGCCGTCGACGAGCAGTGAGATCCGCACCTCGACGGGGACGTTCACGCCCTCCCGGTCGGAGAGCCGGGTGATGCCGTGCCAGCTGCCGATCCGCAGGGTCTCCTGGATGGCCTGCCGGGCCTGGGCGACGAGCTCCTCGTCGCCGATCAGCTGGTCGATCCGCCGGCCGACCAGGAGTTCGCTGGGCCAGCCGAGCATGTCCTCGGCGGCGGGGCTCCAGAGCACCACCCGGCTGGAGGTGTCGAGGATGGCGATGGCGACCTTGACGACGTCGAAGAGGCTGCCGCGGGCCGGTTCGGCGATCTTGGCGCCGGGGGCGGGGGTGCCGGGGAAGGGCAGGATCGGGCGGCCGCGGGGCGAGGCGGAGGGCGGGATGTCGCGGGGCTGCGGGCGTTGCTGGGCCTGCTCGGCGGGGCCGGTGCGGCCGCCGCGGCGCAGCCGGGCGCGGGCGGCGGCGCTGCCGGCCGAAGCACCGGTGGCGCGGCCGGACAGGCCGGGGGCGGCCGTGCGCTGCGATCCGCGCCGGGGGAGGCGTCGGACCCGCCGCTCTCCCCCGCCGTTTCCCGTGCTCGACACCGACGGCGCCTCCGGCTCGTGGGCTGGGCACCGCGGCCGGGGCCGGGTGCGGAGGGGTCGGCGGGGCGCCGCCGCGCCCCGCCGGTCCCGATGAATTCTGCCGAACTGTGACATACCCCATGCAATGGGTTGATATCCCGGCAAGCGGGTCGTCTTTTCCGATTCGGCCGCGATCCGGCGGCGCCGGTTCGGCTGCGTGGAGCAATCGGCGACGGGCCCGTGCGGGGTCCGCCCCGCGCAGGGTGAGTACCCGGCCCGGGGGCGGCTCAGCCGCGGGCGGGCTCAGCCGTCGGCGAGCAGGGCGGCGACGTGCGGGAGGACCTCGCGGTCGTGGGCGAGCCATTCGACGTCGTCGAGCTCGCCGGCGCCGAGCCAGCGGACCTCGGAGTGGTCGGCCAGCGGGCGGGGTTCGCCGGAGAGCAGTTCGGCGGCCCAGATCCGCAGCTCCAGGCCGGGCCGGACGGGCCAGCCGCCGGGCAGCGGGTGGAGGGCGCGGGCGCGGACGCCGAGCTCCTCGGCGAGTTCGCGCTCCAGGGCCTGCGCCTGGGTCTCGCCGGGCTCGGCCTTGCCGCCGGGGAACTCCCAGTAGCCGGCCGTCTCGGGGGGTGCGCTGCGGCGGGCGGCGAGCACCCGGCCCCGGTGCACCAGGGCGCCGCCGACCACGTACCGGACCTCGGCGTCCGGCTGCGGGGCGCGGGGCCCGACCGCCTCGACCCAGTACAGCTGCTTGTGGCCGCGGGCCTCGAACTCGGCGGCGAGTGCCTCCGCCTCGGCACGGCCCAGCCCGGTGGCGACGAGGAAGCGGTTGCCGTTGTCGTCCTGCCGCATCACCCGGTGATCGTCCATGGCGCCACGGTAACGGGCCCGGCCCGGTGGGGGACAGGCCGGACCCGTGCGCCGACGGTAGGCCCGGATTGCTACCGGCCGGTACGGCGGCGGTTAACTCCCGGTAAGACCGTGCGGGTACCGACCGCCCCGACCGGTGCGGCTCACCGGCGGGCCAGCACCTCACCGTGCAGCACGGCGAACCAGGCGTCCGGGTCGGCGGCCCAGCGGCGCCAGCCGTCGGCGATCCGGGCCAGGTCGTCGGTGTCGGCCAGGCCCTCGGCGAGGGCGGTGGCGGCCGTGGCGGACTTCTCGGTGCGCTCGGCCCAGGTCCCGCCCCACCACTGCCGGCGCCCGGGGTCGGCGAAGGTCCAGCTGCTGGAGGTCGCGGTGACGTCGGTGAAGCCGGCCGCCCTCGCCCAGGCGGCCAGCCGGCGGCCGGCATCGGGCTCGCCGCCGTTGGCCCGGGCGATCCGCCGGTACAGCGCCGACCACTCGGCGAGTTCGGGGAGTTCGGGGTACCAGGCCATCGCCGCGTAGTCGGCGTCCCGGACGGCGACCACACCGCCGGGGGCGGTGACCCGGCGCATCTCGCGCAACGCGGCCACCGGGTCGGCGAGGTGTTGGAGCACCTGGTGGGCGTGCACCACGTCGAACGCGCCGTCGGCGTACGGCAGCCGGTGCACGTCGGCGACCTCGAACTGCACGGTGGTCAGACCGCGTTCGGCGGCGTGCGCGGCGGCCTGGGCGAGCACCTCGGCGGAGGTGTCGACGGCGACCGTCCGGCCTTCGGGGCCGAGCCGCTCGGCGAGGTCGGCGGTGATCGTGCCGGGCCCGCAGCCGACGTCCAGCAGTCGCTGCCCCGGGCGGAGTTCGGGCAGCAGGTAGGCGGCGGAGTCGGCGGCGGTGCGGCTGCGGTGCGAGCGCAGCACGGCCTCCTGGTGGCCGTGGGTGTAGGCGGCCCGACGGTTCGTCATGTTCGGTTCCTCTCGGCTCCTCACGATGCCGCCGAGCGTAGACCTGTCTCGCTTGACGAGAAATATCGTCCCACTATTCAAGATGATGGAGCGTCGACATGGCCACCCGAAGGGCCGTGCGGCGACAATCGGACCATGGGAAAGACGTACGAACGCATCGACGGCCGGCTGCGCGCCTTCATCGAGAGCCAGCCGGTCTTCTTCACCGCCACGGCGCCGCTGGCCGGCGACGGGCACGTCAACCTGTCCCCCAAGGGCCGGGCCGGCACGCTCGTCGTCCTGGACGAACTCACCCTGGCCTACCTGGACTTCGGCGGCAGCACCGCGGAGACCCTCGCCCACCTGCGGGAGAACGGCCGGATCACCCTGATGTGGTGCTCCTTCGACGGGCCGCCGACCGTGGTGCGGGTGCACGGCCGCGGCGAGGCGGTGTTCCGCGACGACCCGCGCTTCGCCGGCCTGATCGGGCACTTCGACCCGGCGGCGGACGGCTCCGGGCTGCGCGCCGTGGTGCTGGTGCACGCCGAACGGGTCAGCGACTCCTGCGGGTTCGCCGTGCCGTTCATGGACTACCGGGGCGACCGCGACCTGCACGCCCAGTACTTCGACCGGAAGACCGACGAGGAGTTCGCCACCTACTGCGAGGGCAAGGAGCTCGTCGGCACCAGCCTCGACGGCCTGCCCGCACTGCCGCTGCCGCTGCCGCCGCGGGCCCGCTGAGGCCCGCGGCGGCAGCGCGCCGGGTCAGTTCAGGGTGAACCAGGTGGTGCGGGACTTCTTCCACTCCGGGTGGGTGAGGTCCTTGGCCTCGGTGCCGTCGTCGTACAGGTCGGCGGCGCCGTCGTCGGTGATCAGCTGGGCGCGGGCGCCGGGCGCGGTGAGGTCCGGCCCGTCCACCACGGCCTCCCAGGCGCCGGCGTCGGTGGTCGGCAGGTCGCGCGGCTTCACCGGGGCGTCGGTGACCACGCCCGTCCACCTGTAGAGCGCGTACGGGTCGGAGTTGTCGTCCGCGGCCCAGGAGCCGGCCACGATCAGGTACTGGTCCGCGGCGTTCTTGCGGATGTCGCGGACGGACAGCCCGCCCAGGTCCAGGGTGATCGGGGTGCCGAACGCGGCGTGCACCGAGCCGCCGGGCAGCTGGTTGTCGTTGGTGACCGGTGCCGGCGGCACCAGCGGCGCACGGAGGGCGACGTACGCGGTGGTGGTGCTGCCCGGCGCGAACTCCAGGCCCTCGACGTTGAAACCGTCGATCTGCTTCGGGACCTGGCCGGAGGCGGCGTCCGCGGCGAAGCCGAAGCAGTTGCCGTTGGCCTTGTCCCAGGTGATCAGGTCGTCGCGCAGGCCCTTGTACCTGCCGCCGAGGGTCGGCTAGGTGGCCGCGACGGTGAGCGCCGAGGCGTCGGCGCCGCTCTGCGCCACCGTGACGGTGACGGTCGGGTCGCCGGTCGCGCCGACCGCACCGGACAGGTAGCCCGCCGACAGGGAGATGGTGGGGGTGCCGTACGTCACCGCGGAGGCCGGGGCGGCGGCGACGGGGACGGAGGCGAGCACGAACGCCGCCGCGGCGAGCGCGAGCGAACGGTGACCGGACGCGGGCCCTTCGTCGGGGGTTGATCGAGAACCGGACCAGGGTGGGGCCCATGCGCGAACGACGGCCGTACGGCACCGGGCCGGACGGCGAACGGCACCGCTCGAAATCCGTACGCAGGATGCCGTGGACACGGCCGGACTCCGCGCGGGCGGGCGGTGACCGTACGGTGGAGCCGCAGCCGAAAGATCGGAGACCTCCCCGTGCCACCCCGCCCGTACGTCCTGCTGAGCGCCGCCGTCTCGGTGGACGGCCACCTCGACGACGCGTCACCGGAGCGGCTGCTGCTCTCCAACCCGGCCGACTTCGACCGGGTGGACGAGGTCCGGGCCGGCTGCGACGCGCTGCTGGTCGGCGGCACCACGCTGCGCCGCGACAACCCCCGACTGCTCGTCAACTCACCCGAACGCCGGGCCGCCCGGGTCGCGGCCGGGCGGCCCGCGTACCCGCTCAAGGTCACCCTCACGGCGAGCGGCGGCCTCTCCCCCGGGCTCAACTTCTGGCACACCGGCGGCGCCAAGGCCGTCTACACCACCGACGCCGCCGCGCCGGCCCTGCGCACCGCCCTCGACGGGCTCGCCGAGGTCGTCGCCCTCGGCGGCACCGTCCGCCTCGGCGACCTGCTCGACGACCTCGGGGCGCGCGGGGTGCGGCGGCTGATGGTGGAGGGCGGCGGCAGCATCCACACCCAGTTCCTCGCCGAGGGCCTGGCCGACGAGCTCCAGCTGGCGCTCGCCCCGCTGCTGGTCGGGCAGGCCGACGCGCCCCGCTTCCTCGGCCCGGCCGCCTACCCCGGTGGGCCCACCCGGCGGATGCGGCTGTTGGAGGCACGTACGGTGGGCGACGTCGTCCTGCTCCGCTACGCCCCGAAGGAGACCGCCCCGTGAACCGCGACGAGCCGTCCGGCGACCACCCGCCCGGCACCGACCTGTACTGGCTCGCGCGTGCCGTGGAGCTCTCGCGCCGGTGCCCGCCCTCCGAGACGGCCTTCTCGGTCGGCGCGGTGGTCGTCGGCGCGGACGGCGAGGTGCTCGCCGAGGGCTTCAGCCGCGAGGTCGACGCGCACAACCACGCCGAGGAGGCCGCCCTCGCCAAGCTGCCGGCCGGCGACCCCCGGCTGCGCACCGCCACCGTCTACAGCTCGCTGGAGCCGTGCGGGCAGCGCGCCTCGCGGCCGCGGACCTGCGCCCAGCTGATCATCGCGGCCGGGGTGCCGCGGGTGGTGGTCGCCTGGCGCGAGCCGGACCTGTTCGTGCAGGCCTGCCAGGGCACCGCGCTGCTGGAGGCGGCCGGGGTGGAGGTCGTCGAACTGCCGGAGCTGGCCGGGCCGGCCCGCGCGGTCAACGCGCACCTGCTCGACGGCTGACCCGGTTCCCCGATGCTTTTGTATCCTGGAGAGACAAACACGTCGTCCCGAGGAGCCAGCTGCATGCCCGTCACGCTCACCGCCCGCGCCCTGCTCCTCGACATGGACGGCACCCTGGTCAACTCGGACGCGGTCGTCGAGCGGTGCTGGCGCCGCTGGGCGGCCCGGCACGGCCTGGACGGCGACGCCGTCATGCACGTCGTGCACGGCCGCCAGGGACACCTGACCATGGCCGTGCTGCTGCCCGACCGGCCCGTCGAGATCAACCTCGCCGAGAACCGGCAGCTGCTCGCCGAGGAGACCGCCGACACCTACGGCGTCGTCCCGATCCCCGGCGCGGCCGCCTTCCTCGCGGCCCTGCGGGGCCGGCCGCACGCCCTCGTCACCTCCGCCGACGAGCCGCTCGCCCGCGCCCGGATGGGCGCCGCCGAGCTGCCGCTGCCGGAGACCCTGATCACCGCCGGCTCGGTCGGCGCCAGCAAGCCCGACCCGGAGGGCTTCCTCAAGGGCGCCGCCGCGCTCGGCTTCGCGCCCGCCGACTGCCTGGCCTTCGAGGACTCCGAGGCCGGCATCACCGCCGCGCTCGCCGCCGGCATGCCGGTGGTCGGCATCGGCCGGCGGGCGCTGCCGCACCCCGCGACCGTGCACGCCGAGGACCTGGAGCAGGTCGCGGTGGCCCCGCAGGCGGACGGCTCGCTGCGGATCACCGTCGGCTGAGGCCGGCCCCACGCCGGGGAAGACGTCGTCACTCTCCCGGCACGTCACCTCCCGCCCCGTCACCGCGCCGTGGACGGCGGCCAGTTCCCCGGGGCGGGCACGGTCCGGCACCGCGGTGATCGGCCTCGCGGCGCCGCCGCCGGCCCTCGGCGGCTCCCGCCGGGTAGGGCCCGCCCTCGCGACGTACCGTGGAGGGAGGCCGGTCGGGGATCGTCGGCTCCCCGCTTCGTGCCCGGGCCGGCCCAGGGGGCCGGCACGGTCAGGAGCTTCTGTCATGGGCACCAAGACGATCGAGGAACTGGCGAGCACCGTTCACGGGAGTGTGGTCGGGCCCGGCGACGAGGAGTACGACGAGGCCCGCAGGGTCTACAACGCGATGATCGACCGAAGGCCGGCCGTGGTGGTGCGCTGCGCCAACGCCGGCGACGTGATGGCGGCGGTCGACCACGCCCGGAGCAGCGGCATGCCGCTGGCCATCCGCGGCGGTTCGCACAGCGTCCCCGGCTACGGCACCTGCGACGGCGGCGTGGTCGCCGACCTCACGGGCATGCGCGGTGTCCGGGTCGACCCCGTCCGCCGCACCGCCCGGGTCGACGGCGGCGCCACCCTCGGCGACCTCAACGCGGCCGCATACGTCTTCGGACTCGCCGTCACCGGCGGGATCGTCTCCACCACCGGCGTCGGCGGCCTCACCCTCGGCGGCGGATTCGGCTACCTCGCCCGCAAGTTGGGGCTGACCTGCGACAACCTGCTGTCCGCGGACGTGGTCACCGCCGACGGCCGGCTGCGGGTCGTCAACGAGAAGGAGGAGCCGGACCTCTTCTGGGCCCTGCGCGGCGGCAGCGGCAACTTCGGCGTCGTCACCTCCTTCGAGTTCGCGCTGAGCCCGGTCAAGGACATATTCGGCGGCCCGATGCTCTTCGAACTGGAGCACGCCGAGGCCATCCTGAAGCGCTACCGCGAGTACATCGAGGAGGCCCCGGAGGAGCTCGGCATCTTCCCCGGATTCCAGATCGCCCCGCCGCTGCCGTTCATCCCGGAGGACCGGCACGGCGACACCTTCGCGATCGTCGTGGCCTGCTGGGCGGGCCCGATGGAGGAGGCCGAGGCGGCGATCCGGCCGCTGCGCGAGATCGCGCCGCGGGTCGCGGAGATGGTCGGCCCGATGCCCTACCCGGCACTCAACAGCGCCTTCGACCCCCTGGTGCCGCCGGGCCTGCAGCACTACTGGAAGGGCGTCTTCTCGACCGAGCTCACCGACGACGCGATCGCCGCCCACCTGGAGCACGGGCCGAAGGTGCCGAGCATGAACTCCACCATGCACATCTACTCGATCAACGGGGCCTGCCACCGCGTGCCCCCGGAGGCGACCGCCTTCGCCCACCGCGAGGCCACCTTCGCCACCGTGATCGCCGGCATGTGGCCCGACCCCGCCGAGAACGAGGCCAACACCGCCTGGGTGCGCGACTACTACGCCGCGGTCGCCCCGCACTCCGAGGCCGGCGGCTACGTCAACTTCATGGCCGACGACGACCAGCACCGCGCCGCCGACAACTACGGCGGCAGCTACGCCCGGCTGGTGGAGGTCAAGCGGGCCTACGACCCCGGCAACCTGTTCCGGGTCAACCACAACATCAAGCCGTAGCGCCCGTCTCAGCCGAAGACCGCGCCGGCGAGCCGCAGGATCACCGGGGTCTCGGCGCCGTCCAGGCCGGTCGGGTTGAGCGAGTACACCACCGTCCGGGAGAGGTCCCGGGTGGCGAACACCCCACTCGTCCAGCCCGGCCGGGAACCGGTCTTGCCCCAGATCTCGACGCCACCGACCGTCGTCCGCTCCAGACCCATGCTCATGCAGGCGCGGCCCGCGGCCGGTCCGGTCTCGCAGTGGCTGCTGTGGTGGGTCGGCACGTCCGGAACGGTGAACAGCGCCTCCTGCTGGGCGGGCGGCAGCAGACGGCCGCGGAACAGCGCGGTGATGAAGCGGTCCAGGTCGGGGGCGCTGGAGATCAGCCCGCCCTCCGCCCACGGCCAGGGGCTCTGCTCGGTCACGTCCGCCCGGCGCACCGTGCCGTCCGGGCCCGGGACGGTCAGCCGCGGGCGGGCGGCCGGGTGCGCCAGCGCCGGGTCGTCCACCGCCGGCACCGAGGTGTCGTGCAGGCCGAGCGGGCGGATGATCCGCCGCTGCACCTCCTGGGCGTAGCCGTGCCCGGTGACCTTCTCGACCAGCAGTCCCGCCACGAAGGTGTTCATGCCGTTGTACTGCTGCGCCGTGCCGGGCGGGAAGGACATCGCCTGGCCGTCCATGGTGGCCACCACGCGCTCCGGCGTCCAGGAATCGAAGCGGTGGTCGACGAACCACGCGGCGGTGCCGTCCCCCCACGGGCCGTCCGCCCCGTTCGGCAGGCCGCTGGTGTGGTTGAGCAGCTGCCCCACGAGGATCGGCGGGAAGGACGCCGGCAGCAGGCCGGGCAGGTAGTGCTGGACGGGGGCGCCGAGGTCGAGGCGGTGCTCGGCGGCGAGCTGGAGGACCACGGTCGCGGTGAAGACCTTGGAGATCGAGCCGATCCGGAACCGCCCGTCCGCGTCCGGCGCCCGCCCGGTGGCCGGGTCGCCGACCCCGCCGACCGCGTCCAGCCGGCCCGCGCGGCCGGACACCCGCACCAGCGCCCCGGACACCTCGGCGGTCGGCAGCCCGGCGAGCACGTCGCGGACGGCCGCCCGGTCCAGCGGCGGCACCCGGTCGGCCTCCCGCACCGCGGCCGCGGGCCCGGGCACGGCGGACGCGGGCCCGGGCACGGCGGACGCGGGCCCGGCCGCCGTCCCGACCGCCAGCGCGGCGAGCACCGCACCGGCGGCGGCAACGGCGGTCCAACGAGTACGGCGCACAACAGCGGTCACGGCGGCATCCCCTGACGTTTCGTCACGATCGGCCGGACTGCCCGGCCCCGCACAGGAGTCTCGCGGGATCCGCCCGCCGAACCATCCGGGACGACCCCCCATCCGTCCCCGATCCCGCACCCGGGACAACCCCGACCCGGGCCGCCCGCCACCTCGGGGCCGCACCGGGCCGCGGACCGCTACGGTGAAACCATGACCGCACTGCCCGACTGGATGCGCCCGCCGCGCGCGGAGGGCTGGTTCGCGGAGGACCTGGACCGCCTCCCCGAGGCACCGCGCCACACCGAGCTGATCGACGGAGCACTCGTCTTCATGATGTCCCCGCAGCGGTCGTGGCACGGCCGCCTCGTCACCGGCCTCACGCTGGCGCTCATGGCCCAGGTGCCGGACGGCGTCGAGGTGGAACGGGAGATGACCATCCGCCTCGACGCCCGCAACCGTCCGGAGCCCGACCTGCTGCTGACCTCGGCCCCGTACGACCCGGACCGCACCTGGTACTCCCCGGAGGACGTGCTGTTCGTCGTCGAGGTCGTCTCACCGGAGTCCGCGCATCGCGACCGGACGGTCAAGCTGCGCAAGTACGCCGAGGCCGGGATCCGGCACCACTGGTGCGTCGAGGACGAGGACGGGGTCCCTGCGGTGCACGTCTACGAGCTCGACGCACCGACGGGCTCGTACGCGCCGGCCGGGATCTTCCGCCGAGCGCTGCGGCTCTCCCTACCGGTCGAGATCGACCTGGACCTGGACGGCCTCGTGCCGGGCCTCTCCGCCTGAGCCGCCGGGGACGGCGGAGGGCCGGGTCCATCGGACCCGGCCCTCCGCCGTGCGCTGTCGCCGCCCGCGCGTCACACGTTGAAGCGGAACTCCACCACGTCGCCGTCCTGCATGACGTAGTCCTTGCCCTCGATGCGGGCCTTGCCCTTGGCGCGGGCCTCGGCGATCGAGCCGGTCTCGACCAGGTCGCCGAAGGAGATGACCTCGGCCTTGATGAAGCCCTTCTGGAAGTCGGTGTGGATGACACCGGCGGCCTCGGGGGCGGTGGCGCCCTTCTTGATCGTCCAGGCCCGGGTCTCCTTGGGGCCGGCGGTCAGGTAGGTCTGCAGGCCGAGGGTCTCGAAGCCGACCCGGGCGAGGGTGGCGAGGCCGGGCTCGTCCTGGCCCATGGACTGGAGCAGCTCCAGGGCCTCGTCGTCGTCGAGCTCGATCAGCTCGGACTCGATCTTGGCGTTGAGGAAGATCGCCTCGGCGGGGGCGACCAGCTCGCGCTGGGCGTTCTTGAAGTCCTCGTCGGCGAGCTCGTCCTCGTCCACGTTGAAGACGTAGAGGAACGGCTTGGCGGTGAGCAGGTGCAGCTCGCGGATCGGGTGGGTGTCGAAGCTCGCCTCGAAGAGGGTCTTGCCGGTCTCGAGGATCGCCTTGGCGGCCTCGGCGGCGGCCAGCACGGCCGCGGTGTCCTTCTTGAGGCGCGCCTCCTTCTGCAGGCGCGGCAGGGCCTTCTCGACCGTCTGCAGGTCGGCGAGGATCAGCTCGGTGTGGATGGTCTCGATGTCGTCCTTGGGCGAGACCTTGCCGTCGACGTGCACCACGTCGGGGTCGGTGAAGGCGCGGACGACCTGGCAGATGGCGTCCGACTCGCGGATGTTGGCGAGGAACTTGTTGCCCAGGCCCTCGCCCTCGCTCGCGCCGCGGACGATGCCGGCGATGTCGACGAAGTCGACGGTGGCCGGGAGGATGCGCTGCGAGCCGAAGATCTCGGCGAGCTTGGCCAGCCGGGTGTCGGGGACGCCGACGACGCCCACGTTGGGCTCGATGGTGGCGAACGGGTAGTTGGCCGCCAGCACGTCGTTCTTGGTCAGGGCGTTGAACAGGGTCGACTTGCCGACGTTCGGCAGGCCGACGATTCCGATCGTGAGCGACATGAAGCGATGTCCCGTGGGCTTGGAGGGCGTGGAGCGGCCGGAGGCGACCGATCCCCCAGTCTACGGGGCGCGCTCAGGCCGTCCGGTCGGGCTCCAGGAACTCCAGCCGGTTGCCGAGCACGTCGACGCTGTGGAAGCGGCGGTACCCGGGGAAGTCGCCGTCCCACCGGACGGGGTGGCCGTGCTCCGCGAGCCGGGCGGCGAGGGCGTCCAGGCCGTCCACCAGGATGCCCGGGTGCGCCCTGGCGGAGGGTGTGAATTCGGGGACCACGCCGAGGTGCACCTCCACGCCCCCGCCGCGGAACCAGCAGCCGCCGCGCGCCGCCAGCACCGGCGGCTTCTCGATCTCGGCCATGCCGAGCACCCCGGCCCAGAACGCCCGGCAGGCCGGCTCCGCCCCGGCCGGCATGTCCAGCTGCACGTGGTGCAGCCGCTCGAAGCCGAATTCCGCCATGACCCCCGCCCCCTGCGTCCGAATGCGAACCGTGTTCGATCACGGGCGACGCTACTCTGGCGCGGACACGCCCGGGCGGGAATTCCTGCATTACACACTGTGGCGATGATCTGACCGTACGTTGGGTGAGTGGAGCAGCAGAGCATCCGTACCCAGCCCCCCGGGCCCCGGCGGCGGCCGTCGGCCGTCGGTACCGACCGGGCCGCCGTTCCGAGCCCCGCCGCGCCCGCCGACTCCCGGTTGCGGTCGGCCTCCGGCGGCGCGCCGGTGCGCCGCCCGCGTCTGCCGTGGGCGGGCCGCGGCCCGGGCCGGACAGGTCGTCCGGCCCGGCTGACGGCGGTGGGCACCGGTGTCGCCGCGGTCGCCGGGACCTTGCTGGTCGCCTGGGTGGACCGGATGCTCTTCGGCGGCCTGGGCGTGCTGTTCGGCCTGGGCTACCTGCTGGTCTGCTTCCAGCTGGCCGTCCGGGTGCGCTACCCGGACCTGCCGGCGGCGCCGATCGCCGGGCCGATCGCGTTCGCGCTGGCGCTGGCGCTGCTGCAGCCCGCGGCCCCGTCCGGGGCGGCCGGACGGGTGGTGGCTCTGGCGAGCGGCCTGGCGGTGCGCGCGGGCTGGCTCTTCACCGGGACGGGCCTGGCGGCCACGATCGTGGCGGCCCGGTTCGTGGCACAGCGCCGGATCCGCCGCACCCGCTAGCCGTCCGGCCCGAACCGGACCGGGCCGGGCCGGACCGGACCGGGCCGGCGCGGACCGAACGGGACGGGCGCTAGCCGGCCTTGGCGGCTGCCATCGCGGCGCCGACGATACCGGCGTCGTTGCGCAGCTCGGCGGGGACGATCTCGGCGTCGCGGTCCCTGAGCAGCGGCAGGAACTTGTCGTGCTTGCGGCTGACCCCGCCGCCGATGATCACCAGTTGCGGCGAGAAGAGCATCTCGACCAGGTCCAGGTACTCGTCGACGCGCGGGGCCCACTCGGCCCAGCTCAGCCCGTGGCGCTCCCGGGCGGCCGAGGAGGCGCGCCGCTCGGCGTCCTTGCCGCGCATCTCCAGGTGGCCGAGCTCGGTGTTGGGGACGAGGGTGCCGTCCACGAAGAGCGCGCTGCCGATGCCGGTGCCGAAGGTGAGCAGCAGGACGGTACCGCCCCGGCCGCGGCCGGCACCGTGGGTGACCTCGGCGACGCCGGCGGCGTCGGCGTCGTTGAGGACGGTGGCGGGCAGGTCGAGGGCCTCGCGGAAGAGCCCCTCGGCGTCCATGCCGATCCAGTCCTTGTCGACGTTGGCGGCGGTGCGGGTGCGGCCGGCGACCACCACGCCGGGGAAGGTGAGGCCGACCGGGCCCTGGTGGCCGAAGTGCCGGACGACCTCGACGACCGCCTCGACCACCGCGTTCGGCGAGGACGGCCGCGGGGTGAGGACCTTGAACCGCTCCTCGGCGAGGCGGCCGTCCGCCAGGTCGACCGGTGCGCCCTTGATCCCCGAGCCGCCGATGTCCACGCCGAATACCGTCGTCATCCCGCCGTGCCTCCTGTGTGCGTACCGTTTCCGAGCGCGGCCCGGGGTTGTCCACAGCCTGTGCACAACCACGGCCTGCGCACCAACCTACGGGCGCGGGGTCTGCCCCGCCCGCCGTGCCGTCCGCTCTGGTACCCGGTGGCGGGCAGCACGAAGCCCGGGCGCCCGCGGTGTGCGGGGCCCGGGCTCGGCGGGGTCGGTCAGAGCTTGCCGGCGGCCTCGGAGCGCAGGTCGCGGCGGAGCTCCTTGGGCAGCGAGAACTGCAGGTGCTCCTCGGCGGTCTTGACGGTCTCGACGTCGGCGTAGCCGCGCGCGGCGAGGAATTCCAGGACGCCGTCGACGAGGATCTCGGGCACCGAGGCACCGCTGGTCAGGCCGACGGTGGTGACGCCCTCCAGCCAGGCCTCGTCGATCTCCTCGGCGAAGTCGACCAGGTGCGCGGCCTTGGCGCCGTACTCCAGGCCGACCTCGACCAGGCGGACGGAGTTGGAGGAGTTCTTGGAGCCGACCACGATCAGCAGGTCGGCCTCGGGCGCGAGCTGCTTCACCGCGACCTGGCGGTTCTGCGTCGCGTAGCAGATGTCGTCGCTGGGCGGGCTGACCAGCAGCGGGAAGCGCTTCTGCAGCTCGCCGACGGTGGCCATGGTCTCGTCCACCGAGAGGGTGGTCTGGGAGAGCCAGACGACCTTGGACTCGTCGCGGACCTGCACGCCCGCGACGTCCTCGGCGCCGTCCACCAGGTGGATGCGGTCCGGGGCCTCGCCCATGGTGCCGATGACCTCCTCGTGGCCCTCGTGGCCGACGAGCAGGATGTCGTAGTCCTCCTCGGCGAAGCGCACGGCCTCCTTGTGCACCTTGGTCACCAGGGGGCAGGTGGCGTCGATCGTGGCGAGCTTGCCGGCCTTGGCCTCGTCGTGGACGGACGGCGCGACGCCGTGCGCCGAGAAGACCACGATCGAGCCCTCGGGCACCTCCTCCGTCTCATCGACGAAGATGGCGCCCTTCTTCTCGAGGGTCTGCACGACGTACTTGTTGTGGACGATCTGCTTGCGGACGTAGATCGGGGCCCCGTACTGCTCCAGGGCCTTCTCCACGGCGATGACGGCGCGGTCGACACCCGCGCAGTAGCCCCGGGGGGCGGCGAGCAGGACGCGGCGCTGTGCAGTGGTGGACATGGCTCCATCGTACGGGCGCCCCGCCGCCGCGCCCGACGCGCAGGGGCCCGAGGCGCGCCACCGGGCGGAAGGGACGGGCCGCGACGTCACCGTGCGGCGCTAGCCTCGTGGGCATGGCGAACAGCAGCTCCCCCGAGGCGCCCGTCCCGGTCGGCAAGGTGTCGGCGATGATCGGCGGTTGGATCGACCGGCTGGGCGAGGTCTGGGTGGAGGGGCAGATCGCGCAGCTGAACCGGCGGCCGGGCGCGGGAATGGTGTTCCTGACGCTGCGCGACGCCGAGCGGGACGTGTCGCTCACCGTGACCTGCTTCCGTTCGGTCTTCGAACAGGTGGCCGAGGCCGTGCAGGAGGGCTCGCGGATCATCGTCCACGCCAGGCCGGAGTGGTACACCGCCCGCGGCACGCTCTCGCTACGGGCCTCGGAGATCCGGCTGGTGGGCCTGGGCGAGCTGCTGGCCCGGCTGGAGCAGCTGAAGCGGAAGCTGGGCGCGGAGGGGCTGTTCGACCCGGAGCGCAAGCGGCCGCTGCCGTTCCTGCCGCAGTGCGTGGGCCTGGTGACGGGCCGCGGCTCGGCGGCCGAGCGGGACGTGCTGGAGAACGCCCGGCGGCGCTGGCCGGCCGTCCGGTTCGAGGTGCGCAACGTGCTGGTGCAGGGCCCGAGCGCGGCGGCGCAGGTCGCGGCGGCCGTGCGGGAGCTGGACGAGCACCCGGACGTGGACGTCATCGTGGTGGCCCGTGGCGGCGGCAGCGTGGAGGACCTGCTGCCGTTCTCCTCCGAGGACCTGGTGCGCACGGTGGCGGCGGCCCGGACGCCGGTGGTCAGCGCGATCGGGCACGAGCCGGACCAGCCGCTGCTGGACTGGGTGGCCGACTTCCGGGCGTCGACGCCGACCGACGCGGCGAAGCGGGTGGTGCCGGACGTCGGCGAGGAGCTCGCCCGGGTGCGCCAGCTGCGCGACCGTGCCCGGCGGTCCGTGGTGGGCCGGGTCGAGCGGGAGCTGCACGGGCTGGAGGGGGTGCGCAGCCGTCCGGTGCTGGCGGCGCCGCACCGCCTGGTGGCGGACCGGGCGGCGGAGGTGACGGCGCTGGTGGAGCGGTCGCGGCGGGTGCTGGGGCACCGGCTGGACCACGCGCAGACGGACCTCGGGCATGCGCTCGCCCGGGTGGTGTCGCTCTCCCCGCTGGCGACCCTGCAGCGCGGCTACGCGGTGCTGCAGCGGGCGGACGGGGCGGTGGTGACGGACCCGGAGCAGGTGTCGGCCGGCGAGGAGCTGCACGCCCGGGTGGCGGGCGGCGGCTTCGGGGTGACGGTCGCGCCGGAGTGAGTGCCCGGGTGGGCGCCGGCCTCACTCGGCCGGGGCGCGGACCTGCGGGGGCCTCAGGTGCGGGGGTGTCAGGTAGGGCGGCCGCGCGTGCGGCGGCGGGCTCATGCTCTCCTGCACCAGGGCGTTCCACTCCCGGCTGAGGTCGGCGAGTTCGGCCTGGGCCCGGTCGGCCGCCTCGTGGGCGTGCCGCAGTTCGCGGTGGACGGCCTCCAGCAGGCGCAGCAGGGCGTCGGCGCCCAGCTGCCGGCCGTCGGCGAACGGCGGTCCGGCGACGGTCGGCGCGACCGTCTGCGCGATCGTCGGCGCCGCGGGCGGCCGGACGGCCGGCGGCCGCACGGCGGGTGGCGGTATCTCGGGCGGCGCGGCGGGCGGCAGGGCCTGGGCGGCCGCGCGGGCGGCGACGAGCTCGGCCTGGCGGGCCGTTCTGGCCTCGGTCTCGCGCAGGAAGCGCCTGGTCCTGGCGAGCGCGAACTCGGTGGTGAAGAGGGCTGCCACGGCCAGGCAGCCGAGGAACGGGATCCAGCGGGTGTCGTAGGTGCCGGCGACGATCAGGGCTGTTCCGCCGACCGCGCCCACTGCTCTGAGCGCGTCGGCCGCCACCGGAGAGAATCTCGGCATTTCTGGCCTCACCTCTGCATGTGCACTGCCCCTCCCCCGCGGTTCTCGTCCGGCGGAAAAGAACCGCGCTCGCTTTCCTGCTGCAGGCTGATCGCCTGGGCGATGGAGGCGAGAAGGAATTTCCGGATCATGGGGTGGGTGACACCCCAGGCGTCCAACGCTCCCTCAGGGGTGATGGGTGAGCGTACTCCCTGGGAGAGATCGTTTGCGGATTCCTCGGAAATCACTCCGCCGCGCACCAGCAGCTCGTGCAGGTCGAGGTGGACGACCTGCGCGATTCTCTGGAATTGGGAGGGGCGGGGAAGGGTCTCCCCGCGCAGCATGCGTCCGACCGCGGAGGCGCTCATACCGGTGTCCCGCGCCAGGGCGAGCCGGCCTCCGGCGCCGGGGGTGAGGTCGTATCCCGCACGCCGGGCGGCCTCGTGGACGACGGCACCGAATCGTTGGGCGGGAGTGGTCTCCGCGGCGGTGTCCTCTGTCGGCTGCATGGCGCGCAAGGTTAGCGCGTGTCATGTCCCAGATGCATCGACTTGCATGCGTGCAATCCAGTGACGATCAGTCAGGTCTTGCCAAATCGGGGCTGCGACGCGATGAACTGACGGAATTTCGGAAACGCTTGCACGCATGCATGCCCCCTCGTATCGTTGCGACACCTGCTCTCCGGGAGGTCCGGTATGGATGGGACGCTGCGTGGAACGCCGCGTGGAACACCGCACCTGATCGAGGCCGCCAAGGCCGGCGACCGGGACGCCTGGGCGGAGTTGTACCGCCGTTATCGGGGGCCGGTGCTGGCCTTCCTGACGCGGCGCACCGGGAATCGCGCACTCGCCGAGGACCTGACCCAGGACACGTTCGTCCGCGCAATGGCGTGCATTGACGGCTACCGCTGGACGGGCAAGGACATGGGCGCGTGGATATTCACCATCGCCCGGAACATCATGTTCGACCACGACAAACGGCGGGCCACCCGCAGCGAGTCGACGGTGGCCGCGGTCGCGGATTCCGACGCGGGAATCTGCGTCGAGGACCTCGTCCTGTCCCTCGTCGAGGCGGAGCGCGTTTTCGCCGCCCTCGCCACATTGACCGAGCACCAGCGGACGGCGCTCACCCTGCGCTACTGGGACGACCTCAGTTCGCGGGAGGTGGCGGACGCGATCGGCATCCGGGTGGGCGCCGTGAAGACCCTCACCTACCGGGCCCGCAGCAGCCTGCGCCGCACCCTCGCGACGGCGGCCGCGGAGCGCTGCGCCGCGGCGGACCGCTGCACGTCCGGCGAACGCCGCCCGGTGTCCGCCCGCCGGCCGCTCAGTCCACGATGAGGCGCTGCCGGGAGAGCGGCCGGGCGTGCTCGCCGAAGCCGAGGCTCCGGTAGAGCTCCTCGCCGTCGTCGGTGGCGTGCAGGTCGATCCGGGTCACCCGGCGCGCGTCGAACCAGCCGATGAGCGCCTCGGTGCAGGCCCGGGCGTAGCCGCGGCGGCGCCGGCCGGGGTCGGTGCAGATGTTGAAGACGAAGCCGAACCGCCCGTCCGGGTGGCCGGGCGCCGGCAGCCGCTCCTCCAGGGTGCCGACCGCGCAGGCCGCCAGCCGGCCCGCGCACTCCGGGTCGTCCACCACGTAGGCCTGCAGGGTGCGCCGGTCGGCCGGGGCGGCGAGGCGCTCGCGGAGCAGCCGCTTGGCGGTCCGCCGCCACGGCCCGTCGGGGCCGGGGTCGCCGGGCTCCTCGGGGCCGCCGCCGGGCCGGGCGGCCATCGCCGCGAACATCAGCGCGCGCAGCCGGACGAGTTCGGGGGCGTCCTCCACCACGGCCTCGCGCACAGCGATCAGCCGGTTCGTCGTCATGGCCCGGGACGCTAACCGGACCGGGCCCCGGGGCACACCGGGTTTTGTCGTCCGCAGCGCCTACGCTGGCGGCATGGCAGATCAGCAGCAGGGCGGCCCGGCGACGGCGGGCGCGGGGCAGGCGGTCCGGGGCGCGGCCGGCGACGACGAGGCGCTCGGGTACGAGCAGGCCAGGGACGCGCTGCTGGAGGTCGTCCGGCAGCTGGAGACCGGCGGCACCTCGCTGGAGGAGTCGCTGGCGCTGTGGGAGCGCGGCGAGCAGTTGGCCAAGGTCTGCCAGCGCTGGTTGGACGGCGCGCGGGCCCGGCTGGACGCGGCGCTGGCCTCCGAGGAGTCCGCCGCCGGCGAATGACCCGGGGCGCCGGCCGGGCCGGGGCCCGGGGTGACGGGTGCCGCACCGAGGAGCTGTGACGTGGCTCACGCACGGTTGCGGAATAGTTTAAGTTTCACCTAACGTTGGAGCCGGATGAACGGTCCTCCCGGCCGTCCCGACCGCTTTCCCGTCTTCCGCACGAGGTGGATTCCGCAATGACTCTGGCACTCGACGCCGCCGCACAGGACCTGCTCTTCCGCGAGGCCCGTACCGCCAACACCTTCGCCGACGAGCCGGTCAGCGACGAGCAGGTCCGGGCGATCTACGACCTCGTCAAGTTCGGCCCCACCGCCTTCAACCAGCAGCCGCTGCGCATCGTGCTGGTCCGCACCGACGAGGGCCGCGAGCGCCTGCTCCAGCACATGGCCGAGGGCAACCGCGCCAAGACCGCCACCGCCCCGCTGGTCGCCATCCTCGCCCAGGACAACGAGTTCCACGAGGAGCTGCCGACCCAGCTGCCGCACTTCCCGCAGGCGAAGGACATGTTCTTCTCCGAGCGCCCCGTCCGCGAGGCCTCGGCCACGCTGAACGGCGCCCTGCAGGCCGCCTACTTCATCATCGGCGTGCGCGCCGCCGGCCTGGCCGCCGGCCCGATGACCGGCTTCGACGCTGCGGGCCTGAACAAGGAGTTCTTCGCGGACGGCGACCACTCGGTGCTGGCCGTGGTCAACATCGGCAAGCCTGGCGAGGACGCCTGGTTCCCGCGCGCCCCGCGCCTGGAGTACGACGAGGTCGTCACCACCGTCTGATCCGGTCCGGCATGCCGGAGGCCCCCGCGGTTCCACCGCGGGGGCCTCCGTCGTGTCCGGGGCCGGGCGCTACTTCAGCGCGCCGGCCAGCTGCGCCAGCTCCTCGTACGAGGCGGAGCCGGTGACCACCGTGGTGGCGGTGCCGGCCGCGGAGGCCAGGCCGCGGTACGAGGTGCCCTGGAAGCGCTGCCAGTCCTGGCCGGCCACCGAGGCGCTGCCGTCCGGCTTGCCGCCCGGCACCACGGCGCCGATCACGTCGTCGCGAGTGCCGTTGGACTGCTCGACCGCGGCGTACTGGCCGGACGGGGTCACGAAGCCCAGGTGCCAGACCGCGTTGCCCCGGCCGTCCTTGCGGTACTCGACCGAGGTCGCCCGCCACTGGCCGGAGAGTCCCTGCGGGCCCAGCAGCGGGTAGGGCGCGGCGCGCTTGGCCGAGGCCAGCGCGGACCGGTAGTCGACGACGTGCACGCCGTCGCCGCCCTCGTGCGGGATGAAGAGGTACCCGGAGAAGCCCACGACACCGACCGCCAGCATCGACAGGACCATGTCCCGTACCGTCTGCCGGCCTCTCTTGCTGCTGCTGCCTGCCACCCGTCCATGGTGGACCATCCCCCTCCGGCTCCCGACCACCGGGTACCCCGCCAACGGGTGAAGCCGGACGAACCGGCGCAGACCGGCTGGTCGCGCCGGGTGCGCCACAGACACCCGCCTGGGCGCCGGATACGATCGCAGCAACCCTCACCACGGCGTTCCGACCTGGCAGTAGTCGGGCGCTCACTGGCCGTCGCGTACAGAGAGGTAACGACGATGACCACGCAGTACCCGCACCACCTCCCCAGCTCGCTCGAGGTCGCCCCGGAGGCCCCGGACCGCAACCTCGCCCTGGAACTCGTCCGTGTCACCGAGGCCGCCGCGATGGCGGCCGGCCGCTGGGTCGGCCGCGGCGACAAGAACGGTGCCGACGGCGCCGCCGTGAAGGCCATGCGCACCCTCGTCTCCACCGTCTCGATGAACGGCGTCGTCGTCATCGGCGAGGGCGAGAAGGACGAGGCCCCGATGCTGTACAACGGCGAGCGGGTCGGCGACGGCACCGGCGCCGAGTGCGACGTCGCCGTGGATCCGGTCGACGGCACCACGCTGACCGCCAAGGGCATGCACAACGCGGTCGCCGTCCTCGCGGTCGCCGACCGCGGCACCATGTTCGACCCCAGCGCCGTCTTCTACATGGACAAGCTGGTCTGCGGCCCGGAGGCCGCCGACTTCGTCGACATCACCGCCCCGGCGGCCGTCAACATCCGCCGGGTCGCCAAGGCCAAGGGCATCGCCGTCGAGGACGTCACCGTCGTCGTGCTGGACCGCCCCCGCCACGACGGCCTGGTCAAGGAGATCCGCGAGGCCGGCGCCCGGATCAAGTTCATCTCCGACGGCGACGTGGCCGGCGCCATCATGGCCGCCCGCGAGGGCACCGGCGTCGACCTGCTGATGGGCGTCGGCGGCACCCCCGAGGGCATCATCGCGGCCTGCGCGATGAAGTGCATGGGCGGCGTCATCCAGGGCCGACTGTGGCCGAAGGACGAGGCGGAGCGGCAGAAGGCGCTGGACGCCGGCCACGACCTCGACCGTGTCCTCAGCACCGACGACCTCGTCTCCGGCGAGAACGTCTTCTTCGTCGCCACCGGCATCACCGACGGCGAGCTGCTGCGCGGCGTCCACTACCGCCAGGAGACCGCCACCACCAGCTCGCTGGTGATGCGCTCCAAGAGCGGCACGATCCGGCGCATCGACTCCACCCACCGGCTGTCCAAGCTGCGGGCCTACAGCGCGATCGACTTCGACCGCGCCAACTGACGCGGTCCGTCGCGACGGCGGCCCCGGGCACACCGCCCGGGGCCGCCGTCGCGCGTCAGCCGGCTATCCGGCCCGACGGCACCCGGCGCGCCTCGCGCAGCTCGGCCTCGCGGCGGCGCCGCCGGGCCAGCACCACCCGCCGCTCGGCGGCCGTCAGACCGCCCCACACCCCGTACGGCTCGGGCATCGCCAGCGCGTGCTCGCGGCACTCCAACAGCACGGGGCACCGGGCACAGACCTGCTTGGCCTGCTCCTCACGCGCGAGCCTGGCCGCCGTCGGCTCCTTGGACGGCGCGAAGAACAGCCCGGCCTCGTCGCGACGGCAGGCCGCCCCGGTGTGCCACGGGTTGTCCTCCAGCGGGTCCACAGGGGCCGCCGCCGCCACCGGACTGCGGCGGACGGCGGCGGAGCCGGTGACGCTGGACTCGATGGGATGCAGCACGGCAACTCCTGACGCGGTTTTCGAGACTCGGGGAAGCTCGTCCCTGCCCGACTGCCCCGTGCCCACCCGTCGCGGCGCCGCCGCCCTACGGGATCACAGCCGTAACAAGAACCGATGTGCGTGGGGAACTACCCCCTCGCCCTCCGATTCATGCACACCGCACGCAACCGACTACTCCCTGCACTGGACGCAACGGCGAGTGCCCCCAACTGAGTTGGCCCGGACCGCCGGGCCGCGCCAGGGCCGCCGGGCCGCCGGGTCAGAGGTCGAGCTGCTTGCGCGCCCACTCCCGCAGCTTCTTGCCACGGCGCGGCTTCGCCTCGCAGCCGCCGAACACCGCCGCGCCCTTCACCCGCACCACCGGCGCGTACGGGTCGGCCGCGGTCTGCTCGCGCACCGAGAAGCCGCCGAAGATGCCCACGCCGCCGCCGTGCAGGCTGACGTTCTCCGGCACCTTGATGTCCACCCCGCCGAAGATCGCAGTCACCTCGATGACCACCTCCGGCGACTCGAAGACCGCGTCCGTGAGGTCGATCTCCACCCCGCCGAAGACCGCCACGGCCTTCAGGTGCGGGCCCACCCGCCAGCGGCCCTTGCGCTCGGCGCCGCCGAACACCGCCACCATGGTCGGCGCCTCGTGGCGGGCGGGCGGCAGCGGCGCGCGCTTCGGCTGCAGCGGCGGCTTCTCCATCGACAGCGGGGCGCCGGTCGCGGCCGGCAGGTCCCGGGTCAGCGGAACGAGGTCCCCGAAGGTCTTCGCGGCGTACGCGGCCTCGATCCGCTCCGAGTGCTCCTCCACCGTCAGCCGGCCCTCGGCGTACGCGTCGCGCAGCAGGTCGGCGACCCGCTCGCGGTCCGCGTCCGAGCACCGGAGGTCCGCCTCGGCGACCGGCGCGGCGACCGCGGGCTGCGCCTGCGGGACGGGGGCCGGCTCCTGCTTGGTCATGGGTACGGGCTGCTGCCCCTGGTCGTCCGGCGACGGCGAAGTGTCCACCCGCAAAGCCTAGCCACCGGGACCCTGCCGAACGAGAGTTCGGCCGAGAAAGGCGTGAGCCCCGTCACGCAGGCTCACCTGCGCTCCGCCCCCGCGCCGCCTGCACCTACATTGGAGGGTGCTTCGCAGACGCAGCCGACCCGCTTAAGGATCTCCCCCCATGGCCACCCCGGAATTCGAGTACCGCGACCTCCTCCCGACCGGTGCCGACCCCACGCCGTACCGGAAGCTCACCTCCGAGGGCGTCTCCACCTTCGAGGCCGACGGCCGCACCTTCCTCAAGGTCGAGCCGGAGGCGCTGCGGCTGCTCACCGCCGAGGCGATGCACGACATCTCGCACTACCTGCGCCCGGCCCACCTCGCCCAGCTGCGCCGCATCCTGGACGACCCGGAGGCCAGCCCGAACGACCGCTTCGTCGCGCTCGATCTGCTGAAGAACGTCAACATCTCGGCCGGCGGCATCCTCCCGATGTGCCAGGACACCGGCACCGCGATCGTCATGGGCAAGCGCGGCCAGAACGTGCTCACCGCCGGCCAGGACGAGGCCGCGATCGCCCGCGGCGTGTACGACGCGTACACCGAGCTGAACCTGCGCTACTCGCAGATGGCGCCGGTCACCATGTGGGACGAGAGGAACACCGGCAACAACCTGCCGGCCCAGATCGAGCTGTACGCCACCGACGGCGACGCCTACAAGTTCCTCTTCATGGCCAAGGGCGGCGGCTCCGCCAACAAGTCGTACCTGTACCAGGAGACCAAGGCGATCCTCAACGAGTCGTCGATGCTCTCCTTCCTGGAGCAGAAGATCCGCTCGCTGGGCACCGCAGCCTGCCCGCCGTACCACCTGGCGATCGTGGTCGGCGGCACCAGCGCCGAGTTCGCGCTCAAGACCGCCAAGTACGCCTCCGCGCACTACCTCGACAACCTGCCGACCTCCGGCGACGCGAAGACCGGGCACGGCTTCCGCGACCTGGAGCTGGAGCAGAAGGTCTTCGAGCTCACCCAGAAGATCGGCATCGGCGCGCAGTTCGGCGGCAAGTACTTCTGCCACGACGTCCGCGTGATCCGGCTGCCGCGCCACGGCGCCTCGCTGCCGGTCGCGATGGCCGTCTCCTGCTCCGCCGACCGCCAGGCGCTCGGCAAGATCACCGCCGAGGGCGTCTTCCTGGAGCAGCTGGAGACGGACCCGGCGAAGTACCTGCCGGACACCACCGACGAGCACCTCGACGACGAGGTCGTCCGGGTCGACCTCAACCAGCCGATGGCCGACATCCGGGCCCAGCTGGCCAAGTACCCGGTGAAGACCCGCCTGTCGCTCAGCGGCACGCTGGTCGTCGCCCGCGACATCGCCCACGCCAAGATCAAGGAGCGCCTCGACCGCGGCGAGGGCATGCCCCAGTACATGAAGGACCACCCGGTGTACTACGCCGGCCCGGCCAAGACCCCCGAGGGCTACGCCTCCGGCTCCTTCGGCCCGACCACCGCCGGCCGGATGGACTCCTACGTCGACCAGTTCCAGGCCGCCGGCGGCTCCATGGTCATGCTCGCCAAGGGCAACCGCTCCAAGCAGGTCACCAAGGCCTGCGCCGAGCACGGCGGCTTCTACCTCGGCTCGATCGGCGGCCCGGCCGCGCGGCTCGCGCAGGACTGCATCAAGAAGGTCGAGGTGCTGGAGTACCCCGAGCTCGGCATGGAGGCCGTCTGGCGCATCGAGGTCGAGGACTTCCCGGCGTTCATCGTCGTCGACGACAAGGGCAACGACTTCTTCGCCGAGGTCACGGACGGCCCGCTGATCACCAGCCTGCGGGTCCGCTCCGCGGAGTAGGCGTACAACGGCGCGCGCCCCGGTCCGCAGGGACCGGGGCGCGCGCTTGGCGTGCTTCCGCTCAGGGGCAGTTGCCGATCGAGCCCATCGGCTCGTAGATCTCGTCGGACTTCGGGTCGCCCTCCGGCGCCTGCTCGTCGGCCTTCGGCTCGGGCTCCTCGGCGAGGACGTCCAGCACGTGCTGGATGGCGTTCGGGTCCACCGGGGCGGCGGTGTGCTCGGCGGGGGCGGCCTCGGCGACCGGCTCGGTCGTGGTGGTGGTCTCGTCGGCCATGGGTGCGCCGCCTTTCTGGTCATCAGATCTCAGCGCCCCGACCGGATCGTCCTGGGCGCCAGCCCAGTATCGTAGGGGTCGTTAAATGTCTTATAAACGTCCCGTCCTGCGGATGGTTCACGGATGTTTGCGCGCTTCCTCATAAGCTGACGCCCCGCCGATCGGGCGGGAGATGCGGCAGGGAACCACCGACATACGCCTTCGGGGGAGGACATGGAGCTTCACGGGACGGCCACGGCCGACGCGCTGCGCTTCCAGGTGCTCGGCCCTGTCCAGGCCTGGCGCGGCGAGGAGCAGCTGGCGCTCGGCTCGCCGCAGCAGCAGGCGGTGCTCGCCGCGCTGCTGCTCAACCAGGGACGGCCGGTCACCACCGACGACCTGGTGGACGGCATCTGGGGCGACCGTACCCCGCCGCAGGCCGTGGCGGCTCTGCGCACGTACGTCTCCCGTCTGCGGTCGGTCATCGAGCCCAACCGGGAGGTGCGCAAGCCGGCCGAGATCCTGGTCTCGGTCAGTGACGGCTACGCGCTGCGGATCCCGGACGAATCCCTCGACCTCGGCTCGTTCGAGCGCCGGGTGGCCGAGGCCGCCGGAGCCCGGGCCGAGGGCGACTTCCGCACCTCCCACGAGGCGCTGCTGGCGGCGCTCGCCCTCTGGCGCGGCAGACCGCTGCCCGGCGTGCCCGGACCGTACGCGGAGACGCAACGGGCCCGGCTCTCCGAACGGCAGATCGCCGTGGCCGAGGAGCGCTGCGCCGTCGCCCTGGAGGTCGGCCTGCATGCCGAGGTGGTCTCCGAACTGAGCACGCTCGCCGCGGCGCACCCGCTGCGCGAGCGACTGCGCGAGCTGCTCATGCTGGCGTTGTACCGCTGCGGCCGGCAGGCCGAGTCGCTGGGCGTGTACGCCGACACCCGCAAGCTGCTCATCGAGGAGCTCGGCGTGGAGCCCGGCAGCGGGCTCGCCGCCATGCACGGCCGGATCCTGGCCGGCGACCCCGCCCTGGTGCCGTCCGTGGCGGCCTCCGCGCGGCCCGAGGCCGAGGAGCTGCAGACCTTCGTACCGCCGGCTCAACTGCCCGCCGACGTATCGGACTTCAGCGGCCGCAGCAAACTGGTCAACGAGCTGCGGGACGTGCTGCGCGGCGGATCGGGCCAGGCCGTGGTGGTCACCTCGCTCGCCGGTATCGGCGGCGTCGGCAAGACCACGCTGGCCGTGCACGTCGCCCACGGCCTGCGCCCGGACTTCCCGGACGGCCAGCTCTACGTGGACCTCCGCGGGGCGGGTGCGACGCCGGCGGATCCGGCCGTGGTGCTGGGCGACTTCCTGCACGCGCTCGGCACGGCCGACGCCCCGGACTCGCTCGACCAGCGCGCCGCGCTCTACCGCTCGGTGCTCGCCGACAAGCGGATGCTCATCCTGCTGGACAACGCCAGGGATGCCCGGCAGTTGATGCCGCTGATCCCCGGTGTCTCGGGCAACGCGGTCATGGTGACCAGCCGCTCGCGGCTGGCCGAGATCCCCGGCGCGCACCTGGTGGACATCGAGGAGCTGACCCCGGACGAGGCGCTGGCCCTGTTCTCGGCCATCGTCGGCATCGAGCGGGTGGCCGCCGAGCCCGATGCGGCACTGGCCGTGGTGACGGCCTGCGGCTTCCTGCCCCTCGCAGTGCGGATCGCCGCCGCCCGGCTGGCCAGCCGCCCGCGCTGGAGCGTCTCCGACCTGGCCCGTCGGTTAGCCGACCAACGCAACCGCCTTCAGGAACTCCAGCTCGGCAACCTCGCGGTGGAGACCACCATCGGCCTCGGCTACGCGCAGCTGCTCCCGGCGGAGGCGCGGGCGTTCCGTCTGCTGTCCGTCGTGGACTCTCCCGACCTTCCGCTGCCCGCCGTCGCCGCGCTGCTCGGCACGGGCGAGCAGGAGGCCGAGGACCTGGCCGAGGCGCTGGTCGAGGCCAACATGCTGGAGTGCTTCACGCCCGGCCGGTACCGCTACCACGACCTGCTCCGGCTGTTCGCGCAGCGGCAGAACCAGAAGCTCGGCGACGCCGACGAGCAGCGGGCCGCCAGGCTGCGGCTGCTCGACCTGCTGCTGGCGACGATGCAGAACGCGGCGCATGTCATCGAACCCGACGACGTGCTCGCGGAGCTGCTCCACGAGCCGGCCTCGGCGGGCCTTCGGCTGAGCGACAGCGAGACGGCGCGCGCCTGGATCAGGTCCGAGGTGGCCCTGCTGCTCGGCAGTGTCGAGGCCGTGGTCCGGGAGCCGATGGAACTGCTGCACCCGGCACTCGACCTGGTGCTCATTCTGCGGGCACTGGTCGAGGACCCGACCCTCGGCCCGCGGATCCGGGCCGCCCTCCTGGCTGCCGCCGACAACGCGCAGCGCCACGACGACACCGCCACCCTGGCCCGGGTCCGGTACGCAGTCGGGCATCTGCACCAGATGGCCGGCGAACTCGCGGAGGCCGAGGGCTCGCTTCGGCAGAGCCTTGCCCTCCTGCCCGCGGACGATGCGACACAGCTGCGCAGTTCGGCTGCGAACGAGCTGGCCATCGTCCTGATCCAGGCCGGCCGCCCGGCCGAGGCTCTGCCGTTCTACGAGCAGGCGCTCGGGATCAGCCGCGTGCTGGGTGCATCGATCGGCGAGGCCCGGCTGCTGGCGAACATGGCGCGGGCGTACGTAGGGCTGGACCGGCACCAGGAGGCGGTCGAGTCCGCCCGGCAGGCCGTGGCGGCCGCCCGGGCCTCGGGCAACACCCCGTGCCTGGCCGACACGCTGTACCAACTGGGCGTGGTGCTGCGGGCGACCGGTTCGACGGCCGAGGCGGCGGAGCAGCTGCGGGAGGCGCACCAGCTGTACCAGTCGCAGCAGTACCGCTTCTGGGAGGGCTACTCACTGGCCCGGCTGGCGGCCTGTCTGGTCGGCGAGGCGCGGTACGCGGAGGCCGCCGCGGCGGCCGGGGAGTCGCTGTTCATCGCGCAGGAGGTCGACGCCGCCTACTGCCAGGGCCTGGCGAACGCGGCACTGGGCGAGGCGCTCCTGGAGTTGGGGCAGCCCGCGCGCGGGCTGGCCTGCCTCCAGGAGGCGCACTCGATCTTCGACCGGCTCGGTGTGCCCGAGGCCCTTCCCGTTCGGGACCTCATCGCGGTGCAGGAGCACACCGAGCCCTTCTCTCCCCCCGCGCCGTAGGCCGTCCGTCCCCCCGACGGGCGGCCCTCCCCCTTGGGAGCGCCGGCGTTCCCGCAGCCCCCCGGCTGCGGGAACGCTTTGACGCTTCCCCGGCGCTGAGACCACTCTGGCAGGCGCCGATTGACGTTCGATAAACGCCTGCGTTGACGGCGTTTTCGCAGGTCGGAGTGGGTTTCCGGCGTGCGGCGTCAAGTGCACCACCCCGCTCCGCTCCGGTCTGCCCCCGCGGCCCCGGCCCGTTTCGTCCGAAACCCGGCCAACTGCGCCCGACTGCGGCGAGTTGGCCGGAAAGGGGCCCCACGGCACAGTGATCACGCTTATCCTCGAAGGCCAGCAGACACATCGACAAACCGACGCGGGGGCGGACGCTGTGGCGGGCCCGACCCGCCGGGGAGCCAGGTGGAGAGGTGCCCAGGGCGTGACAACCGGACAGATCTCGGACCCAGCGCACGCCGACCACCGGCGCCGCTCCGAACGGGCCCTGCAGGCGGTCGCCTTCGACGCGATCGGCCCGCGCTACGACGAGGTCTTCCGGGACCGCACCGGCCAGACCGCCTGCGGCGACTGGCTGCTGAACGAACTCGCGGCCGGCGCACGGGTGCTGGACGTGGGCTGCGGCACCGGCGAGCCGACCGCCCGGCAACTCGCCGACGGCGGGCTGCGGGTGACCGGCATCGACCTCTCGGACGGAATGCTGGCGGCCGCCCGCCGCGCCGTCCCGGAGGCCGAGCTGCACCGGATGGACATGTTCGACCTGGCGACCCCGCGGGCCGCCGCGGCCTGGGGCGTGCCGGGGCTCGGCCCGGACGCGGCCGGCACCTTCGCCGCGGCCACCGTGTTCTTCTCGCTGGTGCTGCTGCCACGCGCGGAGATCGCCACGGTGCTGGGCCGCATCCGCACCCTGCTGCGCCCGGGCGGGCTGCTGGCGCTCGGCATGGTCGAGGCCGACCTCGACGACGCGCCGCTGCCGTTCCTCGGCCGTGAGCTGCGGATCAGCGGCTACCTGCGCGAGGAGCTGACCCAGACGCTGGCCGCGGCCGGGTTCGAGGTCGAGGCCTGCGTCGGCCACCCGTACGCCCCCGCGTCGACCGCGCTGCCGCCGGAGGAACAGCTCTTCCTGCGCTGTCGGCGCACCACCTGAGACCAGCAGGCCCGACCACCCTCGACATCTCAAGAACGGGCAGCCCGTGCGCGACCACTCCTCGCCCCAGGCAGGGCGGCCGACCGCCGCCGTGCCACTGGTGGGCGCCCAGCGCTCCGCACCACGCCGGGACGACCGGCCCGGCCTCGCCGAGCGGCTCGGGTACCTGGACGCGGCGACCCGGCGGATCCACGGCTCGCTCGACCTCCGCACCACGCTGCGCGACCTGGGCCGCTCGCTCGTCCCGGCGCTGGCCGACGCCGCCGTGGTGCACCTGCGCGACCCGCTGGGCACGGTGGAACGGGACCCGGGGCCGCCCACGGCAATGCGCCTGCACCACGGCCACGGCACCCGGCTGGGCCGCCGCTCCCGGCTCTGCCGGCCCGCCCCCGACGGCCCGCTGGCCCGGATGCTGGCGGGCCCTGCCCCGTACGGGCCGGCGGTGCTCGGCACCCCGTCCGCGGACGGGCTGCGCCCGCTGCTCACCGAGCTGTACGGCGCCCGCACCCTCGGCCGGCTCGCCGCGGGCACCGCGCTGCTGCTCCTGCCGCTGCGCGGGCGCAAGGCGGTGCTCGGCCTGCTGCTGCTGATCCGCCGCCCGGGCAAGGCCGGTCCGGCCCGCTTCGAGCCCGCCGACACCGCGATGGCCCGCCACCTGGCCACCCAGGCCGGCCTCGCCGTGGACACCGCGCTGCGCTACGCCCGCGAGTTCGAGACCGCCCGCGAACTGCAGCGCCGGATGCTGCCCGCGCACCTGCCGCAGCCGCACGGGGTGCGGCTCGCCCACCGCTACCTGCCCGGCGAGCGCGGCGCCCAGGTCGGCGGCGACTGGTACGACTCGGTGGAACTCCCCGGCAACCGGGTCGCGCTGATCGTCGGCGACGTGATGGGCCACTCGCTGACCTCGGCCGCCGTGATGGGCCAGCTGCGCACCAGCGCGCAGACCCTGGCCGGCCTCGACCTGCCGCCGCACGAGGTCCTCTACCACCTGGACGAGCAGGCCCAGCACCTCGGCGCCGAACAGCACCTGGCCACCTGCGTGTACGCGGTCTACGACCCGATCGCCAACCGCGTGGTGCTGTCCAACGCCGGCCACGTGCCGCCGGTGCTGATCCGCCCGGACGGCACCGCCGAACTGCTCGACCTGCCGCCGGGCGCCCCGATCGGCGTCGGCGGCGTCGACTTCACCTCCACCGAGCTGCCGGCGCCGCCGGGTTCGGCCCTGCTGCTGTTCACCGACGGCCTGGTCGAGAGCCGGCGCCGCTCGCTGGCGACCGGCCTGGAGCAGCTGCGCGCCCGGCTTGCCTCCGCCCACCGGCACTCCCCCGAACACGTCTGCCAGGAGGCGCTGCGGGTGCTGCCGCCCGGCGAGCGCGCCGACGACATCGCGCTGCTCGCCGCCGCCTTCGACGGCATCCCGGCCGAGGACGTCTCCTACTGGTACCTGCAGCCCCGGCACGAGACGCCCGGCCGGGCCCGCCGCCTCGCCGCCCACGCGCTGCGCCGCTGGGGGCTGGAGGAGCTGTCCGAGACCACCGAGCTGATGGTCAGCGAGCTGGTCACCAACGCGATCCGGCACGCCACCCGCCCGGTGACGCTCCGCCTGGTGCGGACCTCCCGGCTGCGCTGCGAGGTCGGCGACGACAGCCCGGCTCTGCCGCGGGCCCGCCGGGCCGGGCCGGACGACGAGCACGGCCGCGGCCTGCAGATAGTCGCCCGGTGCGCGGACGACTGGGGCGCCACCCGGCTCGGCGCCGGCAAGATCGTCTGGTTCGAGCAACGCCTGCCGACCCGCTGCCGGGCCGTCCCCGCGGGTGTCTAGAGCGGGCCTAGGTCGTGCCGAACTCCGGCTCCGCCGCGACGAGTTCGTGGAGGGCGGCGGCGAGGTCGGGGCCGAGGACGGCCTCGGCCAGGGGTGGGGTGCGGCGCAGTGCGAGGACGGTGCGCAGCACGTCGGCGTGGTGCAGCAGCCGCAGCGAGTCCAGGTACTCGCGCTGGTCGGCGGTGCGGCCGGCGGCGCCGGCCGCGCGCCAGGCGGCGAGCAGCGACTTGACCACGGTGAACATCATCCGGCGGCCGCGGACCAGTTCGGCGCGGGCGTTGAGGCCGAAGACGTCGATGGTGGCCTCGCCCTTGACGGTGAGCGGGTCGTAGGCGCCGGACTCCAGGTAGAGCACCAGGTGTTCGGCCGGGTCCTCGCGGGCCGGATCGACCAGCAGGTGCTCGCCGGTGACGGGGTCGCAGGGGAAGCGGTCGCGTTTCTGGTTGCTGTTGCAGTGGGCGCAGGCGAGCAGGTGGTTCTGCCAGTCGAAGGTGCGCAGCGGGTCGCGGGCGATCGGTTCGAAGTGGTCGATGTCGGTGCCGAGGTTGTCCCCGCAGTACATGCAGCGCTCCAGGCCGGGTGCCATCCGGCGGAGCATGACGCGCAGTTGGGCCTTGGGCTGGCGGGCGGTGCGCCAGGCGGCGCGGCCGGCCGCGGTGGTCGGCCCGGCGGTGCGGATGGCGGCGGTGCGGCGGGCGAGTTCGGCGGCGAGGGCGGGGCCGAGCGGCGGCCGCTGCAGCGGGATCACGGCTGGTCGCCCAGCAGCCGGGCGGCGAGTTCGTCCGCGCGGGCGCCGAGGGAGCTGTTGAGTTTGGCGCCGAGGCGGCGGTAGGCGTCGAGTTCGGCGCTGGTGGCGCGGCCGGTGTAGAGCTTGCGCTCCAGCCGGATCAGCAGGCGGCGTTCGGCCTCGGCGGTGGCGGAGTAGGCGCTGGGCAGGCCGAAGAGTTCGGAGAGCGCGGTGTCGTCGCCGCTGCCGTAGAGGACGCGCTGGTGCAGGTCCTCGTCGAGGACGCGGGGTGCCGCCGGTTCGCCGGGGGCGGCGAGGCGGACGAGGGTGCCGGGGTCGGCGGCCTGGCAGACGTACGGGCTGTGGGTGGCGACCAGGAACTGCATCTGGGGGAAGCGGGTGGTGAGCCAGCCGCCGATCTGCTGCTGCCGCACGGGGTGGAGGTGCAGGTCGATGTCGTCGATGAGGGCGATGCCGGGGCGGGGCACGGTGGTGGCGCCGTCGGCGGGTTCGGTGCGGGCGTCGCCGGCGAGGGCGCAGACGATCGCGGCGAGGGCGGCGGTGCCGCTGCCGAGTGCGGTGAGCGGCCGGGCGGGGCCGTCCGGCGGGGCGACCAGGGCGCGGGCCGGGTCGGTGACCCGCCAGCCGTCGGGGAGCGGGCCTTCGTCGAGCAGGGCGGCGGCGGCCGGGGTGAGGGCGGCGGGCGGGGTGCGGTCGGCGCCGAGGTGGTGGGCACGGGTGCGGGCCTGCCGCTCGGCCCCGCCGGTGCTGCTCCAGTGGGCGAGGCCGGGCAGGTCGACGGTGCCGGGGGCGCCGCCTGCCGGGGGCGGGCTGTCGGGGGCGCCGAGGGTGCGGGCGAGGGCCTGCAGCAGGGTGGTCTTGCCGGAGCCGTTCGGCCCGGCGAGGACCGTCCAGCCGGGGCCGGGGTCGACGGTGAGGTCGGCCGCCCTGGGGCCGTCGAAACACCCGAGGCCGGTCACCTTGATCCGCGAGACGTACACGCGCCCACCCCCTTCGATCGGATCTTCGAGGGAGGTATGCCCAGCGGGCCGCGCGGCGATACCGGGACCGGTGGCCGGGACTACTGGTCGACGATGCGGACGGGCAGGTCGCGCAGGACGTCCTTCAGGGCGGCGGCGAAGCGGTCGTACTCCGCGCTGCGGGCGGAGCCGGGGCGGGTGGCGAGGCCGATCCGGCGGCCGGGGGCGGGGGCGGCGAAGCGGGCGGCGGCGAGCCGGTCGGAGCGGCCGGCCTCCACGTCGAGGGCGGTGGCCGGCAGCAGGGTGGTGCCGAGCCCGCCGGCGACCAGCTGGACGAGGGTGGAGAGCCCGGCGATCCGGGTGGTGCCGGCGGCCGCGTCGGCGCCGACCTCGCGGCAGATGTCGAGGGCCTGGTCGCGCAGGCAGTGGCCCTCTTCGAGCAGCAGCACGTCGAGGTCGAGCAGGACGTCCCGCGGGACGCCGGTGCGGCCGGCGAGTTCGTGCCCGGGCGGGGTGACCAGGACGAAGTCCTCGTCGAAGAGCGGAATGTCCCGGGTGGGTGCGGCGCCGCCGGCGGGCAGCGCGAGCAGCAGGACGTCGAGCCGTCCGGCGGCGAGCCCCTCCAGCAGCAAGGGGGTGCGCTCCTCGTGGACGTGCAGTTCCAGCTCGGGGTAGCTGTCGCGGACCAGCCGCAGCACGGCGGGCAGCAGGTACGGCGCGACGGTGGGGATCACGCCGAGGTGCAGCGGTCCGGTGAACGGCCGGCGGGCGGCCTCGACCGCCTCGGTGAGGGAGTGCAGGGAGCCGAGGACGCGGCGCGCGTGCTCGGCGACGCGCTCGCCCAGCGGGGTGATGATGACGCGGCGGGTCGTACGCTCGACGAGCTGGGCGCCGAGGGTCTCCTCCAGCGCGGCGACGGCGCCGGACAGTGCGGGCTGGCTGGTGCCGCTGGCCGCGGCGGCCTCGCGGAAGTGCCGGTGCTCGGCGACGGCGACGAAGGCGCGGAGCTGGGCGACGCTCGGGGTGCGGGCCTTGCTGTGGTGCGGGGCAGTACTGATAGCTCTCTCCGATCAGATACGACGAGTCTAGCTATTTCCCCGATCAGTCCTTGGTGTGCGAGGGTGGATGACGTCCGAATACGTCGAACCATAGGCAATTCGGGCACTTTCCCTCATATCCCAATCCAGGAGTAGCGAACGTGCTCACGATCGGTGACAAGTTCCCCGAGTTCGACCTCAACGCCTGTGTCGACCTCGACGCCGCGAACGCCTTCGCCGAGATCAACCACAAGACCTACGAGGGCAAGTGGAAGATCGTCTTCTTCTGGCCGATGGACTTCACCTTCGTCTGCCCCACCGAGATCGCCGCGTTCGGCAAGCTGAACGAGGAGTTCGCCGACCGCGACGCGCAGATCCTCGGCGTCTCCGGTGACTCCGAGTACGTCCACCACGCCTGGCGCAAGGACCACAAGGACCTCCGCGACCTGCCGTTCCCGATGCTGGCCGACGTCAAGCACGACCTGATGCGCGCCTGCGGCGTCGAGGCCGCCGACGGCACCGCCCAGCGCGCGGTCTTCATCGTCGACCCGAACAACGAGATCCAGTTCGTCATGGTGACCGCCGGCTCCGTCGGCCGTAACCCCAAGGAGGTCCTGCGGGTGCTGGACGCCCTGCAGACCGACGAGCTGTGCCCGTGCAACTGGACCAAGGGCGAGGACACTCTCGACGCCCAGGCCCTGCTGGCGGGCTGACCCATGGCCCTCGACGACCTCAAGGCCGCCCTGCCGGACTACGCCAAGGACCTCAAGCTCAACCTGAGCGCGGTCATCGGCAACTCGGACCTGCCCGAGCAGCAGCTCTGGGGCACCGTGCTGGCCTGCGCGATGGCCACCCGGTCCGCCGCCGTGCTGCGCGAGCTGGAGCCCGAGGCGAAGGCGAACCTCAAGCCGGAGGCGTACAACGCCGCCAAGGGCGCCGCCGCCGTCATGGGTATGAACAACGTCTACTACCGGACGCTGCACCTGCTCTCCGACAAGGAGTACGGCAGCATGCGGGCGGGCCTGCGGATGAACATCATCGGCACCCCGGGCGTCGAGAAGGCCGACTTCGAGCTGTGGTGCTTCGCGGTCTCCGCGATCAACGGCTGCGGCCAGTGCCTGGACTCGCACGAGGCCGTGCTGAAGAAGGCCGGCGTGGAGCGCGAGGTCGTCCAGGCGTCGATCAAGATCGCCTCGGTGATCCAGGCGGTCGCCGCGACCCTCGACTCCGAGGCCGCCATCGCCTCGATCTGAGGCACTAGGCACACCACGAGGGGTGCGTGGGGTCACCTCCCGGCGAGAACCGGGAGCCCTAAATATTCCCTGGTGACCGATAGATCTTGAAGTGGGTGGCCCCGTCGACCACCGCCGCCTCCATCACGTCCCGCGGCAGCTGCGCGATGAAGTTGTGCAGCAGGAAGATCG
>NZ_JBFBJZ010000055.1:0-53337 GCF_040686255.1 Kitasatospora sp. NPDC085879 | reverse complement strand
TTTTGGTTTTTTTTAGCCGGGTGGTGTGGGGGGGCCGGGGGCCGCAGGGGGGGGTGTCCCGGGTCGGCCCCCGGGGGGGGGCGCGGGGGGGGGTGGGGGCTGTACGCGCGGGGCCTGCCACAGCGCGGCCGCGACCGACGCGGCCGCGGCGGCGTCCACGAGGACGGGGGTGCTCTGCATGGCGGCCACTGTACGGACCCTGTCCGCCCGTCAGCGGTCGGGCTCCTCCAAGGTCTCCAGCAGCGTGCGCAGCACGGTGGCGAGGCCGTCCCGTTCGGCCGCGGAGAGGCCGCCGAGCAGGCGCTCCTCGGTGGCGAGGTGGTCGGGCAGGGCGCGTTCGACGAGGGCGAGGCCCTCCTCGGTGAGGGCGACCAGGACGACCCGGCCGTCGGTGGGGCTGGGGCTCCGGGTGACCAGGCCGTTGGCCTGCAGGCGGTCGAGGCGCTGGGTGATGGCGCCGGAGGTGACCATGGCGGAGCGCATGAGCTGGGCGGGGGTCAGCGGGTTGTCCGGGCCGTTGCGCCGCAGGGTGGCGAGGACGTCGAACGAGGCCGCGTCGAGCCCGTGGGCGGCGAAGGTGCGCCGCATCTCGGGTTCGAGGAGCAGGGCGACGCGCTTGAGCCGCCCGATCACGGCCATCGGTGAGACGTCCAGATCGGGGCGCTGCCGGGCCCACTGGGCGAGGACGGTGTCGACGTGGTCTGCCATGGGGACAGCCTAGCGAATCTCTTAGCACTGAGATACATTGTCTTAGTGCTAAGGAATCGACGCATCGCCGTCCTCGTGCTGACCGCGTTCGCCCCGGCCGTCTGGGGCTCCACCTACCTCGTGACCACCGAACTGCTGCCGCCCGGCCGGCCGCTCACCGCCGCCATGCTCCGCGCACTGCCCGCCGGCCTCCTGCTGGTGCTGCTCACCCGCCGTCTGCCGAGCGGCAGTTGGTGGTGGCGCTCGCTGGTGCTCGGCGCGCTCAACATCGGCGTCTTCCTCGCCCTGCTGTTCGTCGCCGCCTACCGGCTGCCCGGCGGACTCGCCGCCACCGTCGGCTCGGTGCAGCCGCTGCTGGTGCTGGGGCTCTCCGCCCTCCTGCTGGGTGAACGGCTCACCGCCCGGGCGGTGGCCGCCGCCTTCGGCGGCATCGCCGGCGTCACCCTCATGGTGCTGCGCGCCGAGGCCCGGCCGGACGCCGTCGGCATCGCCGCCGCCCTGGGCGGCGCCGCCGTCATGGCCACCGGCGTGGTGCTCAGCAAACGGTGGGCCCCGCCCGCCGGGCTGCTCGCCGTCACCGGCTGGCAGCTGGTCGCCGGCGGACTGCTGCTCCTCCCCGTATCGCTGCTCGTCGAGGGCCCGCCGCCCGCCGACCTCACCGCACGGAACCTCACCGGGTACGCCTACCTCGGGATCATCGGCGCCGCCGTCGCCTACGCCCTCTGGTTCCGCGGCATCCGTGCGCTCTCCCCCACCCACGTCACCTTCCTCGGCCTGCTCAGTCCGCTCGTCGCGACCGCGCTCGGCTGGCTGGTGCTCGGCCAGCGCCTCACCGTGCTCCAACTACTGGGCGCGGCACTCGCGATCGGCTCGGTCGTGCTCGCCCAGACCGGCCGGCGGCCCGCCTCCGCACCGGCCGCTCCCGCGCCCCGGGGCGCGGAACGCCCCCTCGTCCGCCCGTCCGTCGACTGACCCCCGGGAGCAACCCGCCATGCGCATCACCGTCCTCGGAGCCGCCGGAGCCACCGGCCGCCGCATCGTCGCCGAGGCCCTCGACCGCGGCCACCAGGTCACGGCCGTCGTCCGCCGCCCCGAGAGCCTGGCCGCCCTGCCGGCCGGCGCCCTGCCGCGGCTCGGCGACGCCCGCGACGCCGACACCGTCGCCGAGTTGAGCACCGGCCAGGACGTCCTGATCGGTGCCACCCGCCCCGCACCCGGCCGGGAGTCCGACCATGCCGTCACCACCGCCGCCCTGCTCGCCGGGCTCGCCCGCACCGGCGTCCGACTGCTGCTGGTCGGCGGCGCCGCCGGACTGCTGCTGCCCGACGGCAGCGGCCGCACCGTCCTCGACGACCCGCAGTTCCCGGCCGACTGGCGCCCCGTCGCCCTCGCCTGCAACGAACAACTCGCCCTCTGCCGCGCCGACTCCATCGTCGACTGGGCCTACCTCAGCCCGCCCGCCCTGCTCGTCCCCGGCCCGCGCACCGGCCGCTACCGCCTCGGCGCGGACGAACTGCTGGTCGACGCCGACGGCGTCTCCACCGTCTCCATGGAGGACCTCGCCGTGGCCCTCCTCGACGAGGCCGAACACCCCCGCCACCACCGCACCCGCTTCACCGTGGCACGCTGACGCCGGCCCCCGGCCGGGGGCAAGGGCCTCCGACCGGGTGACGCCGGCGGCGCGGGCCAGGCTAGCCGTGGCGGAGGTGGCGGGACAGGGCGGCGAGGGTGCGCTGCCAGGCGTCGGTGGCGGCCTTCTCGTCGTAGGTGTCGGGCCGCTCGTCGTTGAAGAAGCCGTGACCGACGCCCGGGTAGGTGACCTGCTCGTGCGGCACGCCCGCGGCGTGGAGGTGTTCGCCGACCCGGTGCCACTCGTCGAGGGACATCACGAAGTCGTCGGCACCGAAGAAGCCGAGCAGGAAGCCGGTGTGCGCGGCGATCGCCGAGCTGCGGGCGACCGGCGGCTCCGGGTCGGCCAGCGGGATACCGCCGTCGAGCAACCAGCCGCCGTAGTAGCTGACGACGAGGTCGAACGGGACGGCGGTGGCGCCGAGGACGGCGATGTGCCCGCCCAGGCTGAAGCCGAGGGCCGCGGTGCCGCCCCCGCCGCCGAACTCCCGGACCGCGGCGCGGGCCGAGGCGAGGTCGGCGAGGACCTCCTCGCGGCGCAGCGCGGTCATCTGCCGGCGCCCCGCGGCCCGGCCCTCCTCGTCGTACCCGAAGTCGCCGCGCGGTGCGTGGCGCCAGTAGAAGTCGGGCGCGAGCGCGGCGTAGCCCTCCGCGGCCAGCCGTTCGCAGATGCCCCGCAGGTGGGCGGTGACGCCGAAGAACTCACCGGCGACCACCACCGATCCGCGTGCGGTGCGCCCCTCGGGCAGGGCGAGGTACCCGTCCGGGCCCTCTCCCTCCCCCAGGCTGATCCACCGCGCCGAAGCCGTTCCGTCGGACATGGAGCCCCCTCTCGATGTGCCGTGCCGCGAGGAGTGTAACGCCGCACTCCTGAGGCACCGTCAGGCACCGCCCGGAGAGGCTCGGCCGGTGTGGTGGGGGACGGTGCAGATGCCCCAGATGACGACGCTGCAGGCGGCGATCACGACCAGGGACCACACCGGGTAGTACGGGACGGAGAGGAAGTTGGCGAGGATCAGCAGGGCGGCGACGACCACGCCGACGATCCGGGCCCAGAGGGCGAGACGGAAGAGGAAGACACCGGTGACGATCGAGAGCACGCCGAGCACGAGATCGATCCAGCCCCAGCTGGTCAGCGTGAACCGGAAGGTGTAGTGCGGGACGCCGACGAAGACGTCGTCCCCGGCGATGGACATGACCCCGCGCAGCAGGTTGAGCACGCCGGCGAGCAGCAGCAGGACGGCCGCGACGGCCACCACGCCGCTCGACGCCTTGCCGGTGTCGCGCCGGCCGTTCAGTGCGTTCGCCATCGTCGCCTCGATTCCGCCCGGTCGGACCTTCGTGCCGACCGGCCCCTGCCGATCCTCGCTCCGAGTCCTCCCCGGTTCACGGCCCCGACGTGCACCGACACGCCGACACTCACTCCTCCGGACGGTGTGTGTGGCGGCCGGGGCAGTCGGCGGCGACGATCGGGGCGAGGTGTGTCCGTCGAGATCGGAGCCGGTGATGGCAAGCCTGACCGTGTGGCGTTTCCCTACCGCGGAGGGGGCGCATGAGGCGCTGGAGACGCTGCAGGACCTGCAGCGCCAGGAGCTGATCACCGTACGGGACGGGGCGGTGGTGAGCTGGCCGGCGGGGGCGAAGAAGCCCAGGACCAAGCAGTTGAGCAACCTGACGGGCATGGGCGCGCTGGGCGGCACCTTCTGGGGCCTGCTGCTCGGCATGATCTTCTTCGTCCCCATCCTCGGCATGGCGATGGGTGCGGCGGCCGGTGCGGTCGCCGGGCACTTCACCCATGTCGGGATCGACGACGAGTTCATCGAGCAGGTGCGCGAGCGGGTCACGCCCGGCACCTCGGCGCTGTTCCTGCTGAGCTCGCACGCCGTGCTCGACAAGGTGGCGCCCGCGTTCGAGGGCCGGCACGCCGAGCTCATCCAGACGAACCTGTCCGCGGAGCAGGAGGCCGCGCTGCGGGAGACCTTCGCCGAGGACGAGTGACCGGGCCCGGCGGCCCGGGCGACGCAGCTCGGCGCCCGGGCGGATCCCGGTGCCGAGCGCGCTCACCGCTCGCCGCCCGGGCCGCCGCGGGCAAGTGAAGTCAGAGTGTCGGCGTGGGCGCCGCCCGCCTCGGCGGCGATCTCGGCGAGCGTCTGCTCGGTCCGGACGGTGGCGAACCGGACCTGGCCGCCGGCCGTAGTGAAGCCGTGCACGGCCGGCCTGGCGATGCTGTTGTAGGCCCAGGGGGCGGAGGTGTAGTAGCCGCCGGTGTCGTGCAGGACGACCAGGTCGCCGGGCTCGATCCGCGGCAGGGCGCGGCCGCGGGCGACCAGGTCGCCGGCGAAGCAGCACGGCCCGGCGACGTCCTGCACCTCCTCGGGGCCCCGGCGCGGTGTCCCGTCCGGGTGGTGCACGCCGACCCGCAGCGGCCAGGCGTCGGGCATGAACACCGTGCGGGTGGCGAGGTGGGCGCCGGCGTGGGTGAGGGCGATCCGGCGGCCGCCGACCTCCTTGGTGTACTCGACGCGGGCGGCGGTGAAGCCGTGCTTGGCGACGACGGACCGGCCGAACTCGGTGACCAGCGAGTAGTCGCCGCCGAACAGGCCGGGGACGGCGGCCCGCAGGTGTGCGGCGTACTCGGCGTGGGTCGGGCGGACCTCGTCGTCGTCGAAGTTGACGGGCAGTCCGCCGCCGAGGTCGACGGAGGTGACCTGACGGCGGCCCGCCCGGCGGTTGACCTCCTCGGCGAGCTCCCAGGTGGCGCGGACCCCGGCCGCGATCAGGTCGGGCCAGCAGCCCTGCGAACCGACGTGGACGTGCAGCCGGGTGAGCCACGGGTACCGGTCTAAGGCGTCCAGGACGCGCTCGCGGGCGCCCGGGTCGCGCAACGGCACACCGAACTTGGAGTGCTCGGAGGCGGTGCTCATCGCGCCGATCGTGCCCGCCCCCACCTGCGGGTTGACCCGCAGGCCCAGCACGGAGGCGCTGCGGCGGACGGCGAGCAGGGCAGCGGTCCGATCCAGCTCCTGGAGGTTGTCCGCGTTGACGGCCACGCCCAGGCCGAGCGCCTCGGCGAGTTCGGCGTCGGTCTTGGCCGGGGAGTCCAGGACGATCCGGTCGGCCGGGACGCCCGCGGCCCGGGCGAGCGCCAGTTCGCCGGGGCTCGCCACCTCGCAGCCCATCCCGGCGTCTGCGACCAGCCGCAGCACCGGCACAAGGGCGGCCGCCTTGACGGCGAAGGTGTGCAGCACCGGGACGTCCTGGCCGAAGGCGGCGTGCAGGTCGGCGACCGTCCGGCGTACCCCGTCGACGTCCAGGAAGCCCGCCGCCACGTGCCGCTCCCCCACCAGCCCGGCCGCTGCCGCCGCCCGGACGACGCGGTCGCGCCGATGGGCGTCGATCCGGCGAAGCCCTTCGTGCTCGTGTGCGCTCTCCACCGTGCCCGCTCCTCCCGGCCGAACGTGCCGAACCCTGTCGGGTCTGTCCCACCCTGTCGAGCCTGTCGCACCCTGTCCTGTCCAGCATCGGGAGCGGGCGGCCGGATGCCGTGGATCTGCCGGAGAACATCTCTGGGGTCGCCCGTGGCCGGCAGAACCACCGCTGCCGCACGTCAGAACGCGGGCGGTGCCGGCGCGATCGACCGAGCGTTGGCAGTGCCGTCCCTTCATGTGCATCCGGTCGGTTTCGAGAGCCGTTCGAGCCGCTGGTGGCCACCGGCTGGTTGGCGAGTCCGACAGCGTAGTAGGCCAGCCCGCCGCCGTGTATCGTCCCGATTCATGGGTGACCTGGCAGGGCGCTGGCGGGAGTTGAACAAGGCGTACTGGGACGAGCGGGTGCCCATTCATCTGGGCGCAGCCCTCTACGACATGGAGGAGTTCCGCGCCCGGCCCGATTCGCTGAAGGACTTCGAGACTGCCGAGGTGGGGGATGTCAGGGGCAAGCGCCTGATCCATCTGCAGTGCCACTTCGGCCGGGACACGCTGTCGTGGGCGGCCCGAGGAGCACAGGTCACCGGGCTGGACTTCTCTCCACCCGCGATCGAAGCGGCTTCACGACTCGCAACCGAACTCGGCATGGACGCACGCTTCCTGACCGCGGACGTCTACGACGCGGCCTCGGCGGTCGGGGGAGAGACCTTCGACATCGTCTACGCCAGCTTCGGGGCACTGAACTGGCTTCCCGACATCAGCCGCTGGGCGTCGGTGGTCGCTGAACTCCTCGCTCCCGCCGGGTTCCTGTACCTTGCCGAGTTCCATCCCTTCAGCTTCGTCCTCGACGACGAGACCGGAAGCACGGTCACGCACGACTACTTCGATGAAGGTCCGGAAGCCTCGGGAGGCCCCGGCACCTTCGCCGACGAGGCGGCAACGACCGAGAACAACGACACCGTCGAGTGGCGGCACAGTCTGTCGACCGTCGTCTCGGCGATCGCCGGAGCCGGGCTACGGATCCGGTTCCTCCACGAGCACGACCACACCTTCTACCTCCAACGCCAGTCGCTTGAGCCCCACGACGGCGACGTCTATCGGCATCCTGCGGGCGCTCCGCGCGTTCCCCTGACCTACTCGATCCGCGCCGAGAAGGCTTGAGCCACTCGATTCGGCGGGAGTGTCCCACGGTGGCCCGGACGGTCTTCGATTCTGCGGCCGGGACTGTCCGGGGGCGGAGGTAGCCTGCGCGCATGACCGCCGCCCCCTCCTCCCTCACCCCTGCTGACGCCCACTCCCGGGCTCGCGACGAACACCTGCGGGCCGTCGACGAGTTGCTCGGCGCGCCGCTCCCGGGGCAGCCGTGCCGGGCCGACGCCGGCTGGGGCGGCCCCGGGTACCGTGTGTGCATCCTGAGGGCGAGCCGCGATTTCTGGGACTGCGGGATGGGGGACCGCGAGGCGGCCGAGGAGGAGATGGCGGCGCACCTCGACGCGCTCTCCGCAGCCCTGACCGCCCGCTGGGGGGCGGGTCCGGACACCGTCGACCTGTGGGCGTGTCTGCAGGCCGGCTTCGACGGTGTCGAGGTGCCGGAACCGCTCGACTCGCTCTCGATGCTGGCGTGCAGCATGCAGGTGTGGCCGCTTCCGGAGTCCGGCCGGTGGCTCGCGCTCACCGTCGGCCAGGCCGACACGGAGTTCCCGCTCGAACTCATCGCGGTGGTCGGCGCCGCCGACCTCTCGGCGGCGCCGTACCAGCGGGACTGAGAGCGGCCGGTCGGGGGCGCCTGACAGGTCCACCGGGACGATCAGGGCCGGACGTACGGCCGGGTCATGATCTCCATGTTGTGGCCGTCCGGGTCCTCGAAGTAGGCGCCGCGCCCACCGAACCAGTCGTTGGTGTGGCCGGGGTCGGTGTGGTTCGGGTCGGCGTAGTAGGTGGTGCCGGCGGCCTCCAGCCGGGCGATCATGCCGTCGAACTCCCGGTCGGGGACGAGGAAGGCGTAGTGCTGGGACTGGATCGGCTCGTCGCGCTTCTCGTAGTAGTCGAGGGTGACGCCGCTGCCGAGGTCGACGGGCAGGAAGGGGCCGAACGGCCTGCCGACCTCCAGTCCGAGGATGCCGGCGAGGAATTCGGCGGACGCCCGCCGGTCGCGGGCGTAGACGGCGGTGTGGTTGAGCTGCACGGTGCTGATGGTGTGCTCGTCGGTCATAGTGGGTTCTCTCCGGGTCGTGGGGCCGCGGCGGCGGTGCGCCGCGGAGGGCGCTTGCAGCGAGGACGTGGAGAGAACGGCGGGGCCCTGCCCCGCCTCGTGCTCAAGCCGAGGCCGGGTGCCCGTCTCGTGTGTGGCCCATGGCCGACCCGGCAGTCACCCGACCGACAGTAGCGTCCGCCCGCGAGCGGGGCAACGCCGTTCCGGCGGGCCGGCTTGCCGGGTCCGGGCACGGGTCCGGGCACGCCCCACCCGCCGCCCACGGACGGATCGTCAGTCGGCGTACCTGCGGCTGCCGCGAGCCCCTCACGTCGCACGGCTGAACCGCGGTCGCCCACGCGCGGCGCACGGGACACCCGGGCGGCCGCTCCGTAGACTCCGGACATGGCCGGAGCACTGCAGGGCAGGGTCGCGCTCGTCGCCGGGGCGACCCGGGGCGCCGGTCGCGGAATCGCGGTGGAACTGGGCGCGGCGGGGGCGACGGTGTACGTCACCGGCCGGACCACGCGGGCGCGGCGCTCGGAGTACGACCGCCCCGAGACGATCGAGGACACCGCCGATCTGGTGACCGCGGCGGGCGGCCTCGGCATCGCCGTTCCCACCGACCATCTGGTGTCCGAGCAGGTCCGCGCGCTGGTCGACCGCATCGACGCCGAACAGGGCCGGCTGGACGTCCTGGTGAACGACATCTGGGGTGGCGAGCACCTGTTCGCCTGGGACACCCCGGTGTGGGAGCACGATCTCGACAAGGGGCTGCGGCTGCTCCGCCTCGCGGTGGAGACGCATGCGATCACGAGCCACCACGCGCTTCCCCTGCTGCTGCGGCACCCGGGCGGCCTGGTGGTCGAGGTCACCGACGGCACCGCCGAGTACAACCGGGACACCTACCGGGTCTCGTTCTTCTACGACCTCGCCAAGACCTCCGTCCTGCGGATGGGCTTCGCCCTCGGGAAGGAGCTGGGCCCGCGCGGCGCGACCGCCGTGGCGCTGACGCCAGGGTGGATGCGGTCGGAGATCATGCTGGACCACTTCGGCGTGACGGAGGAGACCTGGCGGGACGCGCTGGAGCTCCAGCCGCACTTCTGCATCTCCGAGACCCCGTTCTACGTCGGCCGGGCCGTCGCCGCCCTGGCCGCCGACCCCGAGGTGGGCCGCTGGAACGGGCAGTCCCTCTCCAGCGGCGGTCTCGCCCGGGTCTACGGCTTCACCGACCGCGACGGCAGCCGCCCGGACGCCTGGCGCTACCTCGTCGAGGTCCAGGACCCGGATCTGCCCGCGGACGCCACCGGCTACCGCTGAGCCGGGCGCGGGTCCTGGCGGGAGTCTGGCCCGGTCGGGGGGCGGTGTCAAAGGACAGCCGTGGGGCAGGACTTGGACTTTTGTCGCTGGTGGGGCGGGTTTCGGGGAGCCGTGCGGGGAGCGTGGGCGCACCCCTTGACACCCTCCGGCGGGCGCTGCCACGGTGTGCTCGAAGCTGCTTTCAACAAGCACTTTACGAGCAACTTCGCGCATGATCGTTGAGCAGCGTCGCGCATCACGCGCACTCGGCAGCACCGCGGGTGGGCCCCGGCGCTGCCCCGCACCGATCCCCCCACCGATCCACCCGCCGTTCCCCCACCCGTGCACCGCCACGGAAGGAGCCCTCGTGCCCGCTCCCCTGCGCAGCGCCTTCGCCGCCGGGCTGGCCGCCGCCGCCCTGGCATCGGCGACCGCCACCGCTCCCCCGTCCGCCGCCGCGCCGCCCGCCGGCACCACGTACACGGTCGGTGTCTCCGCGCCGGTCACGTACACCCATCCGACCGACACTCCGGCCGCGGTCTTCACCGACAAGGACGGCACCTTCTGGTTCCAGCAGTCGGCCGCGCTGTACGGCGCGAGCGACCCCCGCTACTGGGACTTCTTCACCGGCACGGACTTCGACACCGCCACCCGTTCGTCCGCGGTCAGCAACGCGGTGAACCCGGCCAACGCGAACGACCGGAACAACGACACCACCTGGCGCTGCAACAACAGCCCGACCGGCCTCACGGCCACCGCCGCGGCGGGCTCCACGGGTTACGCGCACAAGAACTACTGCGACCTCTCCGGCGTCTGGGTCGACCCGGACACCGGCGACTGGTACGGGCTGGTGCACAACGAGTTCACTCCGCAGCCGTTCGGGGACGGCCTGCACTTCGACGCCATCGACTACGCGGTCTCCACCGACCAGGGCCGGACCTGGTCGATCCGCGACCACGTCATCACCTCGCCGTACAGCACCGCCCGCGGCGACACCGCGCAGTTCCCCAACCAGACGTACTACTACGGCGACGGCGACCAGCGGCTGTTCGTCGACACCGCCTCGGGGTACTTCTACGTCTTCTACGGCTCGCGCGTGGTCGACAAGTCCGGCGGCTGGAAGGCCTTCCACGAACACGTGGCCCGCGCGCCGATCTCCGCGAAGATGGCGCCCGGCTCCTGGCAGAAGTGGTACGACGGCGCCTGGACACAGCCGGGCACGGGCGGCCGGGAGAGCAACATGGTGCCCGTCGACGCGTCGAGCACGACCGGCTACACCCCGACGACGGGCGAGTACGCCCCGGCGAACACCGGCACCTCCGCGCAGCAGATCGCGGCCGGCACGATGCCCGCGACCTCGCCGATGTTCGTCATGGACGTCACGTACAACGCCTACCTCGGTCTGTACATCGGTGAGCCGCAGGCGGTCGACCAGAGCGGCAACGCGCCGCAGCAGTTCTACGCCACCGACAACCTCGCCACCCAGAAGTGGTTCCTGCTGGGCGACACCGGCGGCTACCACACGGCCTCCTGGTACCGCTGGTTCCTCGACGGCGCGAACCGCACCAACTCCACCGTCGTCGGCCGGTCCTTCCGCTCCTACTGCGCGTTCGGCTGCTCGGGCGGCGCCTCCGGTCAGTACGTGAACGTCACCGTCGGCTCCTCGGCGCCGGCCGGGCCGCCCGTCGACCTGTCCAGGTCCTACCGGATCGCGAACGGCGCCGGCCGGGTCCTCGCGCAGGTCTCCGGCGGCTCCACCACCACCTCGGTCGCCTCCGCCACCGGCTCCGCCCTGGAGTCGTGGACCTTCGCGGCCAACGGCGACGGCTCCTACCGGATCGCCAACGCCTCCACCGGCCAGTTGCTCGGGGTGGACTCCGCCGCCGTCTCCGGCCGGGCCTGGGGCGCCCAGCCCACCGCCACCGCGGCGCCCGCGAACGGCCCTGCGGTCGGGCAGCAGTGGTGGGTGATCCCCGGCACCACCACCGCGGGGGCGGCCACCGGCGCCTTCAAGCTGGTCAACCGCTACAGCGGGCTGGTCCTCGGGCTGAGCTCGACGACCGGCCGGCTCGCCGAGACCACGCCCGTCCGGAGCTGGACGGACACCGCCGGCGGCCCGGTCGGCGGCGCCCGCACCGCAGCCGAGCAGACCCTGACACTGACGGCGACCGGCGCGGCGCCGGAGACCGTCACGGTCGGCAACCCCGGCAACCAGTCGACGAAGGTGAACACGGCGGTCTCGCTGCAGCTCACCGGCACCGACTCGGCGGGCAAGGCGCTCACCTTCTCCGCGACCGGCCTGCCCGCCGGCCTCGCCGTCAGCGCCTCCGGCCTGATCAGCGGCACGCCCACCACCGCCGGCTCCTCGACGGTGACGGTCACTGCCTCCTCGGGCACGGCCACCGGCACGACCGCCTTCAGCTGGGCGGTGAACCCGGCCCTCAACGGCAGCCACACTCTCACCGCCTCCGGCAAGGCGCTGGACGACCCGGGCCACTCCACCGTCCAGGGCACCCAGTTGGTCACCTGGGCGCCCAACGGCGGACCCAACCAGAGCTGGGTGTTCACCCAGCAGTCCGACGGCAGCTACCAGGTCGTCAACGGCGAGTCCAACCTCTGCATGGACGTCAAGGACGGCTCCACCGCGGCCGGCGCCCGGGTGATCCAGTGGGCCTGCACCGGCGGCACCAACCAGCGCTGGGTGGTCACCGCCGTCACCGGCGGCTACCGGATCACCTCGCAGAAGAGCGGCCTGCTGCTGACCACCGCCTCCACCGCCGACGGCGCCGCGGTGACCCAGCAGGCGGACACCGGCTCGGCGCTGCAGCGCTGGACCATCGGCTGACACCGCGTCGGCGGAACGGCCACGGGCAGGGCCCCGCGGGGCGGTCGACCGCGGGGCCCTGCCGCACGTCCGTGGCGGCGGGCGCCCGCGTTCAGTCCCGCGGGATGCCGAGGGTGGTGAGCAGGTCCTCGTGGAGCTGGAACCAGACGGCGTGGTACGAGTCGGTGGTCTCCGTCACGGCGGCGAGCTCCCCGGTCTGCGCGCGGGCGAGGGCGTCGGCCAGGCGGTGGCGGTAGCGCCCGAAACGCTCCAGCGCGGCGGACAGCTCGGCGCACACCTCGGTGGCGCGGCGGTCGAGGTCGGTGAGCCGGGCCAGGACGAGCGTGTCGTAGGCGGAGTCCGCGTGGTCGTTGAGGGCCATCGCGCCGTCGACCGGGCGGGTCTGCCAGGCCGTGCAGAGGTCGAGCAGCTCCGGGTTGAGGACGAGGAAGCGCTCGTAGGCCTGCTCGACCGCCGGCCGGGTGCCGGCGGACGCGAGTTCGGCCGCGATCCGTTCGGCGTCGGCCTCCCGGCCCGCCTCGGTCGGACCCCAGCCGCCGAAGGCGCCGGAGATCCGGGTGACCAGGCCGGCCACCGCGAGGTCGATCAGCTCCGATTCGGCGTCGGCCTCCGGGAGACCGGCGGCCGCCGCCACCCGGGCCAGTTCGGCGAATCCGGTGCAGCGCAGGGTGTGGAGTACCAGCAGGTCGGGGCTGGTCCGGTGGGGCAGATCGGGCACGCCCGTATGCTACAGCCGTGACCTGGATCCACCCGCTGTCGGCGGATCTCGCGGAGTCGGCGGAGGTCCTGGGCGGCAAGGCGCACGGCCTGGTGGCGCTGCGGCGGCTCGGGCTGCCGGTGCCGCCGGGTTTCGTGATCGGTACGGCGGCCTGCCGGGCCTTCCTGCGTGAGGGGCGTCTGCCCGACGGCCTCGCCGCCGAACTCGCGGCCGCGGTGGCCGGCCTGGAGGCGGCGACCGGGCGGCGCTTCGGCGGGCCGGAGCGTCCGCTGCTGGTGGCCGTCCGCTCGGGGGCCGAGGTCCCGATGCCCGGCATGATGGCGACGGTGCTGAACGTCGGGCTCACCGAGGACGCCGCGGCGGGGCTGGCCGCCGAGACCGGCGAGCCTGGCTTCGTCCGCGACTGCGGGCAGCGGCTGCTCACCGGACTCTCGGCCGTGCTGGCCGGCCGGGCCGCGGACGCCGGGCCCGCCGTCGACGGCACCGGCACCGGCGCGGTGCCGGCGGACGCGCGGGAGCAGCTGCTGCGGGCGGTCGGGGCCGTGTTCCGGTCCTGGGACTCGCCACGGGCCCGGACGTACCGCGCGCTGAACGGTGTCCCGGAGGGCCTCGGCACCGCCGTCACCGTCCAGGCGATGGTGTTCGGCAACCGCGACGGGCGCAGCGGCACCGGCGTGGCGTTCAGCAGGGATCCGCGCAACGGCGAACCGGGGCCCTGCGGCGACGTCCTGCTGGGCGGTCAGGGCGAGGACGTCGTCTCCGGGGGCGCCGCGGTCCGGCCGCTGGCCGACCTGGCGGGGAGGGAGCCGCGGGTCCTGGCGGAGCTGCGGGGGGCGTTGGAGCGAATCGAGCGGCACTGCCGGGACGCCTGCTACCTGGAGTTCACCTTCGAGTCGGGCCGGCTGTGGCTGTTGCAGATGCGGCCCGGGCGCTTCGCCGGCGCGGCGGGGGTGCGGGTCGCGGTGGACCTCGCCGACCGCGGGGTGATCGGGCGGTCGGAGGCCCTGCTCAGGGTCGCACCCGGGCAGCTGCGGGCTGCCGGTGCGCCGCGGATGGCGCCCGTCGGCGGCGGGGGGCTGCTGGCCCGCGGTCTGGGTGCGTCCCCGGGTGTGGCGGCGGGGCGGGTGGCGGTGACGGCAGACGCGGCCGTCCGGATGGCGGCGGACGGGCCGGTCGTGCTGGTGCGTCCGCAGACCTCGCCGCTGGACCTGCACGGCCTGGCGGCCGCCGCGGGTGTGGTGACGGCCCTCGGCGGGCCGGCGAGCCATGCCGCGGTGGTGGCACGGTCGATGGGCCGGCCGGCCGTGGTGGGTGTGGCCGGGCTGGTGGTCGACGTGCCGGGCGGTCGCCTGCGGGTCGGCGGGCGGACGGTCGCGGAGGGCGCGGTGGTCACCGTGGACGGCACCGGTGGCGAGGTCGCGCTCGGTGCCCGGCCGGTCGTGGCGGCCGCGGAGGACCCGTATCTGCGGCGCTTTCTCGGCTGGGCCGACGAGGTCTCCGGCGGTGGCTCGGCGCACGGGGGTGCGGTGGAGCGTCTCGCCGCGGCGCACGCCGTCCTGCGTCCCGGGATGTGACGGCCGGGGGGGACGGGAACGGGCCCGGCCGCGGGTGCGGCCGGGCCCGTCCTGTTCGACGTGCCTGTCAGCTGGTCTGGATGGCGGTGTCGTCGATCACGAAGCTGGTCTGCAGCGAGGAGTCCTCGACGCCGTTGAACTTCAGGGTGACGGACTGGCCGGCGTAGGCCGACAGGTCGACGGTCTTCTGGCTGTAGCCGGTCGCCTTGTTGAGGTTCGACCAGGTGGCGACGGTGGTGCCGTTGACGGTGACGGTCAGCTTGTCGTACGCGGTGGAGGTGGTGGTCTCCGCCGTGTCGACGTGCAGCCAGTAGCTGAGCGTGGCCTTGCAGCCGGCCGGGATCGTGACGGTCTGCGCGGCGCTGTCCGTGTGGCTGGAGCCGTAGCCGTTCAGCCAGGCCTTCCAGGAGCCGGAGTGGGCGGCCTGGGAGGCGGAGTTGTCGACGACGCCGCTGCTGGTCGTCCAGGGGGCGGCGGTGCCGGTCTCGAAGCCGGCGTTGCCGAGCAGTTGGGCCGGGGTGCAGGTGCCGCCGGTGGTGGTGACCGTCCAGGTGAAGCTGGTGGTGCCGGTCTTGTTGGCGGCGTCCTTGGCGGTGACGGTCACGTTGTAGGTGCCGGCGGCGGTCGCGGTGCCGGTGATCTTGCCGGAGCTGCTGATGGACAGTCCGGTCGGCAGGCCGGTGGCGCTGAAGGTGAGCGGGGCGGTGCCGCCGGAGGCCGAGATCTGCAGGTTGGCGGTGCCGTTGACCACCGTGCTCTGATTGCCCGGGTTGGTCACCGTGACGGCGCCGCTGCCGGCGGGCTTGGTGAGCAGGCAGCCGGCGACGTTGAGGTCGATCGCCCGTCCCGTGCCGAGGCAGGTGGTGAACCAGTAGGTCTCCTCACCGTAGCTCTGGCCCTTGGTGGCGGTGGTGGTGCCGTCGGCGGCCACCTCGCACGGGTTGTTGAGGGTGCACATGGCGCCGTCGTCGTTGCCGGTGTTGTTGATGCCGACGACCTTCTTGGAGGCGGCGTCGACGATCGGCGAACCGGAGGTGCCGTGCGTGGTGTTGCAGCCTGCGCTGTAGCGGAGCGAGTCGTGCCAGGTCCACTCGTCCTCGCGCAGGGTGGCGACGAAGCCGTTGATGGAGCAGTTCCAGGTCTGCTTCCAGTACGAGGACGGTATGAACATCGACGAGCCGTCGACCGGGTGGGTGTCGCTGATGGTCAGCGCGGTGACGCCGTACTTGCTGCCGATCGAGGAGAAGGTGTCGGTCAGCTGGTAGAGCGCCACGTCGGTGCCGGTCATGGTGGCGTACAGCACCTTGTCGGCCTGGACGGTGCCGAGCGAGGAGCCGGTGCCGCTGAGCAGGGTGCCGCTGCGACTGGCGGTCTGGTTCTGGATGACCACGCCCGAGGCGGGCATGGTGGGCAGGCAGTGGCCGTTGGTGAGCATCATCGCGCGGTCGGTGTCGACCGATGTGGGGTACCGGACGAGCGAGGCGGAGCAGTTGCTCAGCGCGATGGTGGCCGTCAGATCGCCCGCCTGGACGGCGTGGGCGGGCGCGGCTGCCGCGGTCAGGGTGCCGGCGGCGACCGCGACCGCGCCGATTCCGGCGGCGAGTCCCTTGAACATGGGGTCTCCTTGTGGGGGATGTGCCGAACGCGCGACCGGTTGCGCACGCGGGCCGCACGAACCTGCCATGGCCGCTTCAAGAGGGTCAACCACCCGGGCGGAAAAGGCCGTTCGGCGGGGCCACCGGGCCGCGCCGAGCTGCGCGAAGTGGCCACGCCCATATCCGGACGACTCCCGCCCAGCCCGCCGCATCCGGACGCCCGCCGCCGGACCGCAACCGCCCGGACGGGCCGGAGCGGCGCGGTCTTCGCCCTGCTCGGCCCCGTCCGGCGGGCCCGCAGAGGTCCAGACCCCGGCCCGCACGGCAAGATTGGCCGGAAATCGATCTCGTGCGCGGAACGTGCCGACGCCGCGGTGGTGGTGCCGAGCACCGCCCGGCCGATGAAAGGATCGGGGCATGGTCGAACGAGTCATTGCAGCCTGCGACGGTGCCGCCAAGGGGAATCCCGGTCCTGCCGGATGGGCCTGGGTCCTGGCCGACACTGAGGGCGCCCCGCAGCGCTGGCAGTCCGGCGCGCTCGGGCGCAGCACCAACAACATCGGTGAACTGACCGCCCTGGAGCGGCTGTTGTCCGCCACCGACCCGGCGGTCCCGTTGGAGGTGCGGCTGGACAGCACGTACACCAGGGACGCCGTGACCAAGTGGCTGCCGGGCTGGAAGCGCAACGGCTGGCGGACGGCCTCGGGCTCCCCGGTGGCCAACAAGGAGCTGATCCAGCGGATCGACGCGCTGCTCGCCGACCGGGACGTCGCCTTCGTGCACGTGGCCGCGCACCAGGTGGACGGCGACCCGCTGAACGCCGTCGCCGACAAGGCCGCCAGTGACGCCGCGCGCACCCAGCAGGGCGCCGAGGGCACCGCGGCCGACCTGCCGGAGCCCGATCCGGTGGCGGAGCGGCCGGCCCGCGCCCCGCGCCGGCCCCGGACCTCCCGTCCGGCCGCGTCCGCGGGGACGGGCGCCGGCTCCGCGCCGGCCGGCTCGGGCCGCCGCACGCTGGCCGCGCGCTTCGCCGGCACCTGCCCGTGCGGTCGCGGGTACGGGCGGGGCGAGACCATCACCCGGGTCGGCGAGAGCTGGGGGCACCCGGACTGCGCGTGAGCGCCGGGCGGCGACCGCGGGGCGGTCATCCGCCCGCGGGCAGCGGCGCGGGCGCGGCGTAGCATCGGGAGCACCGGGACCAGCAGGGGCGGAGAGTCCGATGAGTACCAATCCCGCAGAACACCGGCCGGCCGACGCGGACCCCGAGTCCGCCTTCGAGGCCTCGCCTGTCCACCACCGCCCGTCCGCGCACAAGCCGGCGGACGACCTGTACGGCGGCGACGACGACCTCGTCGGCCCGTCGTCCACGGTCTACCCGCACCCGCCGACCAAGGACGACGAACCGGACTGAGCCGGGGGCGCCGCTCCCGCGCCGCCTGCGCGGGGGCTCGGTGCAGCGTGCCCGGACGGGCCGGAAACCGCAGGTGGGGAGGCCCGGTGCGACCCGGCCGCGGGGCGTCACCGATCATGGGGGGCGTTCCTGTGCGGCGGGTGGAGAGGTGTCCGGGTGTATTCGTGGCGGCGGTGTCTGGTCGAGGCCGGGGTGGACGGTGTCGGGCGTCCCGCCGACGTGGCCGGTGTCGGGCGTCCCGTCGACGGTGCGGGCGGTGCGGCGCACGCCCGGGACTACGCGGCGGCCGCCCGGTTCCTGCGCCGCCGGGAGCCCGCCCTGTTCGCGGCGGTCCGGCTGCTGGGCGTCCCGGCGTACCAGCCGCACGCCGTCGCCGGCTACGCCTTCGCCTGCTGGACGGACGACCTCTGCGACCGGGGCGCGCCCGAGGTCCGCGCCGAGCGCTTCGCCCGGTGGCGGGAGCAGGTCCGCGCGGCGACGGCCGGTGGGGCGTGCTCGCAGCCGCTGGCCCGCGCCTTCGCGCACTCCGCGCGGCTGCGCCGGCTGCCCGGGCACTGGATCGAGGACTACCTGGCCGGTGCCGGGGCGGACCTGGTGTTCACCGGCTTCGCCGGCGAGGCGGACCACCAGGACTACATCGACCGGCTCTCCTGGCCGTTCACGATGCTCACCGCCGGACTGGTGCACGTCGGCGGCGGGGACGAGCGGTACACCGCGGCCGGACGGGCGCTCGCCGACGCCTGGCAGCGGCTGGACTTCCTCATCGACCTCGCCGAGGACCTGCACGGGGGCCGGCTGTACCTGCCCGAGCAGACCCTGCGGGACCACGGGGTGACCCGGGCGGAGCTGGCGGCCGGGCGGCGCACCGACGGCGTGGAGCAGCTGGTGGCGCACCTCGCGGACCTCGCGGAGAAGGCGCTGCTGCAGGCCGACGCGATCCTGGAGGTGCCCGCGGAGTACCGGCCGCTGAGCCGGATGGCGCTGCGGCTGGCGCGCCGGCGGCTGGCGGCGGTCCGCCGGGCCGGGGCGGGCATCGTGGAGGGCCCGGTGCGGGACTCGGCGTGGGGGCTGCTGGGCCTGCTGGCCGCGGCCCGGCGCCCGGACGACCGGGAGCTCGAGCACGACCGGCTGGCCGGCCGTCCGACGCCGGGTCGGGACTGACCGCGCCCTCGGCCGCCCTCCTCGGCCGCCGCCGCCCGGCACGGACGGCGGCGACCCCGGGGCGGCGAGACCGGTCCCGGCCTGGGCTCAGCGGCGGCGGCGGTGCAGCGGCACGGCCCGGACCAGGGCGTTCAGGACGTGGTCCGCGGTGTCGCGCGGCGGCTCCTCCATCAGATGGGTGAGCAGCCGGGCGAGCGAGGCGATGAGGCCGGGCCGGGCCATCACGTACTGGTTGAGGATCGGCCGGTAGCCGAAGCGGCTGAACACGAGGTCGCCGGCGGTGTTGCCGAGCCGGTAGTACCGGCCCCAGCGGCGCCGCATCTCGGCCGGGTAGCGGTGCAGGGCCTGCTCGCGCCGGTATCCGTCCGGGCGGGTGAGGGCCAGCACGACGGTGTCGGCGGCGACCTCGGCGGCCTCCATGGCCTGGGCGATGCCCTCGCCGCTCCAGGGGCTGATCATGCCGGCGCTGTCGCCGACCAGCAGCAGGCCGCGGCTGTACTGGGGGTGGCGGTTGAAGCCCATGGGCAGGGCGGCGCTGCGCAGCGGCGAGTCGGCGCTCTGCTCGTTGAGGTCCCACTGGCGGGGCAGCCGGGCGAGCCACTGGTCGAGGGTGGCGCGCAGGTCGGTGCCGGTGCCGTCGCGGTGCGGCAGGGCGCCGAGACCGACGTTGACCCGGCCGTCGCCCAGCGGGAAGATCCAGCCGTAGCCGGGCAGGTCGCGGCCGGTGCGGGCGCAGCGGAGGTCGGCCCACAGCTCCAGGTACTCGTCCTTGGAGAGCTCGTCGTTCAGGTAGTAGCGGCGGGCGGCGGTGGCGAGCGGGCGGCCCGCGTCGCGTTCGAGGCCCATGGCGAGGGCGGTGCGGGCGGAGGCGCCTTCGGCGGCGATGACGAGCGGGGCGCGGTAGGTCACCGGTCTGCCGTCGGGGCCGGTGGCGGTGACGCCGGTGATCCGTCCGGCCCGGTCGGTGAGCGGGCCGGTGGCCTTGACGCCGAGGCGCAGCCGGGCGCCGGAGGCCTCGGCGTGCCGGGCGAGGATGTCGTCGAAGTCGTGGCGGCTGCGGGTGAGGCCGAAGTCGGGGTAGCGGCCGAGGTCGGGCCAGTCGATGGTGACCTGGCGGCCGCCGCAGACCCAGCGCATGCCGCGCGAGCGGGTCCAGCCGGGTGCGTCGATGTCGAGGCCCATGCGGAGGAGCTGGTGGACGCCGCGCGGGGTCAGGCCGTCGCCGCAGACCTTGTCGCGCGGGAACTGGCTCTTCTCCAGCAGCAGGACGTCCACGCCGGCGCGGGCCAGGTGCACGGCGGTGGACGATCCGGCGGGCCCGGCGCCCACCACGATCACCTGGGCGTCCTCGGCGGCGGGCGGCTCGTGGGACGCGGGGGCGGTGTCCGCGGCGGTGGTCTTCCGGGTGTCGAGGGGCTTCCGGGTGGCAGGGGTCTGCGGCGTGTCGGGGGTCTGCGGGGTGGCGGGGTTCTGCGGCGTCGGCGGGTTCTGCGCCGGTGGCATCACTGTCTCCTCCTGAGTGCGCCTGTGCACCGTGCGAATGCCTCATCCCTACCCACCGGAGCGGCGCACCGCGCGCAACCCCGCCGGGCCGTGCGGGTGACACGCCGACCCGGGTGGACCTGCGCCGCCCAGGACGTCTACATTCTCGTAGACGTGCGGGCGGAGGCCCGCCCGCAGGGAAAGATCCGGGAAGGGTCCACGTGAGCGTGATCACCGTCGGTCAAGCCGTCGTCCTCGGCGTGGTGGAGGGAGTGACGGAGTTCCTGCCGATCTCCTCCACGGGCCATCTGAAGATCACCGAGGGCCTGATGGGCATCCCGGTGGACGACAAGTCGGTGGTCGGCTTCACCGCCGTCATCCAGGTCGGCGCGATCGCGGCCGTGCTGCTGTACTTCCTCAAGGACATCACCCGGATCGTCGGCGCCTGGGGCCGCGGCCTGGTGAACAAGGAGGAGCGGTACCACCACGACTACAAGTTCGCCTGGTGGGTGATCTACGCGACGATCCCGATCGTGGTCGTCGGCCTCGCCGCCAAGCCGCTGATCGAGGGCCCGCTCGCCTCCCTGTGGGTGGTCGCCGGCTCGCTGATCGTCGGCAGCGCCGTCATGTGGGCGGCCGACCAGATGAGCCGCCTCAAGCGCGGCGAGGACGACACCGGCCTCAAGGACGCGATGATCGTCGGCTCGGCCCAGATCCTCGCCCTGCTCTTCCCCGGCTTCTCCCGCTCCGGCGCCACCATGTCGGCCGGCCTGATGCTCGACCTCGAGCGGGTCGCCGCCACCCGGCTCTCCTTCTTCCTCGGCATCCCGGCCCTCACCGGCGCCGGCCTGTACGAGCTCAAGGACGCGCTCGGCGCCGGCGTCGACCCGCTGCCGCTCGTCGTCGGCACCGCGGTCTCCTTCGTCGTCGCCTACGCCTCGATCGCCTGGCTGCTCAAGTACGTCGCCAAGCACTCCTTCAACGCCTTCGTGGCGTACCGGATCGTCATCGGCGTCCTGCTCTTCGGCCTGCTCGGCACCGGCGTCCTCAGCGCCTGAGCCGTCCGCCGCACGGGCGGCCGCCCACCAGTGGGGCGGCCGCCCGCACCATGTCCGCACCGCACCACCGTCGGGCACCGCACCGACACCGCCACCGGCCGTCGCCGCGCCCGGCCGCGCGCGGCGACACGTAGCCTGGAGACCGGAGCCGCCGCCACGGCCCCGGGCGCGGCCGAACGGGGAGAGGGGAACACCGGGAATGTCCGACGCCGCAGCGAGCAGGCGCCCGCACGGGCAGCTCGAGTCCGACGTACTGGCCGTCCTCTGGGCGACCGACGCGCCGCTCAGCCCGGGCGAGGTCAACGACGCCCTGGGCGGGGCACTCGCCCGCACCACCGTCACCACCATCCTCACCCGGCTGTACGAGAAGGACCTCGTCCGCCGGGAGCGGGCCGGCCGCGGCTACGTCTACGCCGCCGCCCAGGACGCCTCGGGCATCGTCGCCACCCGGATGCACACCGAACTCAGCAAGGGCGCCGACCGCGACAGCGTGCTGCGGCACTTCGTCTCCACCCTCAGCCCCGGCGACGAGGCCCTGCTGCGCAGCCTCCTCGCCGACGCCGGCGGCGCCCCGGAGCGGACGTGAACACGCCCGCGCTGGCCGCGCTCGTGCTGCCGTGGCTCGCCGCGCCGGCCGTCCGCGCCCTCGCCGCCCGGCTCACGCCGCGCTGGGCCGCGCTCGCCGTCGCCGGCTGCGCCGCGCTGCTCGCCGCGGGCACCGCGGTCGGCCTGTCCGTGCTCGTCCTCGCCGGGCTGCTGCACCTGCCCTGGCTGGCCGCCGCCGGACGCCTGCCGGCCGCCTGGCTGGCCGCCACCTCCCCCGCCGCCGTGCCGACGGCCGCCGCGGCCGGACTCCTGCTGGCCGCCGTCACGGTCTCGGCAACCCGTGCCCTGGCCGCCCAGCGCGGCCAGCTGGCCGCCGCCCGCCGCGCCGTGGCCGGCCTCGCCGCCGAGGGTGACACCGTCGTGGTGCCCGATCCGGCCGCCGAGGCCTTCGCCCTGCCCGGCCGGCCCGGCCTGGTCGTGGTCACCTCGGGCATGCTCGCCGCGCTGGACGAGCGGGAGCGGCGCGTCCTGATCGCCCACGAGCGCGCCCACCTGGCCGGCCGCCACCACCTGTTCTCCCGCGCGGTGCACGTGGCCGCCGCCGTCCACCCCGCGCTGCGCGGGCTGCGAGCGCCGCTCGACCTCCACCTCGAACGCTGCGCCGACGAGGACGCCGCCCGCACGGTCGGCGACCGCCCGCTCGCCGCCCGCGCCGTCGCCCGCGGCGCCCTCGCCGCCGCCGACCGCCGCCGGACCGCCCCGCGCGGGGCCGCCCTCCCCGCCGCCGACGCCGGCCCCGTGCCACTGCGGGTCGCCGCCCTGCTCGCCCCCGCCCCGCGGTCCCCCCGCGGCCGCCTGCTGCACCTGATCGTGGCCGGCCTGCTCACCGTCGTCGGCGTGACCGCCGCCGCGGGCCTGGGCTCCGCCTACGACCTCCACGAGTACGTCGAACAGGGCCAGGCCACCACGGCCACGGCCAACCGCTGACCGCACCGGACGCCGGCGCCGAAAACCGGGTGCTGCTGCCGGTGATGCCCTCTATGATGCCCTATGAGCGCGGCCGCGCCGCACCGCTGCCCGCGGGCACCCGCCCTCCGGTGCGTCCAGCGGGAACCGTGGCGCAGGGACGGCTGTGCCTACTGGCAGAACTCCTCGAACGCGGCCGTGAGGTCGGCGGCCAGCTGCTGAGCGTCGCGGCCCTCGATCCGGTGGCGCGGGACGAAGTGGACGAGCTCGCCGTCCTTGAACAGGGCGAACGAGGGATCGGACGGCGGGATGTCGGGGAAGTAGCCGCGCATCTTCGCGGTGGCCTCCAGGTCCTGCTCCGCGAACACCGTGAACAGCCGGTCCGGGCGCTTCTCGCCCTCCAGGGCGATGCGGACCCCGGGGCGGGCCATGCCCGCCGCACAGCCGGTCACGCTGTTGACGGCCACCAGCGTCACGCCGGTGTTCGCCTCGTCCATCGCGGCGTCGACCTCGTCCGCGGTCAACAGCTCCTTGAACCCGATCGAGGTCAGCTCTTCCCTCATCGGCCTGACCAGCAGCGCCGAGTACGGCATCACGGCTCCTCACTGAGCGGGATCGTTTGACCACCGAGCGTATCCGTCGCCGCGCAGCCGCCCCCGCATTCACGGCTGCCGCGCGGCGGGCCGAATCCTGTGCTCCCGGTCCGATCCCCGGTGGGGCCACCACGGCGCCCGGCGGGCGAGGAGTGCGCCGAGGGCGAGCCAGCCGGCGGCGAGCAGCCAGCCGCCGAGGACGTCCAGGGGCCAGTGCACGGAGAGGTAGACCCGACTCAGGCCGACGAGGGCGGCGAGGCCGAGGAGGGCCGCGGCCCACCCCCGGCGTGCCGTCGGCAGCCGGTACAGGGCCCAGGCGAGCAGCCCGAAGGCGGTGGCGGAGGTGAAGGTGTGCCCGGACGGGAAGGAGAAGCCGCTCGCGGTGACGGCCCAGCCCTCGGCGGGCGGCCGGGGCCGGCCGGTGGCGTGCATGATCAGGGCCCGCAGCAGCTGCCCGGTGGCCAGCCAGCCGAGCGGGGCGAGGGCGACGAGCAGTCGGCGCGGTCCGGCCGGCACTCGGCGGGCCGTCAGCAGCCCGGCGGCGAGCACGGCCGCGTAGGGGACGACGGCGCTGCCGAACGAGGTCAGGAAGGCGGCGGCGGAGCGGGCCGGGCCGGGCCGGTGGCCGCCGGCCCATCGTTCGGCGTGCTGCTCCCAGCCGAACGGTGCCATGCCGTGGGCGGCGAGCACCGCGGCCAGGACGGCGAAGCCGGTCCAGGCCCCGACCAGGACCGCCGCGGCCGCGGCATGGGGCCGGGCCGGCCGCGGGGTCTTCGTCGGCGGCGGCTCCTCGTGCTCGGGCAGGGCCGACCGGTCGGCGTCGGCCATCGGCGTCACCGGCCGCTCCGGGCAGCCCGGCGCGATCTGAGGACTTCGACCAGCAGCGGGGTCAGCGAGACCAGGACGACCGCGGCGACCATCGGCAGCAGGTAGCGGTCGACGTTCGGCACCGAGGAGCCGAGCGCGTAACCGGCGAGCACCAGGCCGACCGTCCAGACCAGGCCGCCGACGGTCTGCCAGAGGGTGAAGGTGCGGGTGCCGACGCCGAGTGCGCCGGCCACCGGGTTCAGCACCGTCCGCACGACGGGCACGAAGCGGGCGAGCACGACCGCCTTGCCGTGTCCGTAGCGGGCGAGCAGCCGTTCGGCGCGTTCGGCGCCCTCGTGCAGCTTGCGGCTCCGGGAGCGCTGCAGCAGCGCCCGGCCGCCGCGCCGGCCGATGAGGAAGCCGGTCTGGGCGCCGAGGAGGGCGCCGGCGACCGCGGCGGCGAGCACCTGGCCGAGGTCGAGCCGGACGGTCCCGCCGGCGCCGGGGGCGGCGAGCAGGCCGGCGGTGAACAGCAGGGAGTCGCCGGGCAGGAAGAACCCGACCAGCAGCCCGGTCTCGGCGAACAGCACGACGGCGATGCCCAGCGCGCCGAAGGCGCCGAGCAGGGAGCCGGCGTCCAACACGTTGACGGCAAGGGACGACATTCAGGCCACGCCTCTCCGGGAGCATGCCGCGGGACGGCCCACCGCCGCACTCTGTCTACATCAATGTAGACGATCGGGGCGGCGGGCCGCAGCCCGGGGCGGCGCGTCAGAGGTGGACCACCCGGACGGCACCCGCCGGCACCTCCAACTCGCCGTCGACCAGCAGCCCGGTGAGCAGTTCCATGCCCGCGCCCGGCAACGGCACGCGGGCGTCGGCCGCGCCGTGGTTGATCGCGAAGAGGTAGCGGCCGAGCTCGCCGATCCGTTCCACCACCTCGACCTCGTGGGGCAGCCTCCGCTCCGGCAGGCCGGCGTCGGCGCAGACCCGGGCCAGCACGGCGTCCAGCCCGGCGGCGTCGAGGCGGGTGGAGAGGTACCAGGCGCTGCCCCGGCCGAGGGCGTGGCGGGTGATCGCGGGCCCGCCGGCGGCCGGCCCGCCGCCGTAGCTCCACTGCGTCTCGGCGCCGCGCGGCACGACGAACTCCGACCAGGAGCCGGCGGACAGCGTGCCGGCCGGCCCGTCCAGGCGGACCGTCCGCCCCTCGGGCAACGGCGCGAACTCCTCGACGGTCAGGCCGAGGACCTCGCGCAGCGCGCCCGGGTACGGGCCGGGGTGGACGGTGTCGTGCTCGTCCACGATGCCGGAGAAGTGGCCGACGGCGAGGGTGCCGCCGCCCTCGACGTAGCGCCGCAGGTTCGCGCCGGCGGCACCCGTCATCAGGTAGAGCGCCGGGACGAGGACCAGCGGGTACCCGGAGAGGTCGGCCTCGGGGTGGGCGAAGTCGACGGTGAGGTGGCGGTCCCAGGCGGCGGCGTACCAGGCGTCGGCCTGGGCGCGGGCGTCGAGTTCGACGCTGGGCCGCCATTCGAGCCGCTGCGCCCACCAGGACTGCCAGTCCCAGAGGATCGCGGCGTCGGAGACCACCCGGCTGTCGCGGACACTGCCGAGCGAGCCGATGGCGGCGCCGAGGGCGACCACCTCGCGCCAGATCCGGCTGTCGGTTCCGGCGTGCGGCAGCATCGCGGAGTGGAACTTCTCGGCGCCGTACCGGGAGGCCCGCCACTGGAAGAACATGGCGCCCTCGGAGCCGCGGGCGATGTGCGCGAGGCTGTTGCGGGCCATCTCGCCGGGATGCTTGGGGAGGTTGCGGGGCTGCCAGTTGACGGCGCCGGTGGAGTGCTCCAGCAGCAGCCACGGGCGGCCGCCGGCGACCGAGCGGGTGAGGTCGGCGGACATCGCCAGGTTGACGTGGTTCCGGGGCGCCTCGGCGACCAGGTAGTGGTCGTTGGCGACGATGTCCACCTCGCGGCCCCACGCCCAGTAGTCCAGGGACTCGCACTGGGAGAGCGCGGTCATGAAGTTGGTGGTGACCGGGATGCCGGGGGCGAGGCGGTGCAGGATGTCCCGTTCGCGCCGGAAGTTGTCCAGCAGGGTGTCGCTGGTGAACCGCGCCCAGTCGAGCTGCTGGGCGGGGTTGCCCGCGGTGGGGGTGAGCCGGGGCGGCCGGATCTCCTCCCAGGCGCCGTAGCGCTGGCCCCAGAAGGCGGTGCCCCAGGCCGCGTTGAGCTCGCCGAGGCCGGTGTAGCGCTCGCGCAGCCAGCGGCGGAAGTCCTCGGCGGAGGTGTCGCAGTAGCAGGCACCGACCGGCACGCCGTACTCGTTGTGGACGTGCCAGAGGGCGAGCGCCGGGTGGTCGGCGTAGCGCAGCGCGATTTGCTCGGTGATCGCGGCCGCGGCCTGCCGGTAGGCGGGTGAGCTGTGGCAGATGGCGCCGCGGGAGCCGATCTCCAGGCGGACGCCCTCGCGGGTGACGGGCAGCGCATCGGGGTGCGCGCGGTAGAACCAGGCCGGGGGCACCACGGTGGGGGTGCCGAGGTCGACCCGGATGCCGGCGGAGTGCAGCAGGTCGAGGAGGCGGTCTAGCCAGCCGAAGTCGTACCGGCCGGGCCCGGGCTCCAGCAGGGCCCAGGAGAAGATCCCGACGCTGACCATGGTGACGCCGGCCTCGCGCATCAGCCGGACGTCCTCCTCCCAGACCTCCTCGGGCCACTGCTCGGGGTTGTAGTCGCCGCCGTAGGCGAGGGCGGGCAGCCCGACCGGCCGGCGGCGCCGTTCGGCGGGGGCGGCGGCCGCGGCCGGAATGGTGTCGCGGGTCAGCGGGTGGTCCATCGGAACTCCATGAGCGCTTGTTGTGCACGTACACAGCATCCTGGGCGCTGTGTTTCGGCAAGATAACCGTACGAGGTGAGGGATTGACAAGTGTCGTCCGGGTTTCCGTACTGTGAACGTGCACAGCGGCGGTCCAGGCAGCTCAGGAGCCCGGCGCCGCTCCTGCGTCCCCCACCCCGCACCCGTGATCCCCAGGAGGATCCATGCACCGTCGGCTTGCCCTCGCCTCGGCCGCCGCGCTCTGCGGCACCCTCGTCCTGACCGCCTGCGGCAGCAGCGGCGACTCCGGTGACACCGAGGCCGCCGCCGGGCCGGTGAAGCTGACCTTCTGGTCCTGGACGCCCAACATGGACAAGGTCGCGGCGCTCTGGAACACCTCCCACCCGGACATCCAGGTGTCCGTGCAGAAGCAGGCCTCCGGCGACGACCTGGTGACCAAGACCATCACCGCGGCCAAGGCCGGCAACGCCCCGGACCTCGTCCAGGTCGAGTACCAGGCGCTGCCCACCCTCGTCAGCAACGACGTGCTGGCCGACATCGCCAAGCGGGCCGGCTCGGCCGAGGGGCAGTTCGCGGCGGGTGTCTGGCAGCAGGTCACCCTCGGCTCGGACGCCGTCTACGCGATCCCCGAGGACACCGCCCCGCTCGCCTTCTACTACCGCACCGACCTGTTCGACCGGTACGGCCTGAAGGTGCCCGCGACCTGGGCGGAGTTCGCCGACGCGGCCCGGCAGTTGAAGCAGAAGGACCCGTCGAAGTCACTGACCACCTTCTCCGCCAACGACCCCGGCCTGTTCGCCGGCCTCGCCCAGCAGGCCGGCGCCAAGTGGTGGACGGCCTCCGGCGACGCCTGGAAGGTCGCGATCGACGACGACGCCACCAAGAAGGTCGCCGACTTCTGGGGCGGCCTGGTCGCCGAGGGCGCGGTCGACAACCAGCCGATGTACACCCCGGCCTGGAGCAAGGCCCTCAACGACGGCAGCCAGATCGCCTGGGTCTCCGCGGTCTGGGCACCCGGCGTCTTCACCTCCTCCGCGCCGGACACCAAGGGCAAGTGGGCGATCGCCCCGCTGCCGCAGTGGACGGCCGGCAACTCGGTCACCGGCAGCTGGGGCGGCTCCAGCACCGGCGTCACCACCGGCGCCGAGAAGGCCGGCCACGCCGACGCCGCAGCGCAGTTCGCCACCTGGCTGAACACCGACCCGCAGGCGGTCACCGCCCTGGTCAAGGAGGCCGGCATCTACCCGGCCGCCACCGCCGCACAGACCGGCGGCGCGCTGGCGAGCGCCCCCGAGTTCTTCGCCGACCAGCCCGACTTCTACCCCAGGGCCGCCGAGATCGCGAAGAACACCGCGCCCGCCGCCTGGGGCCCGAACGTGAACGTCGCCTACTCGGCCTTCAAGGACGCCTTCGGCAAGGCCGCACAGAGCAGGTCCGGTTTCCCCGCCGCACTCACCGCCATCCAGCAGGCCACCGTCGCCGACCTGAAGAAGAACGGCTTCACGACCCAGGGCTGAGGCGCGGCGTCCCACAAGGGGCGCGGGGAACCGCGCAGTCCGGGAGTGGCTGCACCGACAGACCGGGCCGACCCCTGGCTCGTACGGTCGCCCGCATCCGAATCGCGCAGTTCCCCGCGCCCCTGGGTGACTCCCCGTCCGCCTCCAAGAACAGCTCCGTGCCCACCGCCCCCGCACACCCCTAGGACCGCCATGGCGTCCCCCTCCGCTGCCCGTCCCACCCGGCGCCTCGCGCCGTACGTCTTCCTCACCCCCGCCGTCGTGCTGTTCGCGCTGTTCTTCGCGCTGCCGATCGGCTACGCCCTCCACCTGAGCCTGCGCGCCGTCAAGGTCAAGGGGCTCGGCCTCGGTTCGCACGCCCGCACCGAGGTCTGGGCCGGGCTGTCCAACTACACCTCGGCCCTCACCGACCCGGAGCTGCTGGCCGGCACCGGACGCACCCTGCTGTACGGCGCCCTGCTGGTCCCCGCCATGCTCGGCGCGGCGCTGCTCCTCGCCCTGCTGCTGGACACCCCGCGGGTACGGCTCGGTGCCTTCTCCCGCCTCGCGATCTTCCTGCCGTACGCGGTACCCGGCATCGTCGCCTCGCTGCTGTGGGGCTTCCTCTACCTGCCGACCGTCAGCCCCGGCTACTTCCTGCTGGACCGGGCGGGCATCGGCGGCCCGGACCTGCTGCACGGCAACGGCCTGTTCGTGGCGCTGGCCAACATCGCGGTCTGGGGCGGCACCGGCTTCAACATGATCGTCATCTACACCTCGCTGCGGGCGATCCCCGCCGAGCTGTACGAGGCGGCCCGGCTGGACGGCGCCTCCGAGCTGCAGATAGCGCTGCGGGTGAAGATCCCGATGGTGGCGCCCTCGCTGGTGCTGACCTTCTTCTTCTCGATGATCGCCACCCTGCAGGTGTTCAGCGAGCCGATGACCCTCAAGCCGCTCACCAACTCGATGAGCTCCACCTGGAGCCCGCTGATGAAGGTCTACCGCGACGCCTTCGTCCAGGGCGACGTCCACTCCGCCGCGGCCACCTCGACGATCGTCGCGCTGGCAACCCTCGTCCTGTCCTTCGGCTTCCTCACACTGGTCAACAAGCGCTCCACGGGGGGCAACTGATATGAGCACCGCCCTGACCGAAGGCCGCCGCACCGCCCCCGCCCCCGGCACGACCCCGGGCAACCCGGTCGCCCCGCCGCGCCGCCGCCCGGCCTGGGGCCCGACCCTGGTGCTGCTGCTCGGCGCCGTCTACTGCCTGGTCCCGATCCTCTGGGTGGTCATGGCGGCCACCAAGAGCAGCAGCGAACTCTTCACCACCTTCACCCTCTCCCCCGGCAGCGGCCTGCTCGGCAACCTCGCCGACCTGTCCGCCTACCGGGACGGCGTCTACTGGCAGTGGATGGCCAACTCCGCGCTCTACGCGGGCGCCGGCGCGCTGCTGTCGGCCGCGCTCTCCGGCGCCACCGGCTACGCGCTCGCCAAGTACCGCTTCCGCGGCCGGACGGCCGTCTTCAACACCCTGCTGGCGGGCGTCCTGATGCCGCCGATCACCCTCGCCGTCCCGCAGTACCTGCTGATGGCCAAGGCCGGCCTGGCCGACAGCTACTGGTCGGTGCTGCTGCCGAGCGTCCTCAGCCCGTACGGCATCTACCTGGCCCGGATCTACGCGGCCGCCGCGATCCCCGACGAGGTCGTCGAGGCGGCCCGGGTCGACGGGGCGCGGGAGTGGCGGCTGTTCCGCAGTGTGGCGCTGCCGATGATGGTGCCGGGCCTGGTCACCGTCTTCCTGTTCCAGTTCGTGGCGATCTGGAACAACTTCCTGCTGCCCTACATCATGCTCGGCGACGACCGGAAGTTCCCGGTCACCGTCGGCCTGTACTCGCTGCTCCAGCAGGGCGCCAACGCGCCGGCGCTGTACACCCTGGTGGTGACCGGCGCGCTGCTGTCGATCCTGCCGCTGATCGCGCTCTTCCTCGGACTCCAGCGGTACTGGCGCATCGATCTGCTCTCCGGGGCCGTAAAGTCCTGACCGTCCGCCAGTCCGCCCGTCCACCCGCGCCGGCGCCCGCCCGAGGCCGCCGGCGCCCGGCCCCGCAAGGAAGCGCCCAGCCCCATGACGGAACCAGAGCCCCATGGCCGGTCGGCCGGCAAGCCCCGCCGGCCGCCGACCATCCACGACGTCGCCGCGGTCGCCGGTGTCTCCCGGGGCACCGTCTCCCGGGTGCTGCAGGGCGGCCACAACGTCAGCCCGGCCTCCCGGGAGGCCGTCGAGGCGGCGATCGACAAGCTCGGGTACGTGGTCAACCGCGCCGCCCGCAGCCTGGTGACGCAGCGTTCCGGATCCGTGGCCTTCCTGCTCACCGAGCCGCAGGAGCGGTTCTTCGAGGACCCGAACTTCACCACCCTGCTGCGCGGCTGCACCCAGGCGCTGGCGGCGCACGACATCCCGCTGCTGCTGATGACCGCCGGCGACGAGGCGGAGCGCCGCCGGGTGACCCGCTACCTGGCGGCCGGGCACGTCGACGGCGTGCTGCTGGTCTCCTCGCACCGCGGCAACCCGATGATCGAACACCTGCGGGAGGCCGGGATCCCGATGGTCTGCTGCGGCAAGCCGCTCGGCCAGCGCGGCCGGGTCAGCTACGTCGCCGCGGACGACCGCGAGGGCGCCAAGGACATGGTCCGCCACCTCGCCGAGTCGGGCCGTACCCGGATCGCCACCGTCGCCGGACCGCAGGACACCCCCGGCGGCGTCGAGCGGCTGCTCGGCTACCGGGAGGTCCTCGACGAGTACGGCCTCCGCCACGACGAGCGCCTGGTGGCGTACGGCGACTACACCCGGGCCGGGGGCGAGGCGGCCACCGCGGCGCTGCTCGACGCCGCGCCCGACCTGGACGCGCTGTTCGTCGCCTCGGACCTGATGGCCGACGGCGCGCTGACCGCCCTGGACCGGGCCGGGCGCACCGTCCCCGAGGACGTCGCGGTGGGCGGCTTCGACGACTCCCCCGCCGCGCTGACCACCCGCCCGCCGCTCACCACCGTCCGCCAGCCCTGGGACCGGATCAGCAGCGAGATGGTCCGCCTGCTGCTCGCCCAGATCGCCGGCGAGACCGCGCCGACGGTGATCCTGCCGACCGAGCTGGTGGTCCGCGGCTCGGCGTAGGGCCGTCCTCAAGGCCTGATCAGAAAGCCTGGGGGCCGAAGCGTCCCCAGGCCACTGCGGCCGCCAGCACCAGCAGCACCAGGTTGACGGCGATGCCCGGGTACTCCTTGCGGCGCGCGTGGACGGCGGCCGCACCCACCATGGTCAGCGCCAGGCCGAGGGCCGCCCAGGCGGTCAGGACGGGGGCGACGCCGAGGGCGGCCGGCAGCACCAGGCCGATGCCGCCGAGCACCTCGGCGGCGCCTATCGCCTTGACCGCACCCGCCGGCCAGTCCCCCGCCCAGGCCATGCCCGCGGCGACGAGCTTCTCCCGCGGCTGGGTCGTCTTCATCGCGCCGGCGGCGGCGAAGGCGGCGGCGAGCAGGATCGCAATGATCCACAGGACAGTGTTCATCTGGGGCTTCCTCCCGGAATTGACTTGAACCTTCAACCGAAAGATAGGAAGTAATGACTTGAAGAGTCAAGTGAGTGGCGGTGCAGAACCGGAGGTGGGAAGCGGCCCCGGGGCGCCTGCCCGGCCACGCTAGGGTGGTGACCATGGACGCAGACGAGCCGCACTGGCTGAGCGAGGAGGAGAAGGAGTCCTGGCTCGCCCTGGGCAGCATGCTGATCCGGCTGCCTGCCGCTCTGGACGCCCAGCTCCAACGGGACGCGGGCATCAGCCACTTCGAGTACCAGGTGATGGCCGGCCTCTCCATGTCGCCCGAACACACCCTGCGGATGAGCGAACTCGCCGTGCTCGCCGACGGTTCGCTCTCCCGCCTCTCCCACGTGGTCAAGCGCCTGGAGCAGCGCGGTTGGGTCCGGCGCACCCCCGACCCCGAGGACGGCCGCTACACGCTGGCCGTCCTCACCCCGGCCGGCTGGGAGAAGGTGGTCGCCACCGCCCCCGGCCACGTCGCCGAGGTCCGCCGCCTGGTCTTCGACCCCCTCACCCAGGTCCAGCAGCGCCAGCTCCGCGAGATCGGACGCCGCGTCACCACCGCCATCGACCCGACCGGCAGCTGCCCCGGGCCCGGCCCGGCCTGACGCCGCGGCAGTTCCCGCCCCGCCCGCACGTCGCCGCGGCCGGCTGCGATCATGCTCGGATGCGAGAGATCGATCAGCTGGTCCAGGTGGACGACCCGGCCTGGCCGGGCATCGAGGCGGGGTGCGCGGCGAGCGGCGTGCCCGTACAGGTGCTGCCCGTCGACCCCGAGGAGGGTCGCCGATGCCTGGTGCAGATGCAGGTCACCGCGCGGTCGACGCTCGGCGCGCTGGCGCTGAACTGCGGCGGACTGGTCCTGGACGACGGCTGGGTGCGGGTGTACGGCGGCGGCTCAAGGGCGGCCGGCGGCCTGCCGAGCCTGGGGCAGGTCAACCGGTTTCCCGCCGCCTTCGATCCCGCGTGGCACCCCGCGACCGGCCTGGTCGTCGGGCACGACGTCCTGGGCGGGGTGTTCGCGCTGAACGGCCACGACCCGGCCGGTGCGGGACGGCCTGGCATGCCGGGGCAGATGACCTGGTTCGCTCCCGACACGCTGGAGTGGGAGGCGCTGGAGATCGGTCACTCCGCGTGGGTCGCCTGGCTGCTGTCGGACGGCCCGGAGGCGCTCTACGAGGGGCTGCGGTGGCCGGGCTGGCGCGAGGAGAGCACGGCACTGGCCCCCTCGCAGGGGATCGCCGTCTACCCGTTCCTCTGGTCCGAGCAGGCCCGTGCCGACCTGGCCGCGACCAGCCGGAAGGCCGTGCCGATGCGCGAAGTCCTAGGCGTGGCCGCCGATTTCGCCCGGCAGACGGGCCCGGCCGATCCGGGGTTCCTCGGCGACGTGTGAGTCGGCCCGCGCAGTCGGCCGGGCTCACTCCAGCAGGTCGTCGAGCGTGACACCGGGCGGCAGCGGGATCAGGCCCTTGGCGGCGAAGCCGCGCAGGACGGTCTCCCAGCCGGGGTGGTCGCGGAGCAGGGCGTGGAGTTCGTCGGCGGCGGCCGCGGCCTCGCCGCCGGCCATCAGGGCGCCGGCCCGCAGGAAGCGCAGGCTCTGTTCGCCGGGCAGGCCGGTGAGGCCGGTGTCGACGGCCTGGAGGGCGGTGTCCGGGTCGCCCGCGTACAGCGCCGTCACGGCCTCGTCGAACGCGCGGTAGGCGTCGGCGGCGACGAGCAGCCGGCCGAGGTCGCCGAGCGGGTCGGCGGAGCGGTCGGTCCGCAGGTCCACCAGGCGCCCCTGCCAGGGTTCGCCGCGGGTACCGGCGACCACCAGCAGCGCGGCGGACATGCGGCCGCGGGCGTCACCGCCGGCGGTCTCGGCGGCGCGCAGCGCGGTGAGCAGGCGGTGCGGGAAGGAGCCGCGGGTGGCGGTGTACGCCTCCGCCATGGCGGGCCAGACCCGGTCGGCGGCCGCCATGTTGGCCTGCACGGCGAAGCTGTCGCCCACCAGGTGACCGGCCTGGTCGACGCAGAGGGTGCCGGTGCGGGCGGCGAGGGTGCCGTCGGCGGCGGCGACGGCGACCTGCCGCATCTCGGCGGCCGGGTCGGTGAGCAGCGCGTCGGCGAGGGTGTCCGGGGCGGACATCCCGGCGGCGAGGCCGTCCAGACAGCGCGGACCGTAGGAGGTCTCGGCGAAGCCCTGGGTGGCGACCGCCCCGATGCCGGGCCGGGCCCACGGCACCTGGGTGCCCACCGCGAGCACCGCCGACTGCACGGCCACGCCCAGTGCGCCGGACTCCGGGTCGCGCGCCACGATCGAGTACGTCATGTCGGCCTCCCGCCCCCGGGTTGCGCCCCTCGGCTTCAGATCCTCCGCCTCCCGGGGTGAACCCACCAGCGGGCCTTCCGCGCGCCCGCCGCGGCAATTAGAGTAGCGCTTCATGATGAAGCACGTACATAATTCTCGGGGGCTGTCGTCCGACGCCGACGGCCGGATCTACGACGAGGGTGTCCGGGCCGCCATGGCGGCCTTCGCGGTGGACGGCGACACCCTGGCGCTGGAGGCGGCCGCCGCGCTGCGCTCGGCCACCCAGGCGGTGGACCGGCTGCGGGCGCTCGGTGCCGGCGGCCGCGGGCTGAGCACGGGGGCGCTCGACGTCCTGGTCCGTCTGGCCGCCGCGGACGAGGAGGGCCTGACCATCGGGGAGCTCGCCCGGGCCGGCGGGGTCAGTTCGCGCAATGTCACGGGCCTGGTCGACACGCTGGAGGGCGACACGCTGGTGCGGCGGGTCCGGGACGGCGCGGACCGCCGCTCCGTCCGGGTGGTCGTGACGCCGGAGGGCCGGGCCTGGCTGGAGGCCTTCCGCGCACCGACGCAGCGCGCGATGGCGGCCGTCTTCCGCGGCTTCACGCCGGACGATCTCACCCTCTTCCGCCACCTGTGCCTGCGCCTGGTCGACAACCAGCGCCGCCTGGAGGAGCACCTGGCCGGGACCGATCCGGCGCCGCCGGCCACCTGAACCGCTCATCGGGCCGGCAGGGAGCGGGCCAGGCGGAATCCGACGTCGTCCACGGTGAAGGTGGGGTGGCTGCGGCGCCGGGCGGAGGCGCGGCAGCTCCAGTGCTCGTCGAACCATCCGCCGCCGCGGAGCACCCGGTAGCCGCCGTAGACCTCGGCGTCGTAGACGTCCCAGCACCAGTCCCAGACGTTGCCGAGCATGTCGTGGAAACCCCAGGCGTTGGGACGCTTGCCGCCGACCTCGTGCGGGCTCTCCCCGGAATTGCCGCGGTACCAGGCGATGTCGTCCAGCGGCCCGTAGCGGGGCCCGTCGGTGCCGGCGCGGCACGCGTACTCCCACTCGGCCTCGGTGGGCAGCCGGTAGCCGTCGGCGGTGGCGTCCAGGTCCACGCCATCGCCGTCGCCGTGCGGCAGGTAGGCGGCCCGCAGCCCGGCCCGGAGCGAGAGCGCGTTGCAGAACCGGACGGCGTCCCACCAGGAGACGCCCTCGACGGGCAGCCGGTCGCCGCCGGCCGACCCGGGCCGCTGACCGGTGACCTCGGCGTACAGCCCCCGGGTGACCGGCACGTCGGCGAGCTCGTACGCCGCCAGCGCCACCGGCCAACTCCGCTGCGTCCGCCGGTCGGTGAGGGTGACCTCGCCCGCCGGGACGGTGATCATCGTGTGGTGCGCACTGAGATCCATGATCACGCCATGGTAGCGGCCGACGCCCCGTCAGGACGATGCGCCGAGGGCCCGGCAGGGTCTCTGCCGGGCCCTCGGACCTGGTGGCCGGAGTCGGATTCGAACCGACGACCTCTGGGTTATGAGCCCAGTGAGCTGCCTAGCTGCTCCATCCGGCGATGTGTGTTCACCGTACCGACGGGCCGGAGCTGACGGAAACTCATTTTCCGCGGGATGCGCGGGCCGGGTGCGCGGGGCGGCTCACGGGCAGGTGACGACCTGGCCGGCCCAGGAGAGGCCGCCGCCGAAGGCGAGGAGCAGGACGCGGGCGCCCGGGGCCAGTTCACCGCGCTCCGTGAGCTTGGAGAGGGCGAGCGGCACGGAGGCCGCGGAGGTGTTGCCGGACTCCACGACGTCCTGGGCGATCAGGGTGTGCGCCGGGAGGTCGAGCTGGCGGACGAGGGCCTCGATGATCCGCAGGTTGGCCTGGTGGGTGACGACACCGGCGAGCTCGGACGGGGCGATGCCGGCGTTGGCGCAGGCCTGCCGGGCGATGGCGGGCAGTTCGCCGGTGACCCAGCGGAACACCGCCTGGCCCTCCTGGGCGAACCGCGGCTGCCAGTCGTCGACGAGCCGGACGGCGCCGCCGCGGGTCGGGTCGGAGCCCCAGGCGACGGGGCCGATCCCGGCGGTGTCGGCGGCGCTGAGCACGGCCGCGCCCGCGCCGTCACCGAGCAGGACGCAGGTGCTGCGGTCGGTCCAGTCGGTGACGTCGGACATCTTCTCGGCGCCGATGACCAGGGCGTGCCGTGCGGCGCCGGCCCGCAGGCTGTGGTCGGCGCAGGCGAGTGCGGTGCAGAAGCCGGCGCAGCCGTTGTTGAGGTCGAAGGCGACGGCGGCGGGGATGGCGAGCCGGGCTGCGACCTGGGCGGCGGTGGAGGGGCAGCGGTCGATCGCGCTGCAGGTGGCGACGGTGATCAGGCCGATGTCGGAGGGCTCCAGGCCGGCCGCGGCGAGGGCCTTCTCAGCCGCGGCGGCGGCCATGTCGGCGACGGTCTCCTCGGGGGCGGCGATCCGGCGGGTGGCGATGCCGGTGCGGCGGCGGATCCACTCGTCGTTGGTGTCGACCATCGCGGCGAGGTCGTCGTTGGTCAGGACGCGGGCGGGCTGGTAGTGGCCAAGTGCGGTGATGCGACTTCCCTGCATGCGGTCTCTCCTCGGCTCGGCGACGGTTGCCCGGGAATATAGCAACCGATCGGTCGGACGCTAAACGGGTGGCGGCTCGCTACGATGACGGCATGAGTCCACGCAAGTCCGTAGCCGAGGCCCGAAGAACCCGGGAGCGCATCCTGGAGCACGGGATCGCCCTCGCCTCGGTCGACGGACTGGACGGGCTGACCATCGGCCGGCTCGCCACCGACCTGGGCATGAGCAAGGCCGGTGTGCTCGGCCATTTCGGCACCAAGGAGGCGCTGCAGCTCGCCGCCCTGGACGGCGCGGCGGCGATCTTCTCCCGGACGGTGTGGGCCCCCGCGGAGCACGAGCCGCCCGGCCTGCCGCGGCTGAGGGCGGTCTGCGCGGCCTGGATCACCTACCTGGAAACGGAGCGCGACGCCTTCCCCGGCGGCTGCCTGTTCACCACCGCCGCGGTGGAGTTCGACGCCCGCACCGGCCCGGTGCGCGACGCGGTGGGCCGGCTGCTGCGGGTCTGGCGCCGGCGGCTGGCCGGCGAGGTCCGTACCGCCGTGGCGGCGGGCGACCTGCCGGCCGACACCGACCCGGATCAGCTCGTCCACGAGCTGGGCGGCCTCTACCTGGCCCTGAACCAGGAACTCCAGCTGTTCGGCGCCCCCGGCGCCGCCGACCGCACCCGCCGCGGCCTGGACCGCCTGCTCGGCCCGGCTCCCGCCGTGCGCTGACCCTGCTCGTCGCGCGCTTCAACCGCCGGGACGGCGTGCCGGGCCGGCGGCGCGCCCCGCTACCGTGGCCCCATGGGCCCCTCCTCCGCCGAACGCACCGTCAGCGACGACCTGGGCACGCCGATGCGGATCGGCGCGGTCGGCCGGGTCGTCTCGCTGGTGCCCTCGCTCACCGAGGCGATCGCCGTCACCCGCCCCGGGCTGCTGGTCGGCGCCACCGACTGGTGCACCCACCCCGCCGGCCTGGACGTCGTGCGGATCGGCGGCACCAAGAACCCCGACACCGCCCGGATCGCCGCCCTGCGGCCGGACCTGGTGGTCGCCAACGAGGAGGAGAACCGCGCCCCCGACCTGGCCGCCCTGCGGGCCGCCGGAATCCCCGTCTGGGTCACCGGGATCCGCACCCTCGACCAGGCCTTCACCTCGCTCGACCGTCTGCTCACCGCGGCCTGCGGCCTGCCCCGGCCGACCTGGCTGGACGAGGCGCAGCGCGCCTGGCGGGCAGTCCCCGTGCCGGCCGGCCCGCCGCGGCGGGCCGTGGTGCCGATCTGGCGGCGGCCGTGGATGGTGCTCGGCCGCGACACCTTCGCCGGCGACCTGCTGCGCCGCCTCGGCGTCCAGCAGCTCTACGCCGACCACGCCGACCGCTACCCGGCCGTACCGATCGACGAACTGCGTGCCGCCGCACCCGACCTGGTCGTCCTGCCGGACGAGCCCTACCGCTTCACCGCCACCGACGGCCCCGAGGCCTTCCCCGGCATCCCCGCCGCGCTGCTGAGCGGCCGTCACCTCACCTGGTACGGCCCCTCCCTGACCGAGGCCCCCACCCTCCTCGCCACCCAGCTCGCGGCCGCCCCGGCCTGAGCCGGGCCATCACCTTCCCGTGGCGCGGCGCCACCACGGGCGGCGGCGGTCGCGGTCGGCCGGCGGCGGCGGTTCGGTGGTGGGCCGACCGACGCGATCGCTCCACTCGACGACGGCGGCCGCGAACCAGGTGACCGGCTTGGTGTCGGTCCGGGCGTTCGCCCATGCGGCCACCGCCTCGGCCTCGGCTCGCTCGCGCAGCAGGCCTCGCTCGCCGGCTGCCACCGCCAACTCCGTTACGGCGTCGCGGTAGAGGTCGTTGCACAGCCAGCTGTGCAGCAGCCCGAGGTCGTAACCGAGCACCTCCCAGCCGGCCGGGGCCGCGCCCGCGGCGAGCGGTTGCGGCGCCGTCAGGTTGTCGGCCAGGACCTGGTCGTCCTCCACCTGGGCCGCGCGCACCTCGGCCGCCAGCCGGGGTGCGGCGGAGGCCGGAACGAGGAGGGCCAGTACGCGGGTCTCCGCCGGGCAGGGCAGTTCGGCGCAGGCCGCCAGCGCCTCCGCCCGGGAGCCGAACCAGGCCCCCTCGTGGGGCAGGCGGTCCGCCAGGCAGTCGCTGACGGTCAGCAGCACGGGTACCGGCGGCAGGCTCGCGTCCCGCTCCAGCGGTTCGGGGACGACGACCAGGTGGCCGGCGACCACGCAGTCGTCCCCGGGCGGGGTGGGGGCGTTCACGGGCGCCGTCCGGGCGGGCGGTCGAAGACGCAGTCGCCGCACACGCCGCCGCCCGGCACGCGGTAGTAGAGGCAGCACGAGCTGCGCCGGAGGGCGAGCGGGCGGTCGGCGGCGGTGATGCGGCCGGTGCCGTGCAGCGGCGGGGTGTCGAGCAGGGCGCGGACGAGCGCCTCGGCCCGGTCGGCGGCGCCGGTGTGCCGGGCGGTCGGGTCCGCGGCCAGCACCCGCCCGGCGCCGACCAGGGCGGAGGCCGCGTTGCCGTCCAGCAGGCGTTCCGCGACGGGCGCGACCGAGCGGACGGCCGCGGCCAGCGGGGCCAGGTTGTCGACCGCGACCGCCTGCCGGAGGCCCTCGACGAGGGACCCGCCGGCCGGAGCGGTGTCGTACGGCAGCCACAGGTCGAGCGGCCCCTGCGCGGGCATCGACCAGTGGACGCGGTCCGGGTGGAGGTCCGGGACGATCCCGCCGAGCGCCGCCGCACCGAGGGCGACGGACCAGAGCCTGGCGGCGAGACCGAGGTGCACCACCGAGGCGGCGACCCGCGGCTCCCGCGTGCCCAGCTGCCGCGCAGCCTGCCCGATCCGTACGCCGAGGGGGCTGGCCGGGCCCTCGCCGTAGAACTCCCTCATCGGCCGGAATCCGGCCGGCGGTTCCGCACCCGCCGGGCCGGTGCGGACGGCGAAGTACGGCCCGACCCGGCTGACCGACGCCCACACCGCGGCCTGCTCCCACGAACCGGTCACGGCCGGGCCGCGTTCGGGCACTCCCATCGCGTCAGACCCCTCCCGGCCTCGACACCTGCCCCGGACGGACGTCCGGGCGCCCACGAGCATGCCAGGTCCGAGATCGCCCCCGGTCCTGCCCGGCCCGCCGGCGGTGCTCGCACACCGGCGCGGACGGCGCGTAAGCTCGGTGGAGAGCGAACGTTCTCCGATGGTGCTGGGGGAAACCATGGATCAGGCCGAGGCCCGGACACGGCTGCTGGACGCGGCCGAGCAGCTGTTCTACGAGCGCGGCATCCAGGCGGTCGGTGTGGACCAGATCCGCGCCGCATCGGGTGTCTCCCTCAAGCGGCTGTACCAGGTCTTCCCGTCCAAGGCCGATCTGGTGCTGGCCTATCTGCGGCGGCGGGACACCCGTTGGCTGGCTTCGCTGGCGGATTTCGCCCACGCCCGTCCGGCGGGTGACGAGCGGATCCTGGCGGTCTTCGACTGGCTGCACGCCTGGTTCGCCGAGCCTGACTTCCGCGGCTGCGCCTTCATCAACGCGTTCGGCGAGATCGGCGCGAGCGACCCGGCTGCGGCGGAGGTCGTCCGGGCGCACAAGGCGGCGCTGCGCGACTACCTCGCCGGGCTGCTGCGGCAGGCCGGGCGGCCGGACGGGCTGCTCGACCCGCTGTTCCTGATCGCCGAGGGCGCCATCACGACCGCGGCGATCACGGGCTCGCCCGAGGTGGCCCTGCGGGCCCGCGAGGCGGCGGCCGCCCTGCTGGCGACCGCCGCCTGACTGCCCCGGGCCCGCCGGCTCAGAGGCCCAGCTCGCTCAGCCCCGGGTGGCCGTCGGGCCGGCGGCCGAGCGGCCAGTGGTACCGGCGGTCGGTCTCGGCGATCGGCAGGTCGTTGATGCTGGCGTGGCGCTCCCGCATCAGCCCGTCGTCGTCGAACTCCCAGTTCTCGTTGCCGTACGAGCGGTACCACTGGCCCGAGTCGTCGTGCCACTCGTAGGCGAACCGCACCGCGATGCGCCGCTCGCCGTACGCCCACAGCTCCTTGACGAGGCGGTACTCGTGTTCGCGGGCCCACTTGCGGGTCAGGAAGGCGACGATCTGCTCGCGGCCGGTGGCGAACTCGGCGCGGTTCCGCCAGCGCGAGTCGACGGTGTAGGCGAGCGCGACCCGCTCCGGGTCGCGGGTGTTCCAGCCGTCCTCGGCGAGGCGGACCTTCTCGACGGCGCTCTGCTCGGTGAACGGCGGCAGGGGCGGACGCTTGCTCATGGGAATCCTCCGGCACACGGGCTCTTCCAAGGGGAGAACGGCCGTTCTCCTGATGCTCCCCACCCTAGGAGAACGATCGCTCTCCCGCAAACGCGGCATGGATCGCACCCCGATGGATGTGCAGGTGCGGGGCCCGGACCGTGCGCGCCCGCCGGTGGGGACCACCCCGATGCCGGATACCCGGACGGCGCGATCCGCCCGGCTGGCCTAGGGTCGGACTGCAAGCGGCCGGACGGGTGCGCCGCGCCCTGCGGGCCGTTCCGCTCCCCACTCTTCGGAAGGCAGTCGACCATGCCTACGACGTCCGACACTCCCGTCCTCGACACCCTCGCCGCGATGACGTTCGACTCGATCGAGCGGTGCGGGATGAGCGAGGACATGCTCATCCTGACCCGGATCGCCGCGCTCGCCGCCATGGACGCGCCGACGATCTCCTACCTCGCCCACATCGGTCCGGCCGTCGAGGCCCATGTGACCGCGAGCCAGCTCCAGGACGTCCTGGTGGCGATCGCCCCGATCGTGGGGACGGCCCGGGTGATGTCCGCGGCCGGACACATCACCGAGGCCCTCGGCATCGCCATCGCCGTCGCCGACGCCGAGATCCAGGCCCAGGTCCAGGGCAACGGCCAGTAGCCCGCACGCCCCGGAACGACGCCGACCGGCGCTCCCCCGCACAGGGGGCGCCGGTCGGCGGTCGTTCGCGCCGGGTGCATACGGCCCGGACAGAGCGGCCTACTTGGCCGCGGCGGCCTCCAGCAGGACGTCCACCAGACGGTCGGCCGCGTCGGGGCGGCCCTGCGAGCGGGCCCGGTGGGCCATGTCGGCACGGCGCGCCGGGTCGGCGAGCAGCGGGGCGACGGCCTGGCGCAGCGCGTCCGCGGTGACCTCGCCGAGCAGGGCGACGGCGGCGCCGGTGTTCTGCAGGTGGCCGGCGTTGTGGGCCTGCTCGTTGCCGGCGGAGGAGGCGAGCGGGACGAGCACGGAGGCCTTGCCGAGGGCGGTCAGTTCGGCGATCGTGCCGGCGCCGCTGCGGGAGACGACCACGTCGGCCAGGGCCAGCACGTCGGGCAGTTCGGGCCCGACGAAGGCGGTGACGAGGTAGCGCGAGGCGAGGTGGGCGGGCAGCGCGGCGGCCCGCGCCTTCAGGCCGTCGGCGTGCGCGGCACCGCACTGGTGGACGACGTTGGCGCCGGACAGCAGCCAGGGCAGCACCTCCTCGACCAGGCCGTTGATCTGCAGCGAGCCCTGGGCGCCGCCGGTGACGTACACGGTGGGCAGCTGCGGGTCGAAGCCGTACAGGCCGAGCGCCTCGACGGCCTTGGCGGGGGTGCCGTGGAACACCTCCGGGCGGACCGGGTTGCCCGTCACCACGGCCCGGGCGCGGGCGCCTTCGGGCAGCAGCGGCACGGTGGACTCCGAGGAGACCGCGAAGCGGGCGGCGATCCGGGCGAGCATCCGGTTGGCGAGGCCGAGGCGGACGGTCTGCTCGTGGACGACCAGCGGGGCTCCGCAGCGGCCGGCCGCCCGGCCGACCGGGACGGCCACGTAGCCGCCGGTGGCGAGCACCACGTCGGGCGCGAAGTCGGCGACCACCTTGCGGGCCTGCACGATGCCGCGCAGAACACGGAACATGTCGCGGATGTTGGCGGGCGAGGCGAGCTTCAGCGGATTGGCGGAGCGGCGGATCTTGCCGGTGGCCACCGTGGCGAACGGGATCGCCTCGCTCGCGGCCACCCGGGCCTCCAGGCCCTCGGCGGTGCCGACCCAGAGCACCTCCAGCCCCTGCCCGGCGGCGCCGAGTCGGGCCCGCAGCGTCCGCACGGCGGTCAGCGCCGGGTAGGTGTGCCCGCCGGTGCCGCCTCCGGTGACGAGCAGTCGGAACGGCCGCGCTGCGGCGTGCTGGGCATGGTCGGCGCGGTTCACTGGCGCTCCCGGGTGACGGCGTTCGGCCCGGACTCGACCGTGCCGGAGGGCAGTTGGATAATCAGGACGATATCAGCCCAATCACCGCAGGTCCCGGCCGGGACCCCGGGTACGGGGACGCCGCCGGCGGCGCCCATGGTTCCACGGACCGGAATCCGCTGTCGGCCCCGGGCCCACGAGCCTAGGGTCGGTGTCGCGGACGGGAGCGGCCCGCCGCCGAGTGGACCGGGACGTGGAGGTCGGCGTGCGCTACCGCGCGTTGGGACGCAGTGGACTGTCGGTGTCGGAGATCGGCTACGGCGCCTGGGGCATCGGGGCATCGAACTGGGTGGGGGCCACCGAGGACGAGTCGGTGCGCGCGCTGCACCGCGCGATCGACCTGGGGGTGAACCTCGTCGACACCGCCCGCGGGTACGGCGAGAGCGAGCGGATCGTCGGCCGGGTGGTCCGCGAACGGGCCGGCGAGCAGGTGTACGTGGCGACCAAGGTGCCGCCGAGGAACGGGATCTGGCCGGCGCCCGGCGGGCTGGACCCGGCGGAGGCCTTCCCCGGCGCGCACATCCGCAACAGCCTGGAGACCAGCCTGCGGGCGAGCGGCCTGGACGCCTTCGACGTGCTGCAGTTCCACGTGTGGAGCGACGAGTGGGTCGGCCGCGGCGACTGGCTGGAGACCGTCGCCGATCTCAAACGGCGTGGCCTCGTCCGGCTGTTCGGGGTGTCGGTCAACGACCACGAGCCGGCGAACGCGCTGGAGCTCGTCCGGAGCGGTGTGGTGGACACCGTGCAGGTGATCTACAACGTCTTCGACCAGTCCCCCGCCGACGAACTGTTCCCCGCGTGCGAGGAGCACGGCGTGGGGGTGATCGTCCGGGTGGCGCTGGACGAGGGCGGCCTGACGGGGCGGATCACCGCCGGATCGACCTTCCCCGAGGGCGACTTCCGCACGCGGTACTTCCGCGGCGACCGGCCGGCGCAGGTCGAGCGGCGGGTGGCCGCTATCACCGCCGACCTGGGCATCGACGCCGAGGAGATGGCGGAGACCGCGCTGCGCTTCGTACTGAGCGCGCCCGCCGTCTCCACCGTCATCCCGGGCATGCGCAGCGTGCGGAACGTGGAGCGGAACACGGCGGTGAGCGACGGCCGGGCGCTCTCGGCCGACCGGCTGGCCGTGCTGGCGAAGCATCGCTGGCAGCGCAACTTCTACTCCGCCTGAACCCCCGCCGGGTCTGCGAAGTCCCCTGTCGGGCAGGGGGCTTCGCGGTCCGGCGGTCCGGTCCGGCGGTTCCGTCCGGCGGTCAGTCCTGGATCCGCCGCCAGGGCCGGTCCGCCTCCAGGGCGAACGCCAGCTCCAGCAGGACGCGTTCCTGCCCGTGGGCGGCGGAGAGGTGGACGCCGATCGGCAGGCCGTCCTCGGTGCTGCCGGTGGGCAGGGCGATCCCGGGCGCGCCGGTCACGTTGTTGACCGGCGTGAAGGCCACGTACCGCGTCAGACGGTCCATCAGCTGCTCGAACGGCACGTTGGGGCTGAGGTGGCCGATCGGCGGGGCGGTGTGCGCGAGCACCGGGGAGAGCACCGCGTCGTGGTGGCGGAACATCCCGGCGTAGGTGTGCTCGGCCCGGCGCAGCCGGCGCAGGGCGCCGGGGATGCGGGTGAACTCCCGGTGGAAGCTGCGGCGCAGGCCGGAGGTGAGGCCGTCGAGCCGGGCGGTGCGGAAGCTGCGGTCCAGCATCAGCCGGCCGGTGGCGGCGATGAGGAAGGCGATGTAGCCCCAGTAGAGGGTGAAGTCGCGGGAGAACTCTTCGCCGAAGGGCAGTTCGGCCGGTTCGACGCGGTGCCCGAGGGCCTCCAGGCGGGCCGCGGTCTCCTCGACGGCGCGTCGGGTGGCCTCGTCGGTGGGGGCGAGCGGCGAGTCGAGGACGAGGCCGATCCGCAGCGGGCGGTCGCCCGGCCCCTCGACCAGGCCGAGCGGGGGCAGCACCGGGTTGCGGTGGTGGCGTTCGGCGGCGGCGAAGAAGGCGGCGGTGTCCCGGACGGTGCGGGTGAGCACGCCGTCGGTGACCAGGTCGATCGGCAGCCGGCGGCCCTGGTCGTTGGGCACCAGGCGGCCGCGGGTCGGCTTGAGGCCGACGAGTCCGCAGCAGGCCGCGGGGATGCGGATCGAGCCGCCGCCGTCGTTGGCGTGGGCGATCGGGACGACGCCGGCCGCGACGAGGGCGGCCGAGCCGCCGGAGGAGGCGCCCGGTGAGTGCGAGGGCTTCCACGGGTTGCGCACGGGTTCGGCGGCGGCGTACTCGGTGGAGGCGTTGAGGCCGAACTCGGGGAGCCGCGACTTGCCGAGCACCGCCACGCCGGTGGCGAGGAACTGGTCGGCGAAGCCGGCCGTGCGGCGCGCGGGCCGGGCGTGGAAGGCGGCGCTGCCCTGACCGGTGGGCATGCCGCGGAGGTCCACGTTGTCCTTGAGGTAGGTGGGCACGCCGAAGAGCGGCGCCTCGCGGTCCTCGGCGGTCCGGCGCGGCGCGGTGTAGGCCGCGAAGGCGACGGGCTCGAGGGCGGAGTCGATCCGCCGGGCGCGCGCCGAGGCCGCCGCGGCGAGCTCTTCGGGGCTCGCCTCGCCGGCCCGTACCAGCGCGGCGAGCGCCACCGCGTCGTGGTCGCCGAGCACATCGTCACCGAATGCGTGGACCCGTTCGTCCGTCATGCAGACCCCCCACTCCTACCGACCGGTAATTCCGTTTCGCGGGCCGCATTCTAGGGGCGTGTACCGGTGCAGTACACGCCCCCTTTCGGCGGGTCGCCGGAGGGTCGGCCGCACGGAGCAGCCGGGGCGGGGCCGAACGGGCGTCAGCCGAGCCTGGTCCGGGTGCTGCCCGGACCGGAGCCGGAGCGGCGGGTGAGGGCCGGCCGGGAGGGCCGGACGTCCGGGCCCCGGCGCGCGGCGGCCGGCGGCCGGGCCTCGCGTTCGGCGGCGCGGGCGGCGAGCAGGGCGACCGCCCGGGCCGCGGCCGGCTCGGCGACCCCCAGCGCGGCGGCGCGCCGCTGGCAGATCGAGCACCAGACCGGGCTGGCCGGGCCGTCGCTGTACGCGAGCGACTCGGGCGGCAGGTAGCTGAGCGAGCACTCCCGGCAGACGAACACCGACCTCATCCGTACACCACCCCCGCGCCGCTGCACCGTCCGCAGGGCGACCAGTACCGGTGCTCGCGGTGCACCTGGTTGTCGCCGCCGTCCGTCTCCACCGTGTGCTGCACCTTCTCGGTGCCGCGCTGCCCGGCGCATCCGGGGCACACCTGGGGTTCCGCCACAACACCACCTCCTGTGATCAGACGGTAGCGCGCCGCAGTCATGATCGGTGGCGCATCGTCAGTCCGGCTCGCTGCGCGGCGAATTGGCGTCGGCTGGAGCGTCGAGGAGTCAGGTGTGTCGGGCGGGTCGGGCGGGCCGGGTCGCGCCGCCGGGCCGCCGCGCCGTCGCGCCGGGGAGTGGCGCCGCGGGTGCGGGACGAGTGCCCGGCCGCATCCCAGCCGCCGGGCACCCGCGGTGCCGCCCGTGTGCGCGAGCGGCCCGACACAGCGAAGCGTGCGGCACCTGTTCCACCAGGTGACAGCCCGCCTCCCCAGGAGCGGACACTGTCCCACGCCCGCCGGCTCGCTGGGAAGGGCTGCACCCGAAGCATTTCGCCGCCCGCCCTGAAGGGCCGTCGGCGCCTCGCCGGGCCCCTGAAACGGCGGGGCGGCACCGTCCCCGGGGAGCCGCCCACGGGACGGCGCAGCGCGCAGTCCTCTCGGTCCCGGCGGTGGGTCCTAGACGGGCTCGCCGGGGGCGGTGGCGAGGAGGCGGGCGAGAAGGGGTCGGAAGTGGTCGAAGCCGGGGGTCCGGGTGTCGGCGGTCTTCGCCCGGTCGTCCCAGCGTCGGACGGTGACGGCGTCGGCCGCGCCGGGGAGGGCGGCGAAGGCGGCCGCCTCCTCGGCGCCCATCGGCCCGCCCTGCACCTGCAGGGTGTGTTCGGAGGCCGGTGAGAGGGCGGCCCGGTACTCCGGCTCCACGGTGCAGAGGTAGCGCTTGGCGGCGACGTGCAGCCGGACCGGCTCGGTGACCTCCGGTCCGAACCACCGGGCGAGCAGGTCGGCGCCGGTGTGGCTGTGCCGGTTGTCGGTGCCTGCCATCAGCTGGGCGCCGGTGACCGCGCCGTGGAAGTGGCCGACGTCGTGCAGCAGGGCGGCCGCGACCAGGTGGGCGGGGGCGCCGTCCCGCTCGGCGAGGGCGGCGGCCTGCAGCATGTGCTCGGCCTGGGTCACGGCCTCGCCGAGGTACTCGCGGGCGCCTTCGCCCTCGAACAGGTCCTGGAGGGTGTCGAGGGCCTCTGTGTGGCGGTCGAGGACGGCGAGGGTGGAGGCGAGCGAGTCGAGGTCGGCGTAGCAGCCCTGGAGGTGGCGGCGGCCGTCGCCGTCGAAGGCGGTGCGGGCGTGCAGCAGCCGGGTGTTGTCGAAGATCAGGCAATCCCCGGGGTCGAGGCGGAAGGCCAGCTGCAGTTCCGGGCGGAGGGTGATCGCCGCGAAGCGGCGGTAGGCGGCGTAGAAGGCGTCGAGGTCGGCGGCGGGCAGGCGCAGGGTGCCGATCGAGCGGTTGTTGAACCGGATCTCGCGGATCCGGCCGAGGGCGTCGGTCTCGATCAGCGGCCGTTCGGCGCGCAGTTCGGTGCTGCGGTCGCGGAAGGCGAACGGGACCGGGGTCCGGGTGAGGAGCGCGAAGTCCTCGGGTGCCTCGGTGCGCAGCAGGTCGGCGGCGGCGAAGCCGTCGACCAGTCCGGAGTCGCCGCCCTCGGCGGCGTTCTCCAGGCAGTGCAGCAGTTGCAGGGTGGGCACCGGGTCGCGGTAGGGGTTGTCGGTGTGCGGGGTGATGGCGGCGCTGGTGAAGGCGAGGTTGTTGGGGTCGGGTTCGACACGGACGTCGAAGAGTTCGCCGTAGTTGGTGACCCGGACGTGGCCGAAGGTGCGGGCGACGGCGAGCACCTGGCGGTCCTCGGTGGGGACGCCGCGCAGCACGGCGAAGCCGAGGTGGCGGACGGCGCGCAGCACGGCGGCGCGTTCGGCGGGGTCGGCGAGGTGGGCGTCCCAGTGGGCTTCGGGGATGCCGGCGGCGAAGTCGGCGGCGCGCCAGAGCCGCTTGCCGGCCTCGGTGCGGTGGTCGCCGGGACGGTCGCGGGGGTGGTCGCGGTCGGCGGTCGCACCGGCGAGCCAGGTGAGCGGGTAGCGGGAGCGGTGGCCGTCGGTCCAGCGCACCTCCAGGTGGCCGTCCCGCTCGGTGGTCTCCTGGACGGCGAGGTCGGCGGGCAGGTCGGTGATCTGGAAGAGCTTCTGGCCGTTGCCGGGGTCGCGGCAGTCCGCGCACGGGCAGTTGTCGCGCAGCCAGTAGCCGGACAGGGCACGGGGTTCGGACATGCGGGGTCCTTCGGAAGGGAGGCCTTCTCAGGCCGACTCAGGCGGACTCAGGCAGATTGCAGGCCAAGTTGTACAGTCAACTCGCTCTCTCCGAGTGACCCTGCCGAAGGCCGGTGACCGGCCCTGGGCGGCCAGGTTACGAACGGGGAAACGGCAGGCCACGGGCAGGTTCTCGGTCGCGGCAGTCTCACTCGTTCGGGCGAACGGGCGGCATGTCGGCCGTGCGGTGGCGGCGCACAGCGGCCGACGATGGGCCCGACCGCCGTCCGCGTCCGTCAGCCGCCCTGGAGATCCCCATGACCCGTCGGACCATGTCCACCGCCCGCCTGCTGGCCGGCGCCACCGCGTTCGCGGCCGCCCTCGCCACCACGGCCGGCTGCGGCTCCGATCCGGCACCCACCGGAGCCGCGCCGTCCAGTGCGGCGAGCGGCGCCTCGATCGCCTGCAACGGCTCCGGGCAGCTGCTCGGCGCGGGCTCCACGGCCCAGTCGAACGCCATCGACATCTGGAAGGTCGCGTTCGGCACCGCCTGCCCCGACATCACCGTCACCTACGGCGGCGGCGGTTCGGGCGCGGGCGTGCAGCAGTTCAACCAGGGCAAGGTGACCTTCGCCGGCTCGGACGCACCGCTGAAGCCGGAGGAAGTCCAGGCCTCCAAGCAGGTCTGCACCGGAGGACAGGGCATCGACCTGCCGATGGTCGCCGGCCTGATCTCGATCGTCTACAACGTCGACGGGGTCGACGACCTCGTCCTCGACGCGCCGACCATCGCCGAGATCTTCAACGGTCAGATCACCACGTGGAACGACCCGGCGATCGCCGCACTCAACCCGGACGCGAAGCTGCCCGACGCACCCGTGCAGAGCTTCCACCGCGGCGACGACTCGGGCACCACCGCGAACCTCACCGCCTACCTCGCCGCCGCGGGCAACGGCGCCTGGCCGTACCCGCCGAGCAAGACCTGGGCGGGCAAGGGCGGCCAGTCCGCCAACGGTTCGGCCGGCGTGTCCGCCCAGGTCAAGCAGGTCGAGAACTCGATCGGCTACGTCGAGCTGTCCTTCGCCCAGACCAACAGCCTGAAGAGCGCGGCGATCAGCACCGGCGCGCCGCAGCCGGTGGCGGCCACCGCCGCCAACGCCGCCACCACCTTCGCCAAGGCCACCGTGGCCGGCACCGGCAGCGACCTCGCCCTCAACCTCGACTACGCCACCCAGGAGCCCGGCGCCTACCCGATCGTCCTGGTCACCTACGAGATCGTCTGCGACAAGGGCAACAAGGCGGGCACGCTCGACGCCCTCAAGTCCTTCCTGACGTACACCATCAGCGATCCCGCGCAGCAGTCGATCGGCACCAAGGGCTACGTCCCGCTGCCGCAGGAGGTGGCCTCCAAGGTCCAGGCGGTCATCCCGACCCTGTCCTGACCCGCTCCCCCACCGAGCCCGCCCCCGCCGGGGGCGGGCTCTCGCGTGCGCCCCGGACGGCGTGCCCTCCGGGGAGTGCTCCTCGGATCTGGTGCTACTGTCGGACCATCAAACGGGGAGCACTCCCCGTTTACGGCTCGGAGGGGCGGGGCGATGACGGACACGGCACTGGTGCTCGGCGGCGGCGGGACGCTGGGCGGCGCGTGGGAGATCGGCGTGCTCGCCGGGCTGGCCGAGGCCGGGGTCGACCCGGCCGGGACGGACACGGTGATCGGCACCTCGGCGGGCGCCGTACTGGGCGCCCGGCTCACCGCAGGCGTCGCGCCGCGGGAGCTGTTCGCGGGCGAGCTCGCCGGCACCCCGGCGGTGCGGGTCGCGGTGACTGCGGCTCAGACCGCGTGCTTCCTGTGGGCCGCCCTCGCCGCCCGGGACCCCGAGCGCTCGGTGAAGCGGCTGGCCCGGGCGGCGCTCGCCGCCCGCACGGTGCCCGAGGCGGAGGTCTTCGCGGCGATCGACACCCTCCTCGACGGCGTCCGCGACTGGCCCGGCCGCGACCTTCGGCTGACCGCCGTCGACGTGCGCACGGGCGCCCTGGAGGTGTTCACCGCGGACGACGGGGTGCCACTGCCGCTGGCGGTGGCCGCGAGTTGCGCCGTCCCGGTGGTGTGGCCGCCGGTGTCGGTGGCGGGGCGGCGCTGGATGGACGGCGGCAGCCGCTCGACCACCAATGTCCACCTGGCGCGGGGGCACCGGCGCGTGCTCGCCCTCTCCCCCGTGCCCCGGGCCGTCGGGCCGCACCCGGGCGCCGCGGCGCAGGGCGCGGACCTCGCCGCCGACGGCGCCGAGGTGCTCGTCCTCACCCCGGACCGCGCCGCCCGTCGCGCGATCGGCCGCAACCTGCTCGACGCCTCGCGGCGCACGGCCGCCGCCGAGGCCGGACGTCGGCAGGGCACCGCCTGCGCCGAGGCCGTGGCCGCCCTGCTCGGCGGCTGACGCCGTGTCCGCGGGTGGCCCCGCGGCCGCGGTCAGCCCGCGCGGCGGGTGGCCTGCAGCAGCAGGAGGGCGATGTCGTCGGTGTGCTGTCCGGCGGGCCAACCCACCTGCACCAGTTCGTCGATGAGCCGGTCGAGGACGCCGCCCGCCCGGTCGGACGCCTGGTCGGCGCGGAGGTCGGCGAGATGGTCGGCGGTGTGCCGGCTGAGGTGGTCGGTGAGGGCGGCGGTGACGCTGTCCGCGTCGGTGCCCGGGACCTCCACCAGGCCGTCGGTGTACAGGACGAGCAGGGTGCCCTCCGGCAGCGGCAGGGTGGTGAGCGGGTACCCGGCCGCCACCTCGATGCCCAGCAGCGGTCCGGGTTCCAGATCGAGGACGTGGGCGCGGCCGCCGGGGCGGCGCAGCAGCGGCGGCGGGTGGCCGGCGGAGGCGAGGGTGACCTGGCGGCGGGTGAGGTCGAGGTGGGCGTAGAGGCAGGAGACCAGGAGGTCGGGTTCGAGGTCGACCAGCAGCCGGTTGGTGCGGGCGAGCACCTGGTCGGGGGCGGCGCCCGCTGCGGCGTGTGCGTGCACGGCGGTGCGGACCTGGCCCATGAGCGCGGCGGCGGCCACGTTGTGGCCCTGGACGTCGCCGATGACGGCGGCGGCGGTGCGGTCGTCGAGGCGGATCAGGTCGTAGAAGTCGCCGCCGATGTCCTGCCCGCGGCCGGCCGGCAGGTAGCGGGCGGCGAAGTCCAGGCCGTCGATCCGGGGAAGGGTGCGGGGCAGCAGCGCGGACTGCAGGCCGTGCGCGAGGTCGTTCTTGGCGTCGAAGAGGCGGGCCCGGTCCAGGGCCTGGGCGATCAGCCCGGCGAGGGAGGTCAGGACGGCGCGTTCGTCCGCGGTGAAGGCGTGGGGCCGGGTGTACGAGAGCACGCAGACGCCCACGGGGCGGGCCGAGACGATCAGCGGGAGCACCGCCCAGGCCTTCTTGCCGCTGATGCGCGGTGCCTCGGGGTAGCTCCGGGCGATCTCCTCCGGCCTGGCGAAGAAGGACGGGGTGCCGTCGGCGAGGGCCCGTCCGGCGGGGGTCAGATCGGTGTCCAGGGGCAGGCCGTCCAGCCGTTCGAGGACCTCGGCGGAGTACCCCCGGTGGCCGATGATCTTCAGCCTGCCGGCATCGGCGGCGGAGAGGACGAGGGCGTCCGCGCCGAAGACCGGCAGGATCTGGTCGGCGACCATGTCGACGACGTCGCTCACCCCGACGGCCTCGGTCAACGCGGCGGCGAGGTGCATCAGTTGCTGCAGCCGTCCGGCCGACGGCGCGGTCGGCGCGGTCTGCGCGGACCCGGGGACGGCGGTGGCCGGCGCGGCAGCGGCGCTGCGGCCGCTCGGGCTGATCCGGACGCTGATGCCGCCGGCGTCCGGGAACAGCTGGAAGTCCAGCCAGTGGTCGGGCGGGCGCAGCGCGGTGAAGGCGGTCGGCTCGCGGCTGATCACGGCGGTGCGGTAGCGCTCCTCGTGGGCGGGGTCGTCGAGCCAGGGCAGCGCGCTCCACGGCACTGCGCCGAGCAGCCGGTCGGCGGGGCGGCCGAGCAGGCGGGCCGCGGTGCTGCTGAGGAAGGTGATCCGGCCGTGGAGGTCCAGGGCGAGGGCGCCCTCGGGGAGGCGCTCGGCGTACGCGACGGCGGCCCTGCCGTCCTGCTCGGGGTGCGGCCGGACGAGCTCGTCGGGGACGATCCACGGCCGCTCCGGGAAGTCGGGCGGTCCGCCGGCGGCGTCCAGCACCCGGGCCACCCGCCGGGCGCCGGCGGCGGCGTTCTCGCAGTCGCGGCGACTGGCGTGCGGGGGGTGGTCGGCGGGCCACAGCAGTTGGAGGGCGCCCCACCCGCGGTGTTCCCCGGCGATGGGGGCGGCGGCGAGGGAGAACCGGTACGGCAGGGCGGCGGCCACCCGGGGATAGCGGCGGACCATGTCCTCCTGGTTGCCGACCCAGACGAGCCGCTGCTCGCGCACGGCGGCGGCGACCGGGGTGGGGCTGCTCAGCGGCAGCCGCAGCCATGGCGCGACGAAGTCCGGCGGCACGCCGTGCATCACCACCAGGCGCAGCACCGGCTCGTCCGGTTCGCAGAGGAAGATGCCGCCGATACTGGCGTCGGCCTGGCGGACGGCGGCGGCGAGCGCCTCGCCGAGGGCGTCGGCCTGGCGGACGGCGGCAGCGAGCGCCTCGCCGAGGGCGCCGCCCGGTGGTCGTGGGCCGTGCGGCGCCTCAGCGGACACCGCCGGCTCCTTCCCCCGGGGCCACGGCCGGGCCGGCGCCCGGGCGGCCTGCGGGCGCGGCCCGCCTGCGCCCCCGCGGCCGGGCGCGCGGCAGTGCCCCGCGGCGGGGGGACGGCGCCGCGCCCCAAACCCCGACGGGACGCCCCGCCCCGGGCGGGGGGCCCCCCCCCGCCCCGGCACACCGCGGATGGGCCCCCCCACCCCGCCCGCGGGGCGGGTGGGGGCGGCCCCGTGCGCTTGCCCTCCCGCGACCCCGTCT
>NZ_JBFBJZ010000054.1:0-53373 GCF_040686255.1 Kitasatospora sp. NPDC085879 | reverse complement strand
TCTCCTCTTTTTTTCCCTCCCCCCGGGTACCCCCCCCCCCCGGCCCGCCCCCCGCCCGGCCCCCCCCGGGGGGGGGCCGGGCCGATGCGCGTCCGAGCGGGCTCAGCCCTCGCGGCGGCGCCGGTGGTCGCGCAGCACGACCGAGCCGCCCGCCAGCGCGGCGACCGCGAGCACACCGCCGCCGAGCACGAAGGTGCCGGTGCGGCGGTCGCGGTCGGCCTGCGTCTCGGCGAGGCCCAGCGGCTGGGCCACGACCGGGACCCGGTCGATGGCGACCTTGGGGTCCTCGTGCGGCACGCTGTCCTGCTGGTCGCCGCTGTCGCTCTGCACGGCCTTCACCGGGTCGACGATGCCCCAGCCGACGAACTTGTTCGCGCCGCGCTGGGTGCGCTGGGCGGTCTGCTCGATCCGGGCCCGGATCTGCGCCGCACTCCAGTCCGGGTGGGCGCCCTTCAGCAGGGCGGCCACACCGGCCACGTACGGGGCGGAGAAGCTGGTGCCGTTGTCCACGCACTGACCGCCGGCCGGCACGGTGGAGAGCATGTCCACACCCGGTGCGGCGATGTCGACGAAGAGGCCGTACTCGGAGAACGGTGCCCGCTCGTTGTTGCGGTCCGAGGCACCAACGGCCAGCACGGTGTCGAAGCCGGCCGGGTAGGTCTCGGCCTCACGGCCGTCGTTGCCGGACGAGGCGACGATCACCACGCCCTTGGCGTCGGCGTCCTCGACGGCCTTCTGCAGCTGGTCCTTCAGCGGGAAGGTACTGGTGTCGCCCTCCGCCCGGACGTCCTGCGAGATGTTGATGACGTCGGCGTGCGAGGCCACGGCCTGGTTGATCGCGTCGATCAGGCTCTGGACCGAGCCGCTGCCCTGGTCGTCGTTCTGCTTGATGGAGAGGATCGTGGCGTCCGGCGCGAGACCGACGAAGCCCGTCCCGGCGACCGGCTTCGCGGCGATGATGCCGGCGACCTTGGTGCCGTGGCCGACCGTGTCGGTCGTGCCCTCGCCCTTCTGGTTGGTCTGCTTGTCCGTCAGCAGGGAGCCGCCGTTCTCGACCTTGCCCTGGAGCTGCGGGTTGCGGTCGTCCACGCCGGTGTCGATCACCGCGACCTTGACCGGGGTGCCCTTGGCGTGGCCCCCCGCGTCCTTGACGAACTTGCCCGTCCGGCCGTCCTTCCAGAGTTCGCTCAGCAGCACCCGCTGCAGCGCCCACGGCGTGCCCTGCACGTTCTCGGACGGGAACTTGCACTCACCCGCCGCGGCTATACCGATCGGCGACCAGCGCGCCGGGTCGGACGCCGACGCGGACGGCGTGGGCGTGGCCGCGTACACCGGCGCCGCGGCGAACGAACCGACCACCCCCAGCACCACGGACGCGGCGGCCGCCCTGCGGAACGTACCCAACGACACCTGTGTTCCCCTCATGATCCCGATGCCGTGCGCGTCAGTACGCGCGAGGGGCGGGCGCCCGGTCGGACGCCCGCCCACAGTCCCACCGTGTCGAACGGCGGCGGAACCTCAGCTCCAGACGCCGGCGTTCTTCTGCTCGGTGGCCTGGTAGCTCTGCGCGGCGCTGTCCAGCGAGGTGGCGATCTGGCCCAGCACCTGCTGCAGGTCGGCGGCCTTGGCGTCCCACTCGTGCTGGCGGGCCTGGTAGCCCTCCTGCGCCGAGCCCTCCCAGCTGCTGGCGATGCGCTGCACGCCGGCCTTCAGCTCGTCCAGCTGCGACTGAATGCGCTGGGCGGTCTGGCGGACCTCCGACGACGCGTTCGAGATCGTCGAGAAATTGACGAGAATGTGCTCACTCATTGAAGTCTCCTAGTCGATGGAATCGGCGCGGCCGGATGCGCGGGCCGCACTACAGCCGAGGTCCTGCGGACCCTAGAGCTCAGTGACCGAGCCCGGACATCGAGGACTGCTGCTCCTGCTCCGTCTGCGCGTAGAGCTTGGTGGTCGCCTCGATCGCCTGCTTGATCTCGTCGAGCACCTTGTTGAGCGCGTTGGCGTCCTCGTTGAAGCGGGTCTGCATCTGCTGGTAGGCCTGGGCAGCCTGGCCCTGCCAGCCCGACTTGATCGAGTCGACCAGCGCGTTGAGCCGCTGAATCTCGCCCTGGACCTGCGCGTTCACCTCACCGATGCGGTTGGCGAAGGCATTCATTTCCTCAGCGGTCGTCCTGAACTGACCAGCCATGATCCACCGTCCCCCATGAGACAGACAATTACTTCGGATAGTCCTGATACGGCCCACCCGGTGACACCACGATGAGGTGTCCCCAGCACTTTAGCCGCCGTTTGCAAGTGGCCCAACACCGGAGTGCCGGTAGTTACCAGACCATGACACGGCCTGCCACACACCTGCACTGACGAAGCGTCACGCGGTCTGCGCGGTCTCCGCCGCCTTGGTGCTCAGCGAACCGCCGGCCGGCACGAGGATCGACCACGGCTGCGGAACCCGGCTCGGCGCAACGGACTTGTAGCCGAGCCGGGCCTGGGAGCCGTTCTCCTCGTCCTTGGCCTGCTCCTGCTGCTGCCCGGCGCTCGGAGCGGGCGAAGGGCCGTTGCCGCCGTCGCTGTTGGCCTGCAGCGAGTAGCGCAGACCGGTCTCGGTGATCAGGAAGGTGGTGCCGGAGGTGTCCTGGCTCGCCGGCCCCGCCTCGCCGTCCACCGCGCGGTACAACAGGCCGTGGCCCGGCGTCACATGGGCGCTCGCGGACCCGAGCGCGACCTTCGCCGGGTACTCGGTGTGCGCCCACACGGTGCGCTTGGGCTGGCCCTTGTCGTCGTAGCCCGCGAAGGTGCTGCAGACGGTCGAACGGTTGCCCTTGGGGCCGACGTTCAGCGGCAGTTGCGGCTTGGCGTCCGGCAGGTCGGTCTTGTCCAGCATGGACTGCTCGACCTGCGACGCCAGCTTGGCGTTGTCGCCCGGGGACAGCTCTGCGGCCTTCGGGCTGTCGCCGCCGTACGCGGCGGTCAGGTCCGGGTCGTTGCGGATCAGCTCGGCCTGGAACGGCGTCACCTGGAAGAGCTTCTCCTTGCCGACGACGTAGTAGGTGTTCTGGAAGACCAGCAGCCTCCCGACGAACGCGTCCTCGGTCTTGGTGAGATTGACCTTGGACTTGGTCTTCGTCGTGGTCAGGTCGGAGATCTTCGGGAAGTCGATCACCTCGCCCGTCGCCAGCGTGTCCAGCCAGGCCTTGGTCACCTGCTCCGGCTCGACGCTGTCGCCGAACAGGCCGGACTGCAACGCCCTGCGCCTGTCGGCGGGCATGTCCAGCTTGCCCACCGCGTGCTTCACGCCGAACTGGTCGACCAGGAACCTGCTGGGCGTGTCGCCCTTCTTCACCGGCGGCGCCTGGACGTAGAGCCCCTGGCCCTCCTGCAGCACCTTCGCCGGGTCGGACAGCGTCTTCGCCTCGTCGCCCGCGGCGATGAACACGGCCTGGTTGATGCTCGCCTGACTGGTGTCGACACCGGGCCGGTCGCAGACCGACCACAGCTTCGCCTCACCGGCGTCCTGCGCGGACGGCAGCTTGTCCGGCGCGTACGGGATGCCGACGGTGGCGCCGTGGTTCTTGTAGTTGTCCAGCACCTTGTCGGCGACCGGCACCACCTTGGCGCCGGCCGGCAGCAGCAGCCGGGCCGAGGACATGTTCAGGACCTGGTGCAGCACCTTCTCGTGGGTCTGCGGGTCCTCCAGCACCACGTACCGAGTGGTGGAGTCCTTGCCCTGGATGATGTTCTTGCCGTCGTCCCAGTTCAGCGGGGCACTTGGCTTGATGACGCCCCACATGCCGAAGCCCGCCACGGCCACCGCCGCGACCACGAAGCTCGGCAGCACCGCGCGCACCGGGCGCGGCGCGTCCTCGTCGTTGCCGCCGCCGCCGGGCTGCAGGAACGCCCCCACCGTGCGCCGCCGCGCGAAGTTGTACGCGTTCAGCTCGTCCCTGCGTGATGCCATGCTCCCCGTCTCCCCTGTGTGTCCGGCGCCTGTCCTGCCGTCAACGCGCCCTCGCCCTGCGTGAGTCTGCCACCCGCCGGGCAGCGCGAGCACTGAACCCTCTACGATGCCGCAGCAGACGGTGAGTACCGTAACGGGTACGGTTCACTGCCCGGCCGGCCGGGCCGTGACATCTGATCAGAGAGGGTCCATCGGGGGATGCCAAGCCAGACCGCTCAAGCTCGACGCAGCGCCGCGAACGGCCGCCGGCAGGGCGGCCGGGGTGCCGACCCCGGCGGCCGTCGGGCCCGGTCCGCCGCGCCCGCGACCGCCCCGGTGCCGCTGCGCGTCCACCCCCGCCCCGGGCTGCTCGGCAGCCGGCTGCGGCTCCAGCAGCTGGTGCTGCTGGAGGTCGCCGCCGCCCTGGTGGCGGTGGGCTGGACGATCGCCCCGGCGATGGCCGGCGCCTTCGCCGTCCCGGCCGTCCTGCTCCTCGTGGTGGCACTGCTGCCGCTCGGCGGGCGCAGCCTGCCGGAGGCGCTGCGCATCCGGCAGGCCATGAAGGCCCGCCGCAAGGAGGCGCAGTACAACGTGCCGCCGCCGGGTACCGACCCGGCGCTGGCCCCGGCGCTGGAGGTCGAACCGGCGCTGCGCACCTGCACCCACGTCACCGAGACCGACCTCGGCGACGGCCGCCCGATCCGCCGGGAGACCGGCATGGTCGGCGACGGCACGTTCTACACCTCGGTGCTGCTGGTGCAGGCCAAGGACCAGCCGCTGCGGCCGGTGCGCACCGCGCTGCCACTGCCGCTCGACATCGTGTGCTCGGCGCTCCAGGTGGACGACATCGCCATGGAGTCCGTGCAGTTGGTGCAGCACACCCAGCCCGCGCCGGCTCCGCACCTGCCGGACCAGTCGCTGGCCGCCCGCGCGTACCAGCAGCTCCAGGACGGCCCGGCCACGCCGGCGCTGCGGCTCACCTGGGTCGCGCTCAAGCTGAACCCGGAGACCTCGTCCACCGCGGTGCTCGCCCGCGGCGGCGGCGAGGAGGGCGCCCGCAAGACCCTGCAGCGGGTCACCGACCAACTGGCCGGTCGGCTGAACGCGGCGGGCTTCACCGCGACCGTGCTGGACGAGCGCGAGCTGATCGCCGCCCTGGCGATCTCGATCTGCGCCAACCCGGTGGCCGTGGCCGGCCGCCAGGGCAGCGGCGGCGGCGGTGCGGCCGCCCGCCGGACCCAGGAGAGCAGCAAGTTCTGGCGGATCGACGACCGCTGGCACAGCACCTTCTGGATCTCCAAGTGGCCGCAGCTCAGCCGGCCGGGCGGGGCGCCGGGCCGGATCTCGGCCCCGGACCTCGTCAACCTGGTCACCGGCACGCCCGCGCTGGCCAGCACCTTCAGCCTGACCGCGAGCCGGGGCACCGGCGGTTCGGTCGCGCTCAGCGGCCACGTCCGGGTCACCGGCCGCAGCGAGAGCGAGGTGGCCCAGGTCGGCCGCCTGATGGAGTCGCGGGCGCAGAGCGCCGGCGTCGGCCTGACCCGCCTCGACCTGGAGCAGGCGCCCGGCCTGCTCGCCACGCTTCCCCTGGGAGGGACGTCCTGATGGCCTATCAGTCCTACCCCACCCAGGCCCCGCAGCCGGCCGCCGAGCAGCCCCGTCCGACCCGGGTCCGTCCCGGCTTCGGGCTGCGCGGTCCGCGCCGCGAGAAGCACGTGCTCACCACCGAGGACCTCGCCGCGCTGTCCTTCCCGGTCGGCGACGACGGTGTGGTCATCGGTGTCGACCCGCAGCAGCAGCCCGCGGTGATCGGCCTGTTCCGTCCGCACGCCTACGACGTGGTGCTGGTGGGCGGCATGTGGACGGCGCAGGTCATCGCGCTGCGCGCGGCGGCGACCGGCGCCCGGGTGGCCGTGGAGACCGGCCGTCCGCAGGCGTGGGCGCCGATGGCGCAGGCCGCCGGCGGCGGCCAGCCGTGCGTGACGGTCCACCAGGTCGGCCGGCTCGGTCCGCAGGGCGCGTCGGTCGCATCGCCGGTGCTGGTGGTCCGTGACCTCGGCGCCCGGCCGTCGCGCAGCCGGCTGTCGGCCGCGCCGTGGCAGACCACGCTGACCCTGCTGCCGTACCTGGGGCCGAACGCGAGCCGGGTGCTCAACTCGGCCGACCTGGTCGGTGTGCAGCGCATCTCGCCGCAGGAGGCGGAGGTCGTCGCGCGGGTGCTGTCGCTCTCCGACCAGGAGGTCGTCTCGCTGCCGTCGCTGGGCGACAACATCACGCTGTGGGCGACCCGGATGCGCAAGCAGTACGTGATGACCAATCCGGTCGAGGCCGAGGCGCAGCTGCTGGGCGGCCCGCGCCGGATGGACTGACAGCGCCTCATCGGCACCACGGGTCCGGGCCGGCATCTGCCGGTCCGGACCCTCTGTCCGCGGCCCCGTTTCGGGGGGCCGCGGCCGGGGACGGGGGAAAACAGGCGGACGTGCTTTCGGCGTTCACCCTTTGGACGGTTCTCCGCGCGCGGTCGGCCGTGCCCGGTGGCGGTTCGGCATCCGGTACCGCCTTCAGATGACCGCGGATCACGTCCTAGTCTTGTTGCCCGACCCACCGCGAACAGCGGCGACGAAAACGAGGGAGCCCCAGTGAGCAGCGATCGGGACGGCGTCTACGTCGGCGACAACGCGGCGGAGGAGGACGACGACTGGTCGGACGAGCCCGACTACGCTCCCCCGTCCTGGTACACGCAGAGCGCGGCTCCGGCGCAGCCCGCACCGGCCCCCGCGCCGTCGCCACCGCCGGCTCCGCAGCCGGTGGTACAGCCACCGGTCGCCGTGCAGCCGCCCGCGCCGGTGCCCGCTCCCGCACCGGCCGCGGAGTCCGTCCCTGCTCCCGTTCCCGCCCCGGCCCCGGTCGCGCCGCAGGCCGAGCAGCCTCCGGTCGTCCAGCCGCAGCCCGTCCAGCCGCAGCCCGTTCCGCAGCCGCTCGTTCCGCAGCCGCCGGTGGCCGAGCAGTCGCCGGCGGTGCCCGCTCCCGCGCCGGTGGTCGAGCAGCCCGTGGCGGAGCCGGCTCCGGTGCCGGCCCCTGCCCCGGTTCCCGCGCCGGCGGTGGAGGTGCAGTCCGCCGCGGTGCCGCCGGTCGAGCCCGCCCCGGTGCCCGCTCCCGCTCCGGCCCCCGCTCCTGTTCCTGCTCCCGCTCCCGCTCACGAGCAGCAGGCCGCGCAGCCGTGGCCTCCGCAGCCCCAGCCCCAGGCGCAGCAGGGCGCGCCGTACGCACCGCAGCAGCCGGTGCCGCCGGGCCCCCCGCAGCCGTACCCGCAGCAGCAGGGCGGTGCGCCGCAGCCCGGGCCGTGGCCGCAGCAGCAGCAGGGTGTCCCGCCGACCGTTCCCGGACCCGCGCCGGCGCCCGGCCCGGCCCCGGTGCCCGGTCCGCCGGTCGACCCGCGGACGGGCGGCTGGCCGCAGCCGCCCGCCTACCCGCAGGCGTACCCGCAGCAGCAGGGCGGCGTGCCGCAGGCTCCGGCGGCCTTCCAGCAGGCGGGCCCGCAGCAGGCGCAGGCGCACGGCGCGGCGCTGGGCTACACGGCGGCGGTGGAGCTGTCCTCGGACCGGCTGCTGCGCGGTCAGCCGAAGGCGCAGCGCCAGCAGCCGCGGTTCCAGTTCGGCGGCAAGGCGGCGCAGGCCGACCGGGCGCGCAAGCTGGAGATCATCCGGACCCCGGTGATGAGCTGCTACCGGATCGCGGTGATCAGCCTCAAGGGCGGTGTCGGCAAGACCACGACGACGACCTCGCTCGGCGCCACGCTGGCGAGCGAGCGCCAGGACAAGGTCATCGCGATCGACGCCAACCCGGACGCCGGCACGCTCGGCCGCCGGGTGAAGCGCCAGACCGGTGCGACCATCCGCGACCTGGTGACGGCGATCCCGCACCTGCGCAGCTACATGGACATCCGCCAGTTCACCTCGCAGGACCTGCACTCGGGCCTGGAGATCCTGGCGAACGACGTCGACCCGGCGGTCTCGACCACCTTCGACGACTCGGACTACCGCCAAGTCATCGAGGTGCTCGGGCAGCACTACCCGATCATCCTGACGGACTCCGGCACCGGTCTGCTCTACAGCGCGATGCGCGGTGTGCTGGACCTCGCGGACCAGCTGATCATCGTCTCCACGCCGAGCGTGGACGGTGCCTCCAGCGCCTCGACCACGCTGGACTGGCTGTCCGCGCACGGCTACGCGGACCTGGTGCAGCGCAGCATCACGGTGGTCTCCGGGGTCCGCGAGACCAGCAAGATGATCAAGGTCGAGGACATCGTGGCGCACTTCCAGACCCGCTGCCGCGGTGTCGTGGTGGTGCCGTTCGACGAGAGCCTGGCGGCTGGCGCCGAGGTCAACCTGGCCATGATGAAGCCCAAGGTCCGCGACGCGTACTTCGACCTGGCCACCCTGGTCGGCGAGGACATCGCCCGCACCCAGCAGGCCCAGCAGTCCGCCTGGGCGCAGCAGCAGGGCTACGGGCAGCAGATGCCGCCCCAGCAGCAGCCGTACCCGCAGCAGCAGGGCTACCCGCAGCAGCAGCAGGGCTACGGCTACCCCGGCCAGCCCGCGCCGGGTGCGCCGTGGGCCCCGCAGCCCGGCCAGGCCCCGCCGCCCGGCTGGGGCCAGCAGCCGCCGGCCCAGCCCGGGGCGCAGCCGCTGCCGCAGGAGTGGCAGCAGCCGCAGCAGCCCGGGTACGGCTACCCGCCGCCGCAGGACGGCCAGCAGCCCCCGCCGCCCGGGTACGGGTACCCGCCGCAGCAGCACTGAGGCAGCACGCCGAAGGCCCCCGACACCGGATGTCGGGGGCCTTCGGCGTGCGCGGGGGCGTCAGCCGGCGGTGTCGGTCAGCTCGCGGGCCTGCTTGACGTCGTCGGCCATCCGCTCCAGCAGGGCCTCGATCGAGTCGAACTTCTCCATGCCGCGCAGGTAGGCGAGGAAGTCGACGGCCACGTGCAGGCCGTACAGGTCGAGGCCGACCCGGTCGATGGCGTAGGCCTCGACGGTGCGGGCGGTGCCGTCGAAGGTGGGGTTGGTGCCCACCGAGATGGCGGCCGGCATGCGCTCGCCGTCGGCGGTGAGCCAGCCCGCGTAGACGCCGTCGGCGGGGATCGCGCTGTGCGGCACGGTCTCCACGTTGGCGGTGGGGTAGCCGAGTTCGCGGCCGCGCTGGGCGCCGCGGACGACCACGCCCTCGACGCGGTGCGGTCGGCCGAGCACCTCGGCGACGCCGGCCATGTCGCCGCCGGCCACCAGGCGGCGGCAGAGGGTGGAGGAGAAGGCCTCGCCGTCGCCGGCGCTGCCGCTCACCCGGAGGTCGAGCACCTCGACCTCGAAGTCGTCGGCGCGGCCGAGTTCGGCGAGCAGGGCGACGTTGCCGGCCGCACGGTGCCCGAAGCGGAAGTTCGGGCCCTCGACCACGGCTTTGGCGCGCAGTGCCTCCACCAGCACCGACCGCACGAAGAACTCCGGTGACTCCTGGGAGAATTCGAAGGTGAACGGCAGGACGAGCACGGCGTCGACGCCGAGCTCCTCGATCAGTTCGGCCCGGCGGGGCTGCGGGGCCAGCAGGGCCGGGTGGCTGCCCGGCCGGACGACCTCGCTGGGGTGCGGGTCGAAGGTGACGACGACGGACTTGGCGCCGAGCTCGCGGGCGTGCTCCACCACCCGTTCGATGATCAGCTGGTGGCCGCGGTGCACACCGTCGAACGATCCGATGGTGACGACGCTGCGCCCCCAGTCCCCGGGGATCTCCTCCAGGCCACGCCAGCGCTGCACCTGACCGCTCCTTGTTCCTCTGCCGCGCCTCGGGAGGCGCTCGAACACTCAACCCGAACCCCTATAGCGTGCCATGAGCCCGTCCCTGCTTCGGCACCGGAATGGCCTCGGCGCGGTGGGCGGCCCGTTCCGCCTCGGCAGCGGCGTACTGCGGGTCCCGGCCGGCGGCGGCGAGTTCGCGCAGGCGGGCGGTGAGCGGCCCGTCGGGCGGCGGTGGGCCGGTGTCCGGCCAGTCGGCGAGGAGCCGTGCGAAGGAGGCCGTCCGCCCGGCCGCGCCGACGAGGGCGGCGTCGGCTCCGGGCCACCGGCCGGCGATCCTGCGGACCAGCTCGCGGGCCCGTTGCGGTGCGGTGCGGGCGCAACCGTCGGCGACCCGGTCGAGGACGGCGGCGAGCACGCCGGGGTCGCGTTCGGCGGCGAGCAGGGCGTCCAGCAGGGCGGCCCGGGCCTGGCCGTCGGGCGCCGCCAGTACCGGGGCGAAGACCTTGCGCACCGTGGCGGGGGCGGTCACCACCTCGGCGACCAGCGGCCGCGCGTCGTGCCCGGCGGCCAGCAGGACGTCCACGTGGGCGGCCAACTGCCCGGCGCGCTCCGGGTGTTCGCGCAGCTGCCGGGCGGCGAGCAGGATGCCCTCGCGGACGGTCCCGGGGTCCTCGGCCCGGGCGAGCAGCCGCAGGCCGTCGGCGACCGGGGCGGCGGGGCGGGCGAGTCTGCGCCGGACGGCGTCCAGCACGGCCTCGGGGTGGTCGGCGAGCGCGGGGGCGAGTTCGGCCGCGCCGAGGAAGGGGTCGTCGGCGGCGTACGCCTCGAGTGCGCGCGGCAGGTGGGCGGCCCGGTCCTCGGGGTCCCGCAGCAGCAGGGCGAGGGCGGCGCCGTGCAGGGCCGGCTCGTCCTCGCGGGCGAGCAGGGTGAGCGCGGTGAACCGCAGCAGCCGCCGGCCGGCGGGGTTGGCGTGCGGGGCGGCGCGCAGGGCGTGCACGGCGGCGGCGACGTGCCGTTCGGGGCGCGGGTCGTGGCTCCAGCGGTCGACGGCGCGGCAGAGCGCGGAGGGCTCGTCCTCGGCGAGCCGGGCGAGCAGCGCGTCGGCTCTCGGGTGCGCGGCGGCGGCCAGGGTGTCCGCCAACTCGTCGACGGCCAGCCTACGGTGGGTGTGCAGCAGGTCGTGGGCGAGGTCCGCGACGGTGGCGCCGGTGCCGTCGGCGAGCGGGCCGGCGTCGGCGAACCAGGCGCAGAGCAGCGGCTGGACGGTGACCGGGTCTGCGGTCAGCAGGGCGGCGGCAGCGGCCCGGTACGGCCCGCCGGGCGGGTCGGTGCGGACGAGGCCGCGCAGCAGGTCCAGCCGGTCGGCCGGGGCGAGCGGCAGGGCGGCCCACCAGTCCGGGGTGAAGGCGGGGTGGCCGGCCAGGCCGGCCAGCAGGGCGCGGTGGGCGCCGGGCCGGGGCAGGGCGGGCAGCACCGCGGCGAGCAGGCGGGCGGCCCACCAGGCGGCCTCGGAGCCGGGTTCGGCGGTGTCCAGGGTGTTCCGCAGCTGCCACAGCCGTTCGGCCAGGGCGGGTCCGTCCCCGGTCTCGGCGAGCCGGCGCAGCGCGGCGGCGACCGCGCCGAGCCGGTGACGGGGCACCCCGTGGCCGGCGCCCGGGTCGGTGTCCCGGTCTGTGCGGGTGTCGGGGCCGGGTGCGGGGGCCGGGTCGAGCAGCAGGTGGAGGGCGCGGTCGAGGTCGAGGTGGCGTCCCTGCAGCCAGTCGGCGTGGTCCTCGCGGGCGAGCCGGAAGCCGTCGCCGGCGCGGACGAACAGGCCCTCGGCGAGGACGGCCTGGCTCCAGCCGCCGGCAGCCGGGAAGAGCCGGTCGAACTCGCCGGCGGTCAGCCCGGCGTGCCCGGCCCCCAGCAGCAGCCGGGCGGCCTCGTGGACGCGTCCGGCGACGGCGGCGGCGGTGCGGCGCAGCCGGCCGATGTCCTCGCCGCCGGAGGGCGCGGCGCCGCGGCGGTGGGCGCCGGGGCGGCGGTCCTCGGCGGCCCGGATCCGGCGGGCGATCCGCAGGCAGAGCAGGTCGAGGTGGGCGGCGTAGAGCTCGCCGCGGCCGCCCGGGGTGCCGTGCAGGCCGGCGGCGCGGAGGTCGCCGGCGGTGCGCAGGGCCTCGGGGTGGGCGGCGTCGGCGGGGGCGAGGGCGGCGGGGTCGGCGCCGTGCCGGCGGGCGGCCCGCTCGGCGGCGTCGGCGGGCAGCGGGCCCAGGCCGACCGGACGGGCGCCGGCGGGCCGGGCGGGGCCGTCCCAGGTCTCGGGTCGGCAGGCGGTGAGCAGCCGGACGCGGTGCCGGACGAGCCAGTCGCCGGTGGCGGCCCACCAGGCGCCGGAGGGGGCCGCGACGGCCTCCTCGGGGGCGTCCAGCAGGACGAGCAGGGTGCGGTCGGCGTCGGCGCAGAGCCGGGCGGCCTCTTCGGGCGCGGGTGCCGGGACCGCCAGCCGGGTGGCGGCGCCGGCCAGGGCGCGCGCGACCGGCTCGGCCAGCGAGGTGTCGCCGGGCGCGAGGTCGGCGCCGCGCAGCCAGAGCGTGGGCAGTGGGCGTTCGCCGGTGGCCCGGCGCCGGACCAGCGCGGCGAGTTCGGTGCTGCGTCCGCTGCCGGGCGCGCCGACGAGGACGGTGTGCGGGTCGAGCGGTTCCTCGCCGGTGAGGCCGTCGGCCCGGTCGGTGCGGCCGGCGGCGAGGCCTGTGGCGGGTGCTGCGGCGAGCTCGGCGGCCCGGGAGGGGCCGGCGGCGGTGTCGAGCTGGACGGCGGCGAGCCGCAGGACGCCGCCGAGGTTGAGCGCCGCGCCGTGCCCGGGGACGCTCTCGGCGTTGCGCCGCACCAGCCGGTGCAGGCCGGCGACGCCGAGCGGGGCTGCGGGGACGGTGCCGGCGCCCTCGGCCCGCAGCGCCGGCGCGAGCACGGCGAGGACGGCCCCGGAGTCGGCGTCCAGCACGGGTGTGCCGGGCAGGGCGGCCTCCGGCGGGAGGTCGAGGAGCAGGGTGTCGGGGACGGCGTGGAAGCCCTCCGGCAGCAGCAGCGCGGCGGTGCAGCGGCCGACCGCGGCGACCGGGGTGACCGGGCCCGGGGCGGTGCCCGCGGCGGGTGGCCGGAGCAGCGCCAGCGGCCGTCCGGCGGCGGCCCGGCCGGTGTGCCCGGAGATCGGCAGCGCGGGCCTCGGCGGGCCGGCGGCGGCGGGGTGGAGCAGGGCCAGGCCGTGCTCGGGCAGCAGCTCGACGGCGTCCGGGCCGAGCGGTACGAGGGTGCCGTCGGGCAGCAGCAGCACCAGGGCGGCGGGGCCGGCGGCGGTCTCGTGGGCGGTGACCACGGTGCCCTGTAGGTCGGCGGTGAAGCCGAGGCCGCGGTGGCGGCCGGTCTCGTCGCGGATGCCGACGAGGGCGTCCGCGGGACGGGGCGGCGGCGGCCCTGCCGTCGCCCCCGGCTGGTGTCTGCCCGCCATCCGCGCCGCCCCTCCCGCCGGGTCAGCCGGCGGCCGGACCGGCCGCCGCACTCACCGCGGGGAGTGTGCCCCCGGCGGGCGGCGCACCACCGTGCGCGCGCCGTTCACGACACCGGTTCACCTCGCGCGCTCGCCCGAAAGGGTGACGCCGAGCGGGCGGCGGGCCGGGGCCCGGGAGGACCGGGCGGGTGGCTCAGCCGACGAAGACGGCCACCGGGCGGGCACTGCCGCCCTTCTCCTCGACCAGGGCGAGGAAGCGGCCCTCCGGGTCGAACACGGCGATCGGGCCGCCCGTGTCGAGCCCGGGGGCCTTCAGCCGCATGCCGTGCGAGAGTTGCTCGGCCTGCTCGGCATCGATGTCCCAGCGGGGGAAGGCCGCGGCGGCCGCCTCGGCGATGGGCAGCACCTCCAGCTTCTCCTCCAGCTGCTCCAGGGTGCGGGCGTGCTCCAGCCCGTACGGGCCCACCTTGGTGCGGCGCAGCGCGGTGAGGTGGCCGCCGACGCCGAGGGCGGTGCCGAGGTCGCGGGCGAGCGCGCGGATGTAGGTGCCGGAGGAGCACTCGACGGTGACGTCGAGGTCGATCACCGGGGTGCCGTCCTCGGCGGTCGCGGCCCGCTGCTCGTGGACGGTGAAGGAGTGCACCGTGGTGGGGCGGGCCGCCAGTTCGAAGTCCTCGCCCTCGCGGACCCGGGCGTAGGAGCGCTTGCCGTCGATCTTGATGGCGGAGACCTTGGACGGGACCTGCATGATCTCGCCGGTCAGGTCGGCGATCCCGGCGTCGACGGCCTCCCGGGTGACGGCGTCGGCCGGCACGGAGGCGGTGACCTCGCCCTCCCGGTCGTCGGTGATCGTGGTCTGGCCGAGCCGGATCGTCGCCTCGTAGGTCTTGCTGGTGAGCATCAGGTGCCCGAGCAGCCGGGTGGCCCGCTCGACGCCGAGCACCAGCACGCCGGTGGCCATCGGGTCGAGGGTGCCGGCGTGGCCGACCTTGCGGGTGCCGGCCAGCCACCGCAGCTTGGCGACCACCCCGTGCGAGGTGATGCCCTCCGGCTTGTCGACGATGACCAGGCCGTCGGGACCTGTTCCCTTGCGCTTCATCGGTTCTTTCTTCGAGGAGTGTGTGGGCGGGTCAGCCGGCCAGCGCGGCCCGGAAGCGGGCCACCACCGTCTCGACGTCCTCGCGGGCGGCGAACCCGGCCGCGTAGACGTGCCCGCCGCCGCCGAGTTCGGTGCAGGCCGCGGCGACGTCCACCGCGCCCTTGGAGCGGCAGGAGCCGCGCAGGGTGCCGTCCGGGTCCTGCTTGAGCACGAGCGCGACCTCGGCCTCGGCGGGGCGCCGGAGCACGTCGATCAGACCCTCGATCTCCTCCACCGTCACGCCGAAGAGGGCGAGTTCCTGGTACGGCACCCAGGTCCACACCAGGCCGCGGCCGCCCACGGCCTCGGGCTCGAGGACCGCGCGGCCGAGGGCGCCGGCGAGCACCTTGAGGTAGCCGAAGGAGGAGGTGTCCCAGAGCTGGCGGGAGATCAGGTCCTGCCGGATGCCGGTGGCGAGCAGCCGGCCGGCGAGCTCGTGGGTGGCCGGCGTGGTGGCGGCGTACTTGAAGGAGCCGGTGTCGGTGGCGACGCCGGTGTACAGGCAGGTGGCGAGCGCCTGGTCGAGGGGCACGCCGAGGCGGCGCAGCAGTTCGTCGACGAGCACGGCGGTGGCCGGGGCGGCCGGGTCGATCAGCCGGTGGGTGCCGAAGCCCGGGTTGGAGGCGTGGTGGTCGAAGACCACCATGACCGGGGCGGCGAAGGCCTTGTCGTGGAGCAGGCCGAGCCGGCCCTCGGAGGCGACGTCGAAGCAGAGCACCAGCTCGGGCACGTCGGGGACGGCCGAGGCGGGCACGATCAGCTCCTGCCCGGGCAGGAAGGACAGCGACTCGGGGACGATCTGCGGGTCGTCGCCGAAGGAGACCCGGACGCGGTACCCGAGCGAACGCAGGGCCAGGCCCGCGGCGAGCGCGGAGCCCAGGGCGTCGCCGTCCGGGTTGATGTGGCAGATCAGATCGATGTCGGTGGCCCGCCCGATCTCCGCCACGACGCGCTGCCACTCGTGGTCGAGGCCGGAGGCCTCAGTGCGTGGCCCCGGAAGCACCGCGAGGGCAGGCTCCACCGTGCTGGTGGAGCCCGCCCCCGCGGTACCGGCCGCCGTCGGCTCGCCGGTCATGCCTACTCGTCCTCGTCCGCGTCGTCGTCTCGGCCGGTGCGGTACGGGTCCGCGTCGCCGGCGTAGCTGGCGCCGGCGGCGGCGGTGCGCACCGCCGCGTCGGACTGCCGGGCCCGGTCGAGCAGGTCGTCGATGTTCTTGGCGTTGTCCGGCAGCGCGTCCGCGACGAAGGTCAGGGTCGGGGTGAAGCGCACCCCGGTCTGCCGGCCGACCTCGGAGCGGAGGACGCCCTTGGCGCTCTCCAGGGCGGCCGCGCTGGCCTGACGCTCGGTCTCGTCACCGTAGACGGTGTAGAAGACGGTGGCCTCGCGCAGGTCCCCGGTGACCCGGGCGTCGGTGATGGTCACGTAGCCCAGACGCGGGTCCTTGATCCGGCGCTGCAGGGTCTCGGCGACGACCACCTGGATGCGGTCGGCGAGCTTGCGCGCCCTTGCGGTGTCGGTCACGTTGCCTCCTCGTGCGATGGGCCCGGTACCCGGGTCGGTCGTGCACCCGGCGGGGCCCATGCCCCAAAGTACCTGCCCGCGCCCAGCCTTGTGGGCGCTCTCGGTCCTGATCGGTGTGACGGTGGCGACTCCCGCTGCCGCGGGGGCGCTCCGGCCAACCGGTGGTCACTCATCGTCGTCGTTGTGGTACCGCCTCCGTGCGGAGAGCAGCATCACTTCGGGGCGGCCGGCGACGAACCGCTCACAGCTGTCCAGGATCTCGGTGACGTACGAGGCGTCCCCGGAGACCACGGCGAGGCCGATCCCGGCCCGGCGGTGCAGATCCTGGTTCCCGACTTCGGCAGCGCACACGCTGTACTTGCGCTGCAGTTCGGCCACGATGGGCCGCACGATCGAGCGCTTCTCCTTGAGCGAGTGGACGTCACCCAGGAGGAGGTCGAAGGTGAGTGTTCCTACGAACATGTGTGGCAGGTCAGAGCCGACCTGGAGGCCTCGGAGAGCTCCCCGCTCGGGGATGTACGAGGACCCTACACAGCGAGACCGGGGCCGGTCGACGGGTTATGCACCCGCCGACCGGCCCCGGAACACGAGCCGTTACGAGCGCGGCTTCTCGCGCATCTCGTAGGTCTCGATGACATCGTCGATCTTGATGTCGTTGTACGAGCCCAGAGTCACACCGGCCTCGAAGCCCTCGCGGACCTCGGTCGCGTCGTCCTTGAAGCGGCGCAGGCCCTCGATGTTGAGGTTCTCCGCCACGACCTTGCCGTCGCGCAGCAGGCGGGCCTTGGTGTTGCGTCGGATGACGCCCTCGCGCACCAGGACACCGGCGATGTTGCCGAACTTGGAGGAGCGGAACACCTCGCGGATCTCCGCGGAGCCGAGGCGCACCTCCTCGTACTCGGGCTTGAGCAGGCCCTTGAGCGCGGCCTCGATCTCCTCGATCGCCTGGTAGATGACCGAGTAGTACCGGATGTCGACGCCCTCGCGCTCGGCCGCGGTACGGGCACGCCCCTCGGCGCGCACGTTGAAGCCGATGATGATGGCGTCCGAGCCCATCGCCAGGTCCACGTCGGACTCGGTGATGGCACCCACACCGCGGTGCAGGATCCGCAGCTCGACCTCGTCGCCCACGTCCAGCTTGACGAGAGCGTCCTCGAGGGCTTCGACGGAACCGGAGACGTCACCCTTGATGATGAGGTTGAGCTTCTCGATGGAGCCGGCGGCCAGGGCGGCCTCCAGACCCTCGAGCGAGACGCGGACACGGCGCTGGGCCATGGACGCGTTGCGGTCGCGGGCGGCGCGCTTCTCGGCGATCTGGCGGGCGGTGCGGTCCTCGTCGACGACGATGAAGCTGTCGCCGGCGCGGGGCACCGAGGTCAGACCGAGGAGCAGGACCGGACGGGACGGGCCGGCCTCGGTGAGGCTGTTGCCGTTCTCGTCCAGCATCGCGCGGACGCGGCCGTAGGCGTCGCCCACGACGATCGAGTCGCCGACGCGGAGCGTGCCGCGCTGGACGAGCAGCGTCGCCATGGCGCCGCGGCCCTTGTCCAGGTGGGCCTCGATCGCGATGCCCTGCGCGTCCTGCTCCGGGTTGGCCCGGAGGTCGAGCGAGGCGTCCGCGGTGAGGACCACGGCCTCCAGCAGCTGGTCGATGTGCAGCCCCTGGCGGGCGGAGATGTCGACGAACATGGTGTCGCCGCCGTACTCCTCGGCCACCAGACCGAACTCGGTCAGCTGACCGCGGACCTTGGTCGGGTCGGCACCCTCGACGTCGATCTTGTTGACCGCGACCACGATCGGAACGCCGGCGGCCTTGGCGTGGTTGAGCGCCTCGATCGTCTGCGGCATGACACCGTCGTTGGCCGCGACCACCAGGATCGCGATGTCGGTGGACTTGGCACCACGGGCACGCATGGCGGAGAACGCCTCGTGACCCGGGGTGTCCAGGAAGGTGATGCGGCGCTCCTCGCCGTTCACCTCGGTCTGCACCTGGTAGGCACCGATGTGCTGGGTGATGCCACCGGCCTCGCCCGCCACCACGTTGGTCTTGCGGATGGCGTCGAGCAGGCGGGTCTTGCCGTGGTCGACGTGACCCATGACGGTCACGACCGGCGGGCGCGCCTCCAGCATGTCCTCGTCGCCCTCGTCGACACCGAAGTCGATGTCGAAGGACTCGAGCAGCTCGCGGTCCTCGTCGTCCCGGCTGACGATCTCCAGGACGAAGCCCATCTCCTGGGCCAGCATCTCGAGCGTCGCGTCGGAGACCGACTGGGTCGCGGTGACCATCTCACCGAGGTTGAACATCACCGAGACGAGCGCGGCCGGGTTGGCGTTGATCTTCTCCGCGAAGTCCGTCAGGGAGGCACCGCGCGACAGGCGGACGGTCTGTCCGTTGCCGCGAGGCAGCATCACACCGCCGACGGACGGGGCCTGCATGGCCTCGTACTCCTGGCGCTTCGCCCGCTTCGACTTGCGACCACGGGCCGGGCGGCCACCGGGGCCACGGCCGAAGGCGCCCTGCGTGCCACCACGGGCACCCGGACCACCGGGACGGCCGCCGAAGCCACCGGGACGGGCACCGCCGCCACCGAAGCCGCCACCGCCACCGGCGCCACCGCCCGGACGCGGGCCGCCGAAGCCGCCGCCAGCCGGACGTGAGCCCGGACCGGCCGGACGACCGGCGAAGCCGGGACGGCCGCCACCGGCGCCGCCACCCGGACGGGCACCGGGGCCGCCACCCGGGCGCGGGCCCGGACGCGGGCCCGGACCGGCCGGACGCTGCGGCATCATGCCGGGGTTCGGACGGGGCATGCCCGCGGGGCTCGGGCCACCGGGGCGCGGCGCGGCAGGACGGGGCAGCCCGTCCGGACGCGGACGGTCGCCACCGGGACGCGGAGCACCCGCACCGGGGCCACCGGCCGGACGCGGACGGTCGCCACCGGGACGCGGAGCACCCGCACCGGGGCCACCGGCCGGACGCGGACGGTCGCCGCCCGGACGCGGAGCACCCGCGCCGGGGCCACCGGCCGGACGCGGACGGTCCCCACCGGGACGCGGAGCACCCGCACCGGCGCCGCCCTGACGACGCTCGCCGGGACGGGCCATGCCGGTGTTGCTGGACGTGAAGGGGTTGTTGCCCGGACGCGGGCCGGCCGGACGCGGGCCCGGACGGGCCGCGGGGTTGGCCGGACGCGCAGCGGCCGGACGGGCTTCACGGGCCTCACCGGCCGGAGCCGGGGAGGAGAACTCGGCCGCCGGAGCCACGGGTGCGGCGGGTGCGGCCGGGCGGGCCGCCGGACGCGGGCCCGGCGTCGGCGCGCCGCCCGGGCGGGAAGCCGCGGGGGCGGCCGGCGCGGAGGGTGCCGCGGCGGCGGGGGTGGGACGGGGGCCCGGCGTCACGGTGGGACGCGGGCCGGGGGTGGGTGCACCCGGCTTGGGTGCAGCCGCGCCGGCACCGCCGGCGGGCTGGGGCGCCGCGGGCTTCCGCGGGCCAGGCTTCGCGGAGGAACCACCGGCAGGCGGCGTCGCTCCCAAAGCGTCAGTCAACTTGCGAACGACCGGCGCCTCGATCGTCGAGGACGCCGAACGCACGAACTCACCGAGCTCGGTGAGCTTGGCCATGACGGCCTTGCTCTCCAAGCCAAGTTCCTTGGCAAGCTCGTATACCCGGACCTTAGCCACTTCGCTCCTGTCTATCCGTCCGGGGTAGTTGTCCGCCGGACTGTCGCTACTTCATGGGCGTACTCATCGCGTACTCATCGAGTGCTCATCGCAATCTCGACCTACTTCCATCTCGCGAGGTACCTGACGTTTCGCACCACGCACATGATGAATGTGCGAGGTGCGCTTTCTGCGGTGCTCCGCCGCGCCTGAGGACTCAGGACGCCGGGGCGTCGCCCGCCCGCTGCTCGATGTGTGACCGCAGTGCATCGGTGTCGAGCGGACCCTGGAGCCGGAAGGCCCTGGGGAACGCCCGACGGCGGACCGCGAGGTCGAGGCAGGCGGGATCGGGGTGCAGATGTGCACCCCGCCCCGGCAGTGCGCCGCGGCTGTCGGGGACGCAGACGCCCTCGACCGCCACGACACGCAGCAGCTCATGCTTGGCCGCGCGCTTGCGGCAGCCCACGCAGGTGCGTTCCGGGCATGCGCGGACAGGCGTCCGGCCAGACAACCTCAAGTCTACCCCTCCGATGGGACATGGCGCCGCCCGCCGATCACGGCGGGCTCCGTACAACACCGACTACCGCGCCTCGGATTCCCCGGCGGGCACCTCGGTGTCGGGGCGGATGTCGATCCGCCAGCCCGTCAGACGGGCGGCCAGGCGGGCGTTCTGGCCCTCCTTGCCGATCGCCAGCGACAGCTGGTAGTCGGGCACGATCACCCGCGCGGAGCGCTGCGCGTAGTCGACGATCTCCACCTTGGTCACCCGTGCGGGCGACAGTGCGGCGGCGACCATCTCGGCCGGATCCTCCGAGAAGTCGACGATGTCGATCTTCTCGCCGTGCAGTTCGGCCATCACGTTGCGCACCCGGCCGCCCATCGGGCCGATGCAGGCGCCCTTGGCGTTCAGGCCCTGCTTGCGGGACCAGACAGCGATCTTGGTGCGGTAGCCGGCCTCGCGGGCGATCGCGGCGATCTCCACCGAACCGTCCGCGATCTCCGGCACCTCCAGGGCGAACAGGCGCTTCACCAGGTTCGGGTGGGTGCGCGACAGCGTCACCGACGGGCCGCGGACACCGCGGCGCACGCCGACCACGTAGCAGCGCAGCCGGGTGCCGTGCTTGTACTCCTCGCCGGGCACCTGCTCCTGCGGAGGCAGGATCGCCTCCAGCTTGCCGATGTCGACCAGGATGTTCTTGGGGTCGTTGCCCTGCTGGACGACACCGGTGACGATGTCGCCCTCCTTGCCCGCGTACTCGCCGAAGGTCTGGTCGTCGGCGGCGTCCCGCAGGCGCTGCAGGATGACCTGCTTGGCGGTCGACGCGGCGATCCGGCCGAAGCCGCTCGGGGTGTCGTCGAACTCCTTCGGCTCGACGCCCTCCTCCAGCTCGGCCGCGTCCTCCAGCGCCCAGACCGTGACGTGGCCGGTCTTGCGGTTCAGCTCGACCCGGGCGCGGCGGCGCGAGCCCTCGGTGCGGTGGTACGCGATGAGGAGCGCCGACTCGATCGACTCGACCAGCAGGTCGAACGGAACGCCCTTCTCGGTAACCAGCCCACGCAGGGCGCTCATGTCGATGTCCACGGCTACGCCTCCTCTTCTCTCTTCAGGTTCATGGTCGGGGTCGAACCCCGACTACGCGTCGTGCGAGCCGTCGTCTTCGGCATCGTCCGTGTCGTCGGCGATGTCGGCCGCCTCGTCGAGCAGCGCCTCGTCCTTGCGGTTGAACTCGACCTGGACGCGCGCCTTGGCGATCTCGGTGAAGGCCAGCCGGCGCTCCTTGGGGCGGCCCCGCCCCTTGACCGGCTGCACCTCGACGAGCGCGCCCTCCTCGTCGCTCTCCAGCACCCGGGCGACGATCTCGCCGCCCTCGGCCAGCTGGATCTTCGCCAGCCGGCCCTCGGCACGGGCCCAGTGGCGGGGCAGCACGAGCGAACGCTCCGCACCCGGCGAGCCGACCTCCAGCAGGTAGGGCGCGCTGCCCATCAGGTCGGAGTCGTCCAGCGCCTGGCCGACCTCGCGGCTGAATTCCGCGATCGCGTCGAGGTCCACGCCGCCGTCGGCGTCCACGTCGATCTGGACCTGGCGGCGACTGCCCGCCTGGGTGACCCGGACATCCTCCAGATCGAGGCCCGCCTCGGTGGCCAGGGGCTCCAGCAGCGCACGCAGCCGGTTGGTCTGGGGGGTGCTCATCCGGGTGACTCCTCGGCCGCGTCTGCTGTTGTCAGGTGCTAACTCATCGCGCAGCCTATCCGGTCCGCAGGGCAACCGCCGATTCCGACCGTGCCGCCCGCCGGGTGACGGCGGCGCCTGCGAGCAAGCTCACACTCCGCCGATCGGGCCGCCTGCCCGTCCCGCCCGGCCGCGGCCCTGCCATGATGCACGGTGACCTCACGGTGACCCAGGGGCGTCAGGCCCCGCGAGACGAGAGGAGCGTTCGATGCCGTCCCCCACCCGGCGGACCGTCCTGGCCCTCGGCGCGCTGGCCGGCGCGCTGCTGGCGGCCGGCTGCACCGAGGACCACCGGGACGCCGACCGCACCGGCCGACCCGATCCGGACCTCCCGCTGCGGGTGCGCGCGGTGGCCGCCACGGACGCCCTGCTCGCCTCCTACGACACGGTGATCGCCGGGCCGGGCGCCGCCCGGGCGGCGGAGCTGCGGGAGCTGCGCGCGGACGTCGAGGAGCACCGGGCCGCGTTCGCCGCCGGGCTGCCCTCCGCCTCACCGTCCGGCCCCGCCTCGCCGTCCCGCCCCGCCTCGGCATCCGCCGGCGGCTCACCCTCGCCGACCGCGTCCCGACCGGCGGCGAGCGTCGCCGAGCTGGCCGCCGCCGAGCGCCGCACCGCCGTCGCCCGGCTGGCCGACCTGGAAGCGGCCTCCCCCGAGCTGGCCCGGCTGCTGGCCGCGGTCGCCGCCTCCGGTGCGCTGCACGCCCGCGCGCTCGGCGACTCCGGGCCGATCGCGCCGCCCGCTCCCACCGCCGGCGCCTCGCCATCCCCGTCCGCCACGCCCTCGGCGGCTGCTTCTGCGGCTGCGGCTGCGTCCGCATCGGTGTCGGGGTCGGCGTCGGGGTCGGCGTCGGGGTCGGCGGGTACCCGTCCGGCACCGCTGCCGACCGGTGCCGTGGCCGCCCTGCAGGCGGCGCTGGCGGCCGAGCACGCGGCGGTCTACGGCTACGGCGTGGTCGGCGCCCGGTCGGCGCCCGGCCCGCAGCGGGACGACGCCCGTGCCGCGTACGCCGCGCACCAGGCCGGCCGGGACGCCCTGCAGCGGGAGCTCGACGAGGCGGGCGCCACGCCCACCGCCGCCGCGGCCGGCTACCGCCTGCCGTTCGCGGTCACCGACGCGGCCGCCGCCGGCCGGCTCGCCGCACACATCGAGACGCAGCTGACCGCGGTCTGGGCGGACGCCGTCGCCGCCACCGGCGGGGCGCAGCGGCAGACCGCCGCCACCGCGCTGCGGGAGACCGCGCTGCGCGCCGCGCACTGGGGGGCCGACCTGTCGGCGCTGCCGGGGCTGCCCGGTTCGGCGGGCCAGGACGCGGCCGACGGGGCGAGCGCCGCCCCGGGCGCGAGCGCGTCGCCGAGCGCCTGACCAGCGGCTTCCCGTCGATGGCCGACAATGGACGGGCGGCGCCGCGTCGGGGCGCACCGAGCGAGAGGCCACCATGTCGGCACTGCCAGGCCAGCAGATCCCCGTTCCCGAGCGGCTCGCGGACACCGTGCGGGCCTGGGCGGGCGAGGCCGGGACGGCCTGGCTGGCCGACCTGCCGGGCCTGGTCGCCGATCGGCTGGACCGCTGGGGTCTGACCCTGGAGCGGGTCGCCGACCCGGGCGGCCCGATCAGCCTGGTCGCCTTCGTGCACCGGAACGACGACCTGGCGCCGGCCGTCCTCAAGGCCGGGCTGGTGACGCCGGAGACCGACGGGGAGCACGCCGCGCTGCGGCACTGGGCAGGCCGCGGCGCCGTGCTGCTGATCGACGCCGATCCGGCGGCGGGGGTGCTGCTGCTGGAGCGGCTGCACGGCGACATCCCGCTGCGCTCGCTCGCCGAGGCCAAGGCGATGCTGGAGGCGACCGGTCTGCTGCAGCGGCTGTGGGTGCCGCCCGCGGAGGGGCACCCGTTCCGGCTGGTGGTGGACGTGGCCGCCGAACTGTCGGACCGGATCACGGAACGCCGTGCGCTGCCGGGCGCCGGGCCGGCCGGGCCGCTGATCGACGAGGCGCTGGAGACGGCGGCCGCGCTGGCCGGCTCGGAGCCCGAGCGGTTCCTGCTGCACGGGGACTTCCACCACGGCAACGTCCTGGCCGCCGACCGCTCCCCGTGGCTGGCGATCGCCCCCAAGCCGGTGGTCGGCGAGCGCGCCTGGGACCTCGCCAGGCTGGCCCAGGACCGGATGGACACCCTGGCCGGCTCGCCCGGGCAACGGGCGGCCGTCCGGCGCCGCCTGCGGCAGCTCTCCGACGCGCTGGAGGTCGACCGGGACCGGCTGCGCGGCTGGACGCTGTTCCGCACGGTGGAGGCCGGCCTGTGGAGCCTGTCGGTGGGCGACCGGGACGCGGCGGAGCTCTACCTGGAGTTCGCCGCCTGGCTGTGAACCGCGGCGAGCGGCAGCCGCGCGCCCATCACCGCGTACGGGCGGACGGTGTTGGGGAAGCGCACCGCCCGGGCGAGGTCGTGGTAGCCGAGGGAGCGGTAGAGCCGGCGGGCCGGGGTCTCCGCGTCGATCGCGGAGAGGATGCTGCGGTCCCGCCCGGAGCGGTCGCACAGGCCGCGGATCAGTGCGCTGCCCAGGCCCCGACCCTGGTAGGCGGGCAACACGTGGAGCTCGGTGACGGCGAAGACGCCGTCCAGCCAGTCGCCGTACCCGCCGGCCTCCAGGTAGGGCTGGATGACGGTGGACCACCAGTGCTCACGGGAGTTGGGCATCCCGTAGCCGAAGCCGACCAGCCGGCCGCCGCTCATCGCGCCGAGGGCGAGCACACCGGGCTGCTGGGCGTGCCGACCGACGATGTGCAGCCGCACCGCCACCTCCTCGGGCGTCAGCCCGAAGGCCAGCGCCTGGACCTCCAGCGCGTACGGTGCCCAGGCCGCCAGGTCGATGGCTTCGATCGTCACCTCGGTGAGCTGCTCCATGACCGGGACGTTACTACTCGGGGGGCCGGTGTGACCTGCGAAGACCGGGATCCGGTGCCGGTCAGAACAGGACGCTCATGAACGCGCCGACCTCGGTGAAACCGACCCGGCGGTAGGCGGCCCTGGCGCGCAGGTTGAAGTCGTTCACGTACAGCGAGACGACCGGGGCGACCTCGCGCAGCGCGATGTCGAGGACGGCCGCCATGCCGGCCTTGGAGAGGCCGGTACCGCGGTGCTCCGGGGCGACCCAGACGCCCTGGATCTGGCAGGCGCCCTCGGTGACCGCGCCGATCTCCGCCTTGAAGAGCACCTCGCCGTCCTCGGAGAAGCGGGCGAAGGAGCGGCCGGTCGAGACGAGCTCGGCGACCCTGGCCTGGTAGAGCAGGCCGCCGTCGCCGGCGAGCGGCGAGATGCCGACCTCCTCGGTGAACATGGCGACGCAGGCCGGCATCAGCGTCTCGATCTCGTTGCGCTGCACCCGGCGGACCAGCGGGTCCGGCTCGACCTCCGCGGAGGGGGCGGTGGCGGCCATCAGCGGCTGGTGGCCCCGGACGTCCCGGGCGGGGCCCCAGCTGCGCTCCAGGAGGGCCCACAGCTCCGAGGTGGGGCCGGCGGGGCCGACGATGGAGGAGCAGCGGCGGCCCTGCCGCCGGGCGCGCTCGGCGAAGGCCCGGACGGCCTCCGACCCGGCCTCGACCAGGACGAGGTTGGCGCCGGCGTAGCAGAGCGACTCCAGCCGGCCGTCCTCGCCGTACCAGCCCCACAGCTCGCCACCGAGCCGCCAGGGATCGAGGCCGACCGCCTCGACCCGGGTGGCGACGAAGGCGTTGGCCACCGGGTTCCGGTGGAGGACCTCCAGGGCCTCGTCGAGATCCGGGGCGTCGAGCACACGGGTGGCCGCCAGGGCCCGGGCGACCTGGAAGGGGCCGGGGAGCATCACACCTCGATCGAGCACAGGCACCTCACTAGACACGCCCCACGGGACTTCTGCCGCACCCTACTCCCCCGAACGCCGCGGCAGGGAACACGAGGGCCGTCCGTACACCCCCGCCGCCCCTGGACGAGGGGCGCGGGGGCGCGGCGGACGGCCCGTGCGGTCAGCGGCGGCCGCCGGTCACTCGGCGGCGACGACGACGGGGGCGCCGGAGGGGGCGCCCTCCTCCTGCATCTGCTCGGCCAGCTTGAGGGCCTCCTCGATGAGGGTCTCGACGATCTTCGACTCCGGGACGGTCTTGATGACCTCGCCCTTGACGAAGATCTGGCCCTTGCCGTTGCCGGAGGCGACGCCGAGGTCGGCCTCGCGGGCCTCGCCGGGCCCGTTGACGACGCAGCCCATGACCGCGACGCGCAGCGGGACGTCCATGCCCTCGAGGCCGGCGGTGACCTCCTCGGCGAGCTTGTAGACGTCGACCTGGGCGCGGCCGCAGGACGGGCAGGAGACGATCTCCAGGCCGCGCTGGCGCAGGTTCAGCGACTCCAGGATCTGGATGCCGACCTTGATCTCCTCGGCCGGAGGGGCGGAGAGCGAGACCCGGATGGTGTCGCCGATGCCCTCGGCGAGCAGCGCGCCGAAGGCGACGGCGGACTTGATGGTGCCCTGGAACGCCGGGCCGGCCTCGGTGACGCCGAGGTGCAGCGGGTAGTCGCAGGCGGCGGCGAGCTGCCGGTAGGCGTCGATCATCACGACCGGGTCGTTGTGCTTGACCGAGATCTTGATGTCGCGGAAGTCGTGCTCCTCGAACAGCGAGCACTCCCAGAGCGCGGACTCGACCAGCGCCTCGGGGGTGGCCCGGCCGTACTTCTCCAGCAGGCGCTTGTCGAGGGAGCCGGCGTTGACGCCGATCCGGATCGGGACGCCGGCGTCCTTGGCGGCCTTGGCGATCTCACCGACCTTGTCGTCGAAGGCCTTGATGTTGCCCGGGTTCACCCGGACGGCCGCGCAGCCGGCCTCGATGGCGGCGAAGACGTACTTCGGCTGGAAGTGGATGTCGGCGATCACCGGGATCTGCGACTTCCTGGCGATGATCGGCAGCGCGTCGGCGTCGTCCTGGGAGGGGACGGCGACCCGCACGATCTGGCAGCCGGAGGCGGTGAGCTGCGCGATCTGCTGGAGGGTGGCGTTGACGTCGGAGGTCAGCGTGGTGGTCATCGACTGGACCGAGATCGGGGCGTCGCCGCCGACCGGGACGTTGCCGACCATGATCTGACGCGAGTAGCGGCGCTTGGCGAGCGGCTTGAGCGGCAGGGACGGAATACCGAGCGAGATCGCGGACATGTGCGCAGGGTTCCCCTGGGTGAGGTCGGTGAGCCGGCCGGGTTGCTCGGGCCGGGCCGGGCGCGTCGATGAGGTCGCACCCGGCACACAACGGTACGGCACGCCCGCGGGCCCCAGCACATCCGGCAGTGCCGGGCCGGGCCGCGGGCGGCCGGGCGGCGGTCAGTTGAGCTTGACCGGGTTGACCACGTCGGCGGCCATGACGAGGACGGTGAAGCAGATGAAGACCGTCGCCACGACGTAGGCGAAGGGCATCAGCTTGGCGACGTCGAAGGGGCCGGGATCGGGCCGCTTGAGCAGCCCGGCGAGGCGGCGGCGCACCGACTCCCAGACGGCGCCGGCGATGTGGCCGCCGTCCAGCGGGAGCAGCGGCAGCATGTTGAACAGGAACAGCGAGAGGTTGATGCCGGCCAGCAGCTGGACGAAAAAGGCGATCTGCTGGGTGGCCGGGATGTCCATCGCGAAGACGTCGCCGCCGAGGCGGGCGGCGCCGACCATGCCGATCGGGTCGTCGGTGGAGCGCGGGGTGCCGTCGACGACGGCGTGCCACAGGCCGGGGATCTTGCCGGGCAGGGCGACCAGCGAGGAGACGCCGTGCTCGGCCATCGAGTACATCTCGTGGGTGGACTCGCCGAGGCTCATCCGGACGACGCCGGTGGTCGGGGTGAAGCCCAGGAAGCCGGCGGTGACCGGGGCGCCCTTGACGGTGCGGCCGTCGCCGTCCACGGGGTTGACGGTGTTGCTGGTGATGGCGGCGGTCAGGGTGAACCGCGTGCCGTCCCGCTCGACGACGATCGGCACCTGCTTGCCGGGCGACTTGCGGATGTCGGCCTGCAACTGCTTGTAGCTGTGGATCTCGTCGCCGTCGAAGGAGACGAAGCGGTCGCCGGCCTTCAGCCCGGCCACGTTCGCCGGGGACTTCGGGGCGTCGGCGGGGCAGGTGTCGGTGGGCTGGCCGGCCTTGACCACGCACTGGCTGACGGTGGAGACGGTGGGCACCGCCATCTGCACGCCCATGCCCATGAACAGGAACAGGAACAGGACCACCGAGAGGATCAGGTTCATGAACGGGCCGGCGAACATCACGATCACCCGCTGCCAGGGCTTGCGGGTGTAGAAGAGCCGGTGCTCGTCGCCGGGCTTCAGCTCCTCGTAGGAGGCCTCCCGGGCGTCCTCGATCATGGTGCGCCAGGGCGAGCTGCTGCGCTTGGTGATCCGGCCGTCCGCGCCCGGCGGGAACATCCCGATCATCCGGATGTAGCCGCCGAGCGGGATCGCCTTGATGCCGTACTCCGTCTCGCCCTTCTTGCGGGACCAGACGGTCGGGCCGAATCCGACCATGTACTGCGGGACGCGGATCTTGAACAGCTTGGCGGTGGAGAGGTGCCCCAGCTCGTGCCAGGCGATCGAGAACAGCAGCCCGACCACGAAGATCAGGATGCCCAGCACCCACATCAGATTGTTCACCGCTCGCCCTCCGCCATGCCGTCGCCGATCCGCTCGCCGTCCGTGGTGCCGTCCGTCAGCCCGCCGCCAGCTCGCGGGCCCGGGCGCGGGCCCAGTCCTCCGCCTGGAGGACGTCCGCGACCGTGAGCGAAGTTCCCCGCGCGGGGGTGCCGTGCTCGGCGACGACCTTCGCCACAGTGTCCACGATCCCGGTGAAGGGCAGGCGGCCGCCGAGGAAGGCGTCCACGCACTCCTCGTTCGCCGCGTTGAAGACGGCGGGGGCGGTGCCGCCGAGGCCACCGACCTCGCGGGCGAGCGCGACGGCCGGGAAGGCCTCGTCGTCGAGCGGGAAGAACTCCCAGGTCGCGGCCTTCGTCCAGTCGCAGCCGGGGGCGGCGTCCGGGACGCGGTCGGGCCAGCCGAGGCCGAGCGCGATCGGCATCCGCATGTCCGGCGGGCTGGCCTGGGCGAGGGTGGAGCCGTCGGTGAATTCGACCATCGAGTGGACGACCGACTGGGGGTGCACCACGACCTCGATCCGGTCGAAGGGCACGTCGTAGAGCAGGTGGGCCTCGATGACCTCCAGGCCCTTGTTGACCAGGGTGGCCGAGTTGATCGTCACCACCGGGCCCATCGCCCAGGTCGGGTGGGCCAGCGCGTCGGCCGGCGTCACCCCGGCCAGTTCGGCCCGGCTGCGCCCGCGGAACGGGCCGCCGCTGGCGGTCACCACCAGCTTGCGGACCTCGGCCCGGGTGCCGCCCGCGAGCGCCTGGAAGAGCGCGGCGTGCTCGGAGTCGACCGGCACGATCTGGCCGGGCGCGGCGACGGCCTTCACCAGCGGGCCGCCGACGATCAGCGACTCCTTGTTGGCGAGCACCAGCACCCGGCCCGCCTCCAGCGCGGCCAGCGTCGGCCGCAGGCCGATCGAACCGGTGATGCCGTTGAGCACGGAGTGGCACTCCATGGCGGCCAGCTCGGTCGCGGCGTCCGGACCGGCCAGGATCTCCGGCAGCGGACGGCCTGCGGCGCCGGCCTCGAGTGCCTCGCGCAGCGCCGGGACGGCGCTCTCGTCGGCCACCCCGACCGCGCGCACACCGAGGCTCAGGGCCTGCTCGGCGAGCAGCCCGACCCGGCCGCCGTTGGCGGACAGCGCCACCACGCGGAAGCGGCCGGGGTTGCGCAGCACCACGTCGATGGCCTGGGTGCCGATCGAGCCGGTGGAGCCGAGGATCACGAGCTCCCTCGGGCCGTCCGGGTCCTTGACCGCCGGGGTGAAACGGAGCTGGGGGTGGGCGAGCGAGTTCATGCCCCCCATTGTGTCGTGCGGTGGGGCCTGTGTTGTGCGGCGGGCGGCTGTTGCGCGGCGGGCCCGTCACCGGGTCGCGGCGTGCGGGGTGCTGCGTGCGGCTACTTCCAGGCCCAGATCTTCCCCACCGCCTTGCCGTCCGCGGCGACCTCCCACTCGAAGGCGCCCGCGACGCCCCTGAGGTCCGCGAACTCGGGCGAGTCGCTGCTGTAGACGATGGTGCCGCGCCAACTGGTGCCGCCGCCCTCGGTGAAGCGGCCGACCCCGCCGCCCTGCCAGGAGGCGTGCGCGCCGGTCGGGCTCATGATGACGCCCTGCCCCTCGCCGTACAGGGTGCCGTCCGGGCGCAGCCGTCCGGTGTAGCTGCCCATGTCGTTGATCGTGACGCCGAGCAGTTGGCCGGTGCCGGTGAACGAGGTCTCCACGACGGGCGGCAGCCCGTGGTCGCTGCGGACCACCCGCTGACCGGTGACCTGTGCCTGTTCCTCTCCGATGAGGTCGCCGAGCATGGTCGACCTCCCTTCCTCCCTTTCCGGACTACGCCCCCTCCGGGGGGCTGTCAAGGCAGGGAAACGCCCCGCCACCGGGAAGCGGTGACGGGGCGTCGGGTCGGCAGGACGTCAGAGGTCCAGGCCGGTGAGCACCAGGACGCGCTCGTAGGTGAAGTCCTCCATCGCGTACTTGACGCCCTCACGGCCGACGCCGGAGTCCTTCACGCCGCCGTACGGCATCTGGTCGGCGCGGTAGGACGGCGCGTCACCGATGATCACACCGCCGACCTGGAGCTCGCGGTGGGCGCGGAAGGCGGCCTGCACGTCGCGGGTGAACACGCCGGCCTGGAGGCCGAAGGCGGAGTCGTTGACGGCGGCGAAGGCCTCGTCGGTGGAGTTCACCCGGTGCAGCGAGAGCACCGGGCCGAAGACCTCGGCGGTGGCGAGGATCGCGTCGTCGGAGAGGTCGGCGACCACGGTCGGGGCGTAGGTCGCGCCCTCGCGGATGCCGCCGGTGAGCACCTTGGCGCCCTTGGCGACCGCGTCGTCCACCCAGGACTCGACGCGCTTGGCGGCGTTCTCGTCGACCAGCGGGCCGACGTCCACGGCGTCGTCCGCCGGGTCGCCGGTGACCTGGTCCTGCACCTTGGCGACGATCCTCTCGACCAGCGCGTCGTAGACCGAGGCGTCGGCGATCACGCGCTGCACCGAGATGCAGGACTGGCCGCCCTGGTAGTTGGAGAACATCGCGATCCGGGTGGCCGCCCAGTCGAGGTCGGCCTCGGAGTTCCAGTCGGCGAGGACCACGGCTGCGGCGTTGCCGCCGAGCTCCAGGGTGACGTGCTTGCGCGGCACCGAGTCCATGATCTGGTAGCCGACCTTGTCGGAGCCGGTGAACGAGATGACCGGCAGCCGGTCGTCCTGGACGAGGGCCGGCATCTTCTCGTTGGGCACCGGCAGGACGCTCCACGAGCCGACCGGCAGGTCGGTCTCGGCCAGGATCTCGCCGAGGACGAGCGCCGAGAGCGGAGTGGCCGGGGCCGGCTTGAGGATGATCGGGGCGCCGACCGCGATCGCCGGGGCGACCTTGTGCGCCACCAGGTTCAGCGGGAAGTTGAACGGGGCGATGCCCAGCACGACGCCCTTGGGGAAGCGGCGCACCACCGCGAAACGGCCGGCGCCGCCCGGGTCGGTGTCCAGACGCATGGTCTCGCCGTTGGTGCGGCGCGCCTCCTCGGCGGCCCAGCGGAACACCGAGACGGCCCGGCCGACCTCACCGCGGGCCCACTTGATCGGCTTGCCGTTCTCGGCGGTGATCAGGCGGGCGATCTCCTCGGTGCGCTCGGCCAGCCGCTTGGACACGTGGTCCAGGGCGGCCGCGCGGACGTGCGCGGGGGTCGCGGCGAAGGCCGGCGCGGCCGCGGCGGCGGCGGCGACCGCCTCCTCGACCTGCGCGTCGGTCGGGACGCTGACCTTGCCGACCAGGCTGCCGTCGAACGAGTGGCGGACCTCGAAGTCCGACTCGCCGCTCGCCCGGCGGCCGGCCAGCCAGAACTCATGGGTGGTGGTCACGGTCGTACCGGCCCTTCTCCTCGATTGGTGGACACCAGCCCACGGTAGGGCGGCCGGAACACCAACCGGATTGGACACCGCGGAGTGGCCGCCGCGGGCCGTCGTACACATTGGCGCGTTGTGCTCCGGTGCGGCGGCACAGTGTGCCCGGGCGCGGCCGGTTCACCCGCCGCGGACGGTCACGCACAGCGGCCGATCACACCCAGCGGCCGGTCACTCCTCGCCGGCGCGCAGGGCCAGCCACAGCTCCATCCGGACGTCGGTGTCGTCCAGCGAGCGGCCCAGCAGCTCCTCGACCCGGCGCATCCGGTAGCGCAGGGTGTGCCGGTGCACGCCGAGGTCGGCGGCGGCCGCGTCCCACTGGCCGTGCCGGGACAGCCAGGCCCGCAGACTGGCCACCAGGTCGCCGCGGGCCGTCCGGTCGTGCTCGCGCAGCGGCCGCAGCAGCCCCTCGGCGAAGGCCGTCACCGCCTCCTCGCCGAGCAGCGGCAGCAGCGACCCGGCGCCGACCTCCTCGTGGTCGACCGAGCGGCGGCCGCCGCGCAGTGCCACCGCGAGCGCCCGCTCGGCCTGGGCGTACGCCGTGCCGGCGTCCTCCAGCGCGGTCGGCGCGGAGACGCCGATCGCCAGGCCCTCGTGCTCCTCGACCGCGCCCAGGCAGGCCCGGTGGGCGGCGCCGTTGTCCTGGGCGAGCACCAGCAGGCGCGGCCCGTGCGGGCCGTCCTCCCGGGAGACCAGCAGCCGCTCGCCGACCCGGCCGCCGGCCTGCTCCGCCCGGTCGCCGAGCTCGCTCAGCGTCTCCGCGGCCTCCGGGCCACTGCCCGCGCCGGCCACCAGCACCCGGGCCTCGCCGTCCGGCAGACCGCCGAACAGGCCTGCCGACACCTGCCGGGCGGTCGCCACCTCGCCGGCCAGCACCATGTGCAGCAGCGCGGCGCCCATCCGCTCCTCGGCCTCCCGCAGCTCCCGCGAGCGCTCCAGGGTGAGCGTCAGCAGCGCCACCGCCGCGTTCAGCACGTACCGCTCGGTCGGCGTGATCCGGTCCTCGGTGCCCACCGCGAGGAAGCCCCGCGGGCGGCGGTCGGCGCCCAGCGACTGCACCACCACGAAGTCCTCGTCGGCGGTGTCGATGCCGGGCGAACGGCCCTGCAGCGCCGCGCTCGACGGCGCGGGACGTCTGCGCAGCCGGTCCACCTCGGCCGCCAGCCGGCCGGCCCGGCGGGCCGCCCAGTCCGGCGCGACCGCGGACAGCGCGCCCGAGCCGTCGTACAGCGCCGCCCAGCCGCCGAGGCGGGCCGCCAGCCGGCGCACCACCGCCGTCGTGCCGTCCTTGCCGAGCGCCGCCCGGGTCAGCTCCTCCTGCGCCTCGAAGCTGGTGGTCACCGCCTCGTACTGCTCGGCCGCGAGTGCGGCGGACACCGCCTTGCTGATCGCGATGAACGGCGTCGCCTCCGGGACCCGCAGCAGCGGCAGCCCGCGCTGCGCGGCGGCCTCGACCAGCGCCTGCGGTACCTCGGTGTGCGACAGGCCGACACCGAGGCCCAGCCCGACCACCCCGGCGTCGGCCAGCCGGTGCACGTACGCCTGCAGCCGGGACGCGGTCTTGCCCAGCTTGATGCCGGTGGTGAGCAGCAGCTCGCCGCCCTCCAGGAAGGGCGTCGGGTCGTCGAGCTCGCTGGTGTGCACCCAGCGGACCTGGCGCTCCAAGTGGTCCGAACCGGCCAGCACGGTCAGATGGAGCGCACTGTTGCGGACGACGGAGGCGAGTGTGGGGGGCATGGCACCTTCGCTGGTACGACACGGTCGCGCCGTTGCGACCGCGCAGGTGAGGGGTTCGGGGGGCTTCCTCCATTATGTACGGCCCGGACAAGCGGCAGCACGGAATCCTCCGCCGCGGAGTCCGGCCCCCGCTCCCCGGCGGTCAGTCCCGCAGATCCACCAGCAGCGGCGGGACCTGCTCCCCGTCGACGGTCGTCAGCGACACCACGGCGTGCCCGCTCGGCAGCGCGTGCGCCAGGTCGGACGGCGACCAGCGGTGCCGCTCCACGTCCCGGGTGGTCACCGACTCGGTCTGCGCGGTCGTCCCCGAGAGCGCCTTGCGGCCCGCCCGGGCGGCCTTGCGCACCAGGCCCCCGGAGGTGTCCGGGGTGTGCGTCACCGCGGTCTCGGTCACCAGGTGGGTGCCCCAGGCCTCGGAGAACAGCCGGCCGTCCCAGGGGGCGATCCCCGGGAAGGCCATCCGGCAGCCCACCGCACCGAACAGCGGCGCCCGCAACGGCTCCGGCAGGTCCACCAGGGTGCGCAGCAGCAGCACCGCGCCCGCGTTCGCCCCCCGCATCCGCTGCAGGCCGCGGACGATCTGCGCGTCCACCGCCGCCGAGGCGTCGTCCACCACCAGGCCGGCGAACAGGGAACGCTCCGCCCGCGCCGACGCGGCCTGCACGAACTGGGCGACCACCAGCCGCGACAGCATCCGGGCGACCTCGGGGTGGCTGCGCTCCGGCAGCTTCACGCGGACCCGCAGCGGATGCTCCAGCGCCCGCATCGCGAACGGCGGCAGCGCGTCCGGCCCGCCCGCGAAACTGCGCGCGAAGGCCGGACGGTCCAGCAGCGCCAGCCGGTCCGCGAGCAGCGTGCCCGGGTCGTCGACCCGGCCGTGCCGGCTCTCGCGGTGCTGCAGGTCGCCCTCGTGCACGGCCAGCAGCCCGCCGGCCTGCAGCGCCTTGCGCAGCACCGCCCAGGCGTCCGGGTCGCCGCCGAGCAGCGCCCGCAGCTCCCGCACCGCCGGATAGCGGCCGTGTGCGGCGTGGAACGGGCCGACCACCTGCTGCAGCGCGGTGCGGGCGGCCTCGGCGCGGGCCGCCAGCTCGTCCGGGAGCAGCGCGTCGGCCAGCCGGGCCGCGGCCTCGTCCGGGTCGGCGGCGGCGCCGTACAGGTCCAGGCCGTACGGGGACTCCGGGTCGCCCGGCGCGATCACCACGTCGTACCAGGCGTCCGGGCCGAGGTCGGCCTCGGCGGCGCCGATCACCACCGCGCAGGCGGTGCCGGCCAGCGCCTGCAGGCAGAGCGCCTCGGCGACCGGGCGGGCCAGCCGGGCGGTCTTGCCGGTACCGGCCGGGCCGACCGCCAGCAGGGAGGTGCCGAGCAGCTGCGGGTCCAGTGCGAAGCCGGCGCTGCGGTGGGCGGGCGGGTTCTTCACCACGTTCTGCGCGGCGCCGAGGCGGACCTGACGGGTCAGCAGGTCGTGGCGGCCGGCGCGGCCCGGCAGGTCGCGGGCCTCGGAGGGGTGGGCGCAGGCGGCGGCGCCGCGCACCTCCACCTGCTCGGCGAAGGCCGGCAGCAGCTCCGGGTCGGCCAGCACCGTCTCCCAGGCGTGCCGGATCCGGGCGTAGTCGACGTCGCCGACCGGCTCGGCCTCCAACCGCCGCGCCGCCTGCGGCGCCACACCCCGCAGGCCGTGCCAGGGGTCGGTGTCCGGTTCCTGGCCGGGGGACCCGGTGTCGGCCGGGGCCTCCTCCTGGGTCACCGTGCGGGCGAGCAGCGGCTTGGCGTAGCGGCGGTAGATCTCCTTCCAGCGGCCCATGCGGCCGAACAGCCGGATGACGACGGCCAGCAACAGCACGTTGACGATCAGTGCGATCAGGTCGCGCTGGCCGGCCGGCACGACGTACTGCACGCCGCCGTGGCCGTCCGACAGCCGGGTGCCGATCTCCAACCGGTTCACCACGTACGCCAACAGGTTCAGGCAGAGAGCGCGCCCGTAGACGAACGCCAACCATGCCACCGCGAGGTTGAGGGCGGCGCGGAGGAGGAGGGGGCGGGCGGAGACGGCGGCCTGTTCGGCGCGGGTCTCGTCGTGGGGGTGGTGGCCGAGGCGGAAGATGCCCGGCGGGGTGTCGGGGCGGGGTTCGGTGGCCCATGCGGCGAGGTCGAAGGGGAGGGTCCGCTGCGGGGGGACGGTCGATGTCCGCTGCGCCTGTGGCGTCTGCCGCCCCCGAGTGCCGTCCAGTTCCATCCCGGCCCCACTCCCTGTCCCACCACCGGCATTGCCATACCCATGCCACCGGTCCGGCGACACGCCCGCGCTCAATGTAGTGGAGCAGGGGCGCGCGTCCGGTGAACCGGGCGCGCTGGCCGCGCCGGACAATTCGGACGGCTCACTGCTCCCGAGTGGCGCATGCTCGGGTTGCGGGCGCGGTCGTAGCCTTCGAGGACCGAGCACTGAGATATGGAGAAACCCGCCATGAGCGCTGCAACCCCGCTCCTGCAGGAGCGCCGCCTGGTCACCTCGATCCCCGGCCCGAAGTCGCAGGAGCTGCAGGCTCGCAAGCTCGGTGCGGTGGCGGCGGGTGTCGGCACCACCCTCCCCGTGTACGTGGCCCGTGCCAACGGCGGCGTACTGGAGGACGTGGACGGCAACAGCCTGATCGACTTCGGCTCCGGCATCGCCGTGACGAACGTCGGCAACAGCGCCGAGGCGGTCGTCGCCAAGGCGTCCGAGCAGCTGGCCGCCTTCACGCACACCTGTTTCATGGTGACCCCGTACGAGGGCTACGTGGCCGTGGCCGAGCAGCTGAACGAGCTGACCCCGGGCGACCACGAGAAGCGCACCGCGCTGTTCAACTCCGGCGCCGAGGCCGTCGAGAACGCGGTGAAGATCGCCCGCGCGTACACCAAGCGCACCGCCGTCGTGGTGTTCGACCACGGCTACCACGGCCGCACGAACCTGACCATGGGTCTGACGGCGAAGAACATGCCGTACAAGCAGGGCTTCGGTCCGTTCGCGCCGGAGATCTACCGGGTGCCGGTCGCGTACCCGTACCGCTGGCTGACCGGTGCGGAGAACTGCGCCGCCGAGGCCGCCGCTCAGGCGATCGACATGATCAACAAGCAGATCGGCGCGGAGAACGTCGCGGCGATCATCATCGAGCCGATCCAGGGCGAGGGCGGCTTCATCGAGCCGGCGAAGGGCTTCCTGCCGGCCATCGTGGAGTACGCGAAGGCGAACGGCATCGTCTTCGTCGCGGACGAGATCCAGACCGGCTTCTGCCGCACCGGCCAGTGGTTCGCCTGCGAGGACGAGGGCGTCGTCCCGGACCTGATCACCACCGCCAAGGGCATCGCCGGCGGTCTGCCGCTGGCGGCCGTCACCGGCCGCGCCGAGATCATGGACGCCGCGCACGCCGGCGGCTTGGGCGGCACCTACGGCGGCAACCCGGTGGCCTGCGCCGCCGCGCTCGGCTCGATCCAGACCATGAAGGAGCTGGACCTCAACGCCAAGGCGCAGCGCATCGGCGAGATCATGCTGGGCCGCCTGCGGGCGATGCAGGAGAAGTTCGACGTGATCGGCGAGGTCCGCGGCCGCGGCGCGATGGTCGCGATCGAGCTGGTGAAGTCGGGCGGCAAGGAGCCCAACCCGGAGGTCACCGCCGCGGTGGCGAAGGCCTGCCACGCGCAGGGCCTGGTGGTGCTGACCGCCGGCACCTACGGCAACGTGCTGCGCTTCCTGCCGCCGCTGGTGATGCCCGAGCACCTGCTCACCGAGGGCCTGGACATCATCGAGGGCGCCTTCGCGGGCGTCTGACGGTCCCGGGGCGGTGGACAGCGCCCCGTTGCGAGCGGCCCGGTCCGACCAGGACCGGGCCGCTCCGTGTTCTCCGCACCCCGGCCCGCGGGGGGGCGGACGCGGGACGGGCACCGGCGCGTGGAGGTTGTACTCCCGGTGGTGAAGATGCTGTGCGAAACCGCTTGCGCACCTCCTGCGCGGCACTGCCTTTGACGTACTGTCATGACAGATGGACAGCGAGCCGCAACCCTTAGCGACATCCTCGGCCGCCCCGGCAATGGCGGCTGAACATCCAGACCGATCGACCGACCGCCCGGCCCACACCCCCCGGGTCGTGCGGAGCGGCGATCACCTCGGCCGCCCCGGAGCTCTCCCCCCTGCTCCGGGGCGGCTTTCGTCTGTTGTCGTGCCCATGATGCCCATGGTGCTCGTGGTGCTGCTGGTGCTGATCTCCTGGCAGGTCGCGGCGGACGGGCCACTGCTCGGGCTGGACACCGGAACGCGACACGCCGTCCACGAGCTGCGGCACGCGTTCCGCAGCACGCTGCTCAACCATCTCGGCGCCGGCCTGTCCGATCTGGGCGGCGCGGTGCCGGCCGTTCCGGTGCTGCTGGCCGCCGCGGCGCTGGCGGCGGAGCGACGGCGGCGGAGCGACGCACCGGCGCGCTGGTGGCTACCGGTCCCGCTCGCCGTGGCGGCCGCCGCGCTGGTCCCGCTGCTGGTGGTGCCGGCCAAGGCGTGGTTCGCCCGCCCCGGTCCGTACGGGCTGCCGCTCGCGCCGGACCAGTGGGGCTGGTACCCGTCCGGGCACACCGCGACCTCGGCGATCGCCTACGGCACGGCGGCGCTGCTGCTGGGCGGCACGCTCGGGCGCGACGCCCGTGTCGCGCTGTACGCCTGCACCGCGATGCTCTGCCTGGGAGTGGGGGCCGGTCTGGTGTGGAGCGACTACCACTGGCTGCTGGACGTGCTCGCCAGCTGGTGCCTGGCCGGCCTGACGCTGTGGGCGGCGGTCCCGCTGATGGACCGTGTACTGCCCCGCGTGCCGGCGGACGGGGGCGGCCCGCCACCGCGGTGGGAGGCGGGCCGCGGCTGACCGCGGTCCGGCGCGGACTCAGCCGGCGGCCGGCGGCTCCTCCTGGTTGCGGTGGACGAGGCCGGGCTCGCCGCTGTCGCGCTTCCACTCGACGACCAGCTCGTCGCGGGCGCCGAAGCGGACGAGGTGGCGGCCGACCACGTCCTCGAGGTCGGCGAGCCGGTCGGCCTCGCCCTCGACGACGAGGAGCAGGCCGCCCTCCTCCGCGGTGAGGGCGGCGGTGCCGTACGAGAAGGTGACGGTGCCGCGGCCGGTCTCCTCGGACCAGTCGGCGGTCACCCGGCGCCCGAGGTGGGCGGCGAGCTGCTTGCCGTAGCGGCCGGGGCGGTCGGTGGCGACGCGGGCTTCGGATCGGGACACGGGTGCTCCAGTGTTCTCGGGTGCTTCGGATGCTTCAGGTCGGGGTCCGCCCACGGCGGGGCCGACCACCTCTACGCTAAACCGAATAGTGAGCTTGCCTCAACAATATTTCGGATCGGGACACCGGCGCACCGATAACCTGGCCCCGCAGCCTCGGGCCGGGCCGGGGCACTCCGAGCCGGGAGCCCGCCATGACCACGCCGCCGACCGCCGACACCGCCGCGGAGCTCGCCGACGCGCTCACCCGGGCGATGAAGCGGATCCGCCGACAGACCATGCACCGGCTGGAGCCCTACGGCATCACCCCCGCCCAGGCCCGCGCACTGCGCACCCTGGCCCACGCCCCCGGCTGCGGGGAGGACTCCGGCGGCGCCCCGATGCGCCTCAGCGAGCTGGCCGAACGGCTGCGCATCGTGCCGCGCTCCGCCACCGCGGTGGTGGACGCCCTGGAGGAGGCCGCGCTGGTCGCGCGCACCCCCGACCCGGCCGACCGCCGGGCCGTCCGAGTGGTGCTGACCGACTCCGGCCGGGCCGCGTTGGAACGGATCGGGCAGGTCCGCCACGAGGTCGCCCAGGAGTACTTCGAGCCGGTCAGCCGCGCGGAGCAGGAGGTTCTGCTGCGGGCGCTGCGGGCTGCCGAAGCAGCGTACGAGTCAGCGCCGCCACCCGGCCGGCCGGCAGCGCGGTGAGCCCGATCCCGGCGATCACCAGGGCGGCCGCGACCCCTGCGAGGGAGCTGAACCGCTCACCGAGCAGCAGCCAGGCCGAGGACATCCCGAACACCGGCACCAGCAGCGAGTACGGGGCCACCGCCGAGGCGTCGTACCGGCCCAGCAGGCGGCTCCAGGCGACGAAGCCGAACAGGGTGGAGACCAGCCCGACGTAGGCGATCGCGCCGATGCCCGCGGCGGTGATGCCGGCGAGCGCGTCCAGGTCGGCCTCCGGGCCCTCCACCAGCAGGGACAGGGCGAGCAGCGGCAGCGGCGGCACCGCGCTGACCCAGACCATCCAGCGCAGCGCGTCCGCCGGGGCGGCCCGGCGGGTCAGCACATTGGACAGTCCCCAGAACGCGGCCGCGGCGATGACCAGGGCGAACGCCGCAACCGGGCCGCCTAGGCCGTGGTCGACGGCGGCGACGGCGATGCCGCCGAAGGCGATGGCGAGGCCGGCCGCCCGCTGACCGGTCGGCCGCTCGCGCAGCAGCACCGCCGCGAACAGTGCGGTGAACACCGCCTGGCTCTGCAGCACCAGCGAGGACAGCCCGGCCGGCATGCCGGCGTGCATACCGAGGAAGAGCAGCCCGAACTTGGCCACGCCGAGCGTGCAGCCGACCGCCACCACCCACTTCCACGCCACCCTCGGCGGACCGACGAGGAAGACCGCGGGCACGGCCACGACGGCGAACCGCAGCGCGCAGAAGAGCAGCGGCGGGAAGTTCTCCAGGCCGACGTGGATCAGCACGAAGTTGAAGCCCCAGACGGCGGCGATCAGCACCGCCAGACCGATGTCGCGCGGCGCCATGACGGCACCGGAGGCGGCGGCCGCCGGTGCGGCCGAGGACGGGGACGGAGACGGGGACGGGGACGGGGACGGGGACGGGGAGACGGCTGACGTGGAGGCGGCGGGGCCGGCGGTCGGTGGCATGGGACGAGCCTGACGGTCCGGCATTGTTCAGCACCAGCGATGAATTCTGAACCGAACCATTCAGCAGTGCTTTAGCATGGCCGCCATGTTGGACCTCGGCAGACTGCGGGCGCTGCACGCGGTGGCGGTGCACGGCTCGGTCGGCGGCGCGGCGGCCGCCCTCGGATTCACGCCCTCGGCCGTCTCGCAGCAGATCTCCAAGCTGGAGCGTGAGACCCGCACCGTGCTGCTGGAACGCCAGGGCCGCGGTGTGGTGCTCACCGATGCAGCAGTGCGCCTCGCCGACACCGCACGGCAGCTGCTCGCCCTCGTCGAGCAGGCCGAGGTGACGCTGGAGGAGCGGCGCGGCCAGGCGGTCGGCCGGCTGCTGGTGGCCTCCTTCGCGACCGGTGCCCGCGGGGTGCTGCCCGGGGCCCTCGCCGACCTGCGGGAGCACTGCCCCGACCTCGACGTCCGGCTGCTGGAGACCGACCCGTACCTGGCCGTCGAGCTCGTCACCCGCGGCGAGGTCGACCTCGCCCTGGTACAGGACTGGCCGACCGTGCCCCTCCCCGTCCAGGACGGGCTCTCCCGGATGGACCTCGGCCTGGACCCGGTGGACCTGCTGCTGCGGGCCGAGCACCCGCTGGCCGCGCTGGACACCGTGCCGGTGGCCCGGCTGCTCGGGCAGCGGTGGATCAGCGTGCCGCCGGGCAACATCTGCCACGACTGGCTGGTGCGCACCCTCCGCGAGGCCGGCGAGGAGCCCGACGTGCTGTACCAGGTCGGCGAGTTCGAGACCCAGATCGCGCTGATCGAGGCCGGCCTCGGACTCGGTCTGGTGCCCCGGCTCGGCCGCGCGCCGCTGCCCGCCGGGGTGGTCGCCCGACCGGTCTCCCCCGAGCCCACCCGCCGCGTCTACGCACTGTGGCGCACCCAGGCCTCCCGGCGTCCGGCGATCACGGCGGCCCTGCGGGCGATCCGGGAGCAGTGGGCACGCGTGGAGGCCGCCTCCGCCGGTGCCCTCGTGGGGCGGATGTCCGGCGGCTCGGCGTAGCCCGACCCCGGCCCCGACCCCGACCCCGGCCCCGACCCCCGGCCCCGGCTCGGTCCCCGGCCTGGGCTCAGTCGGCGAAGCCGATGACCAGCCACATGAAGGCGACGCCGAGCAGCGTGCAGAGCAGGGTGGTGCGCGAGGGGTGCGGGCTGTGGGCCTCCGGCAGGATGTCCGAGGTCGCCAGGTACAGCAGGAACCCGGCGAAGAATCCCAGGTAGAGGCCGAGCAGGTGGACCGGGATGGTGAACAGCAGCGTGATCGCCGCCCCGGTCACCGGGGCCAGCGCGTCCGCGGCGAGCAGCGTGAGCGCCCTGCGGCGGTCGTTCCCGTACATCCGGGTGATGGTGTACGTGTTGAAGCCGTCCGCGAAGTCGTGCGCCACCACCGCTATGGCCACCACGGTGCCGACGGTGGTGCCCGCCTGGAACGCGGCGCCGATCGCGAAGCCGTCCATCAGGCTGTGGCCGACCAGCGCGCCGGCCGCGGTCAGCCCGATGCCCTGCCGGGCGTGGTCGTCGTGCCCGTGCCGGTGCCCGTGGGTGTGGGCGGCGTACTCGCCCTCGTGGCTGCGGTGGATGGCCACGGCCCGCTCGATGATGTGGATCGTCAGGAAGCCGGCCGCGAACATCAGCAGGGCCTGCGGGACGCCGTGGATCTCGTCCGGTGCGGCCCGGACCGCCTCCGGCAGCAGGTCGAAGGCGACCACGCCGAGCATCAGCCCGGCGGCGAACCCGAGCACCAGGTGCCGCCGGTCGCCGGTCCGCTGCGCCACCCAGCCGCCGATCAGCGTCATCAGGAAGGCCGCGGCGGCGACGAGGATCGCCGTCACCGGTCAGCCCCTCGGTCCTCGGGCCCTCGGAGGTCGGGCTGGTGGTCGTCGGGCTGATGGTCGTCGGGTCTTACGGTGCGGGGCGCGCGCTGGGCTTCGGGCCGGAGCAGCCGCGCGGGGCCGGGCAGCGGGACGGGGCCGGGCGGGAGCGTGGGGGTCGGGGCGGGCACGGCGGGCGGGCTCAGGCGTCGGTGGCGGCGAGGTAGGCGGCGGCGAGCTGGGGCGAACCCACGACCGCCCAGCTGTGGCCGATCGCCGTGACGTCGAGCTCTCGCCCGCCGGGCAGCACCACCAGCGGACGGTCGTGTTCGTCGAGCCGCCAGACCGTACCGGGCACGGTCCGGTGCAGCACCGTGCCGAGGTACAGGCCGGCGTCGTTGCCCAGCCACTCCGAGACCTCCGGATCGTCGCGCCAGCGCGGCAGCAGTTGGTCGAGCTGGGTCAGCGAGGTCACGCCGTCGTCGAGCCGCACGCCCGAGTCCTCGGCCAGGTCGCGCAGCAGCCCGCACTCGGCGAGGAGGCCGGCCATGGTCGCCTCGTCCGGTTGCAGCGGGGTGCCGTCCCGGCTGTGGGCATACCGGGCGCGCCACCTGTCCAGGAACCCGATTCCCATCCCTCCAGCCTGACAGGGCGGCGGCGCCGGTGCAGCGGTCGGACGCCGCCGGGCGGGCCGTCCGTCCGGCGCAGGTGCGTCCGCGCGGTGCCGCCGCCCGGGCCCGGGCGCGCTCAGCCCGCCGCCAGGGGCAGACCGAGGTGCGTCCGGGACAGCTCGCGCACGCCTTCGCCGTCGATGAGGTGGATGCGCCGGTAGCCCTCCTCCGCGGCGAGGTCGAGCGCCGCCTCACCGAAGCTGCCGGTGGTGAGGCGCAGCCCGCGCTCGGCCCCCTCCTCGCGGACGGCCTCGGCGAGGGTGCGCAGCTCGTCCTCGGCCACCGGGTCGGTGTTCCGGGAGGCCCAGACGACCCACCGGCCGGGCAGGGCGCTGTCCTTGGCCCCCTCGGCGGTGGCGACCAGCCCGAACGGCCCGCGCAGCCGCACGCTCCAGGTGCCCAGGCCGCCCCGGGTGAGCAGCTCGCGCACCAGCTGGGCGAACTCGTTGGGCGAGAGCTCGGCGGTGGAGGGCACCGTGGCACCGGCGGTGCCGTTGGGCACCACCGGCACCGGCCCGAACGGGTCGGGCGTGACCACCGCGGACAGTTCGCGCAGCCGCAGCAGCGCCTCGTCCTGCTCGGCGTCGGCGTACACGCCGAGCACGGGTTCGTCGTCCTCCGCCGGCACCGCCGGGCCCCCGGACGGCTCGGTGATCAGACGGGTGCGGGCGAGCGCGTCACGGTCGGCGTCCACACTGAGCAGGCAGACCGGGGCGGTGCCGGGACGGCGCAGCCAGCCGTTCAGCACGACGCCGGCGAGGATCCCGTCGGTGTCCACGGCGTCCGCCGCCTGCAGGGCGCGCAGGGCGAGGCGGGCGGCCAGGCGCAGGTAGTCGGAGGACCGCTCGGACGGGGGACGCGGGACAGGTTCGGCCGCGCCGTCCGCGGCCAGCCGGTAGCCGGTGAGCGAGGGCACCACGTCGAGCGGCGGCAGGTCGAGGTCGAGGACGGCCGTCCGGGTCAGCGGACGGAACAGTGCCCGGCAGGTGGACGGGATGTCGCGGGTGGCACCCTCGGCGGCCGCGAGGGCACGCTCCAGCAGCGACTCCACCGCGGCCGGCTCGGACAGCCGGTAGGCGCGGCGGCACTCCTCCAGGCTCTGGTTGTACTCGCGCACCACCCTGGCCCTGGCCTGCTCGGCCTGCTCGTGGGCGGCCCGCGCCGCCCGGGCCTCGGCCGCCGTGCCCTCGGCCTGACGGGCCCGCCACTCGCGCAGGTCCTTCTGGTGGCGGAGCCGGGCCTGGGCGAGTTGGCGCTGGTAGCCGGAGTCGAGGAGCCGCCGGGAGGCCGGCTCGTCGGGACCGGCGGCCGGGGGCTCCGGCGGCGCGTAGTCCGCCCAGCGCGGCTCCGCCTCGGCCGGCGGGAGATCGGCGTCGGCCGGGAAGGGCCGCGGCTCGTAGCTGCGCAGCTGGCTCTCGAAGTCCATCGCGGAGACCGGGAGCGCGGCGCGGCGGAGCAGGTCGGCGAGGTGCTCGTGCTCGGCCTGCACGGTGAGGGTCCGATGGTGCGTCAGGGCTGCCGCGCGGGCGTGTGCGACGACCGCGTCCTCCTCCGGCACCCCGGCGGGCGCTTCCGCCCCGAGGTCGCGGAAGAGCGTGGCGAGGAAGCCGGCCTGCAGCGGTTCGGGGGCCTCGTGGGCGGGTTGGGCTCCGGCGGCCCGGAGTGCGGAGACGGCCGACGGTGTTCCGTCCGTGCGGCTGTCGGGTGAATGCTGCATCAGCGGTCGATCCCCCACTACGTCACTGAGCCACTAACGGCACTGGGCCACTACGTCACTGAACGTTCGGCGAGATCGCAGCGGCCCGGACCAGCCCGCACGCGCTCGCAGGGGCCGCTCGGTCACGGCCCCTGCCGAGCATTCTCCACCGTTCGGATGCACCGGTCAGCCAACAACCGGGAGTTGGCCACGCTGCACCGTGACCAAGCCACTCGTGGGGGTGCCTCCCGGCCGCGGTGTTGCCACCGCGGCCGGGGTGAAGGCGTGCCGTGGGTCGGTCGGTCCCTGGTGTGATGGGGGTGATGGTGTCTGCCTGTCAGTTGGTCCCGTCTGTCTGTGGGGATCGGTGCCGGTGGAGATCGGTGCCGGTGGGGTCAGTTGGTGCGGGTGTTGGTCAGGTGCTGGCCGATGTAGCCGACGTAGATGCGGCCACTGCCCGAGCAGTCGTCGAGGTAGTGCAGGCGGGGCGCGGTCGAACCGCCGCCGATCCGGAGGTGGGCGCCCATGAAGGCGCGCCGCGAGGCGTCCACACAGGACGGCACCGGCAGCATGCGCTCCCGCTTCCACTTGGCGTGGCTCTCGACCGTGCGGGACTCCCAGCGGACCGCCTTGCGCGGCGGGAAGTGGTGGCAGCCGGGCGGGGTGTGCTCGCACCAGGCCTTGAAGTCGCCGCCCGCCTGACCGCGCACGGCCGCGGCCGCGTACTCCTGAAGGGCGGTCAGCCCGTCCCAGGCGAGCCGGGCCCAGCCTGTGCCGTCGGGCTTCCCGTCCAGCGCGATGGTCTCCTTCTCGTCACCGGTGAACTCCAGCAGCGGGAACTCGGCGAACCGGCTGACCAGCTCCCCGAAGCTGTCCGGCCCGAGTTCCTTGTCCGCGGCGACGTCCCTGACCAGGCGGGCGAACTCGGCCTCGGCGGGTGCGAGCAGCGCGGCCGCCGGACGCAGGTCTGCCGTCTGCATGACCGCGACGAGTGGTGCGGGCACCGTGGTGCAGAGCCGGCTGCCGGAGCGGGGGGGCCGTTGCACGGTGCGGCGGCGCCGCTCGTCGACCCGGGAGCGCGGTGCCTCGGACGCCGTCCGGGAACGGACGGGCAATCGGTATTCCTGCGGCACGACCAGCGGGGGTACCGCGGCCAGCGCCGGGGGTGTCGGAAGGGCCGCCGCGATCTGCCGGGGCTCGCGGGCCAGCAGGCCGGCCGCCCTACGGGTGTCCTCCGCCATCCGGCGCTTGGCGAGCACCTGGTGGCGGCCCGCGTCCGCGCGGGAGGCCGGGTCGACCTCCGGGAGGTAGGTGCGCACCGCGCCGCCGTAGACCTTGTGGAATTCGAAGGCGACGTTGAACAGCGGCAGCGCGGCATGGTCGAGGACGTGCAGCGAGGCCAGACCGGTGACCTGGTGCAGGACCGGCTGCACCTGCTCGGCCAGCCACTCCTCCAGCGGGGTGGACGGAGGCACGCTGACGACGACGGCGGCCAGCCGGCGCTCCGGGTCGCAGAGCTGGTCGATGAGGTCGTCGACCTCGGCGGGGCCGACCACACGTGGCTGGGCCGTCAGGACGGCCGGGCCGTCGTAGGCGTCGAGCAGCGGCAGCAGGGTGCGGGCGACCTCGGGAACCGGCACCCGGACGGGGCTGAGGACCGGCGGGCCGGAGGTGAGGTACTCGGCCTCCAACCGGAACACCACAGGTGTGCGGCCGTCCACGGAGGTGGCGGTGCCGGCCGGGCCGACAGGGTCGGCCGGGGTGGCGAGGGTGATGGTCAGCAGGTGGGTGCGGTGCGCGCCGTCCGGGGTGCGCAGCCTGCGACGGGCGTACCGGCCGGCGGGGCTCACCGGCCCGGCGGCGGAGTCGGAAGCGGAGGCGGAGGCGGTATCAGGATCGGATGCAGTGGCGGCGGTGTGTACGGCCGGTGCCGCGGTGGATGCGGGCAGTGGGCCGGTGTCGCGGTCCAGCAGCACACGTTCACCGAGTCTGAACCGCTCGGCCCGCGGGGACCGGCCGGTCGGCGGGGGCTCGTCGTGGCCCTCCTGCTTGAGCCAGGCACCGAGCGCCTCGTCCACCAGGGCGAGGACGTCGTCGAAGGGCAGCGGCGTGGTGACGGTCGTCCGGTAGGCGGTGGCGCGTCCGGACTGGTCGGCCTGCCTGGGCAGGCCGTGTGGTTCGGCTGGGCGGCCGGAGGTCGGGGCGTGGTCTGGTGTCATGCTCGGTACCTCCCGTGGTGCAGTGGTGGGGTCTGCGGTCCTCCATCGACGGGGTGGATGTCCGGCGCCGTCCGGCGGGTGCCGGTGCGACGTCCTTGTGCTGGAAACGGAGATGCCCGGAGCGGAAGTTCCGGCTCCGGGCATGGTTAATTCGTTCGAGTGTCACTCGATCGGCAGTTCGCGGTAACTCCACCCTGCCGGCTCGGCCGCGGACGCCCCTCCGCTGACCTCGGCCAGCCAGGCGTGAAAGTCCGTCACGCCGTCCTCCGGCACACCCACTTCGATCCGGACCCCGGCGGCCTCGTAGGCCAGGTCGCGCACCTCGTACCCCGCGGCGCGCAGGTCGTTCTCCAGCCGTCCGGCCCTGGTGTGGTCGGCCGGCACGGTGAACAGCGCGACCGGGCGGCGCTCCAGCAGGCCGATCGCGTCCACGGCCTCGGAGACCGAGCCGCCGTACGCCCGCATCAGCCCGCCCGCGCCGAGCTTGATCCCGCCGAAGTAGCGGGTCACCACCGCCACGGTGTCGGTCAGGCCGCGCCGCCGGAGCACCTCCAGCATCGGCACGCCGGCGGTTCCGCTCGGCTCGCCGTCGTCGTTGGAGCGCTCGCGCCGCTGGTCGTCGCCGACCACGAAGGCGGTGCAGTTGTGCCGGGCGTCCCAGTACTGCTTGCGGATCGCGGCGATGAAGGCCTGCGCCTCGTCCTCGTCGGCGACCCGGCCGAGATGGCAGATGAAGCGGGACTTCTTGATCTCGATCTCGTGGCTGCCGGAGCCCCGGACGGTCAGGTAGGGCTTCGGACGGGGCTCCGACATGGCGCGACAGGTCTCCGGGACGGGCGGGGCGGCGGCGGACGGTGCGGGAAGAGCGGCGCCGTCGTGGCGCGACCGGACGTCCCGCACGGGGCGTTCCGCCAGCCTAACGCTCCGGGAGGGGCTCCGGACCGGCGCCGTTCCCGTGCCGCGCCCGTCCCGCGGCCGCGCTGCCCGCACCGGGGCGCCGGGGGCGCCGCGCCGCAGGTCAGCGACCGGCGAGGGCGTCCAGCGCGGCCCGGTCGAGGCCGGTGAGCCGGGTGACCTCCGCCGGGTCCACGGCGCCGCAGTCAAGGCCGCGCAGCAGGTAGCCGCTGAGGGCGCGGGCGGTGGCCGGCTCGTCCATCACGTCGCCGCCGGCCTTGGCGACGTAGGCGGCGAGCCGGGCCGCCGCGGCCTCCAGCCCCTCGCGGTAAAAGGCGTACACCGCGGCGTACCGGGTGGGCAGGTGCGCCGGGTGCATGTCCCAGCCCTGGTAGTAGGCGCGGGCCAGCGAACGGCGGACGAGGCCGTGGTGCAGCCGCCAGGCCGCGTGGACCTGCTCGGTGGTGCCGGTCGGGATCACGTTGGTGGAACCGTCGGACAGCCGCACGCCGGTGCCCGCCGCGGCGACCTGCATCACCGCCTTGGCGTGGTCGGCCACCGGGTGGTCCATGCTCTGGTAGGCCGCGCTGACCCCGCAGGCGGCGCTGTAGTCGAAGGTGCCGTAGTGCAGACCGGTGGCGCGGCCCTCGGCTGCGTCGATCATGCGGGCCACGGTGGCGCGGCCGTCCGGGCCGAGGATCGCCTGCGTCGTCTCGATCTGGATCTCGCAGCCGAGCCGCCCGGCGGGGAGACCCGCCTGCCGCTCGAAGTCCTCCAGCAGCCGGACCAGGGCCGTGACCTGCTCCGCGTAGGTCACCTTCGGCAGGGTCAGCACCAGGCCCTCGGGCAGCCCGCCCTCGGCGAGCAGGGTCGCGAGGAACAGCTCCAGGGTGCGGATGCCACGGTCGCGGACGGCCGCCTCCATGCACTTGATCCGGATGCCGATGTACGGCGGCGCCGTGCCCGCGGCGACCGCGGCGGCGACCAGGTGGGCGGCGCGGACGGCGGCCGCGTCCTCCTCGGCGTCCGGCCGGGGACCGTAGCCGTCCTCGAAGTCGATCCGGAGGTCCTCGATCGGCTCGCGCTCCAGCTTCGCCCGGACCCGGGCGTGCACGTCGGCGAGCAGCGCGTCGGCGGGGACGCCGAGGGCCTGGGCCAGTTGCTCCGGCGTCGCGGCGTGCGCGTCGAACGCCTCCAGGGCTTGGCGGCCCCAGTCGCCGACCGTGTCGGCGCCGAAGGCGTCGGCCGGGACGTACACCGTGTGCACGGGCTGACGGCTGCCGGGCTCCCCCGGGTAGCGGCGGGCCAGCTCGGCGTCGATCGGGGCCAGCAGCGAGGCCACCGCCGCCCGCGCCGCGGCGGAGAACGCGGCCCCACCTGCGGGCATGTTGCCGTCCAGCTCGACCTGCGCCATCAGAACTCCTCCATGACGCGCCGGCCGGCACCGCACCGGCGCTTCAACAAATTGTTGATGCGAAGGTAATGTTCGCCGCGCCGGGACGTCAATGCCGCACCCGTCCGGCGGACGGGTGCGGCGGGCTCCCTCACGTTTGTGGTGACGCACGGTTGTGCCGAAGGCCCGGCATGTGTCAGCGGGCCGATGTGTGTCAGTGGCCGACGCGTGCGGGCGGCTACTCGCGGCCGGAGCTGACGTATCGATTCTGCAGCTGGGCCCAGATGCGGTTCACGTCCGCCGGGTTGACCGAACCGTCCGGACGGGAGCCGGTGACCCCGTACTCGGTGGTCAGGTAGGCGGCGAGGCTCTGCGGGTCGGGCTGCTGCTCGTAGGAGTCGATGTACGAGATCAGCGCGTCGAAGCAGACGTCCGGGTCGAGCGGGTCCGCCCCGGAACGGCGCCCGGCCGACTGCGCACCGGCGGCGTCGAAGTCCAGCTCCGCCAGTTCCGCGAGGTCCGCCTCGGCCTGGTCGAAGGGCAGCGGCTCCGCCACGGCCTCCTCCCCGCCGCGCATCGCGCCGCGAGGGCCGGCCTGCGGACCGTGCTGCGGCTGTGCGAAGCGGCGCACGTCCTGCTGGAGCTGCTCGGCGTCCGCGTGGACGGTCTGCTCCAGGCGGATCGGACGCCCGAGCCGACCGGGCGACACCTGCCCGGGGGCCGGCCGACCCATGCCCTGCTGCGGAACGCCCTGGGGGCGGCCACCGGCGGACGGCATCGGACGCGCCGGGCGCTCGCCCTGTCCCGCCGGTGCGCCCTGGACCTGCGGCCCGGCCGGACGTTCAGCGGCCGCCCGCGGCGGCTTGAACCACGGGGACGTCCGCCCGCCCTGCGCCTCGGCGTCGTCGGCCTGCTGCGAGTAGCTGCGGACCGCGCGGGTCATCCACACGTTGAGCGCGGCGGCCTCCGGCTCGGAGACCGGGGTGCTGTCGTGGTCCGGGTCCTGCGCGTCCCGCAGTCGGACAGCGGCCAGCTTGGCCAGCGTCGGCACCGCGACCGAAGCCGCCACCGCGGCCGGACCGGCGGGCGCGGCCTCGCCCCGCGTCACCTCGAGCGGGCCGTCGATCCGGTCGAGGATGCTGGGGTCGAGCGGTACGCCGTACTTGGCCAGCTTGAGCGGCAGCAGCGCCTGGAAGGGCGCGGAGCGGCGCCAGCCACGGCCGTACCGGAACCTCAGCTGCGCCCGGTAGACGAGGCGGTTCTGCTCCAGCCGCACCGTCTCGTCGTACGAGCGGAGCTCCCACAGCTTCATGCGGCGCCAGAGCCGGAAGGTCGGCACCGGCGAGAGGAGCCAGCGCATCAGGCGCACCGACTCCATGTGGCGGTCGGCGGTGATCGCCGCGATCCGACCGACGGCGTGCCGGGAGGCCTCCACGACCACCACGAACAGGACCGGGATGACCGCGTGCATCGCCATGCCGAGCGCGTCACCCCAGGAGGCGGCCGCGTTGAACGCGATGGTCGCGGCGGTCAGCAGCCACGCCGTCTGCCGCAGCAGCGGGAAGGGTATCCGCAGCCAGGTGAGCACGAGGTCCAGCGAGAGCAGGACGACGATGCCCGCGTCGACACCGATCGGGAAGGCGTAGGAGAAGGCGCCGAACCCCTTCTGGACCGCGAGTTCGCGCACCGCGTTGTACGAACCGGCGAAGCCGATGCCGGAGATCAGGCAGGCACCCGCGGCGACCACGCCGAGGAGGGCCCGGTGAGCGCGAGTGAGGGATGGGCGTGCCATGTACTAGATCAACCCCTGGGGACCGGCTGCTGCCGTAAGCGACCGTTACTGCCGAATCCACCCTCGGCCGGACACGGGGTCTCCGTGCTGTGGACCGTCTCGGCCCACCGGATACTACTCGTACACGCGTTTCACGACGCCTCCCACCCGGACGCCGGTGTCCGCTCCGGGGTGCCGTTGAGGTGCGCCAACACCGCCAGGACACGGCGGTTGGCGTCTTCGGCCGGAGCGAGCTCCAGCTTCGTGAAGATATTGGCAATATGTTTGGCCACCGCGCCGTCACTGACGGTGAGTCGGGCGGCGATGGCCGAGTTCGAGCAGCCCTCGGCCATCAGCCCCAGCACCTCCCGCTCCCGGGGCGACAGGCGCTGGAGCGGGCCCGAACCGGCCCGGCTGGCCATCAGTTTGGCGATCACGTCCGGGTCCATGGCGGTACCCCCGGCCGCCACCCGGCGGATGGCGTCGACGAACTGCTCGGCGTTGAACACCCGGTCCTTCAACAGGTACCCCACGCCGCCCGAGCCGTCAGCCAACAGCTCGCGCGCGTACAGCTGTTGGACGTGCTGCGACAGCACCAGGACCGGCAGGCCGGGGATCTCGCGCCGGGCGGCGAGCGCCGCCTGGAGACCTTCGTCGGTGAGCGTGGGCGGAAGCCTGACGTCCACCACCGCGACGTCCGGCTTCTCCGTGAGCAGTGCCTCCAACAACTCCGGGCCGGTCTCGACTGCCGCCGCGATGGTGAAGCCGTGCACCTCCAGGAGCCGGATCAGCCCTTGTCGAAGGAGGTAGAGATCCTCTGCGAGGACAACGCGCACGGCAGCTCCATGGTGATGGTCGTCGGCCCGCCCGGCGGGCTGCTCAGCGAGAGCGTGCCATCGAAGGTACCCAACCGACGCTCGATGCCCCACAGCCCACTCCCCCGACCGGGCTGGGCGCCCCCGCAGCCGTCGTCGGTGACGGTGACCCGGAGCAGGCCCGCGCGGTGCAGGATGTCCACCCAGATCTGCTGCGCGCCGGAGTGCTTGGCGGCATTGGCGAGCAGCTCGCTGATGCAGAAGTAGACGGCGGCCTCCACCGGGAGCTCCGGCCGATCCGGCAGGGAGACCGTCACCTCGGTGGACAGCCGGCTGTCCAGCGCCAGGGACCGCACCGCGTCGCCCAGCCCGCGCTCGGCCAGGACCGGCGGGTGAATGCCCCGCACCAGGTCGCGCAGCTCCTGGAGTGCCTTGGCAGAGGACTGCCGGGCCTCGGAGAGAAGCTCACGGGCTGCGGCCTGGTCGGTCTCCATGAGGTGCTCGATCGTGCCGAGCGTCATGCCGATCGCCACCAGCCGCGCCTGGGCGCCGTCGTGCAGGTCCCGCTCGATCCGTCGCAGCTCGGCCGCCTGGTTGCCCAGGGCGTCCGCTCGTGTCAGCGTCAGCTCCTCGACCCTGCGCTTCAGCTGGGTGTTGCTGGCCCACCGGCCCGGCTCCAGCACCCGCGCGGCCACATCGAGGTGCGCCCGCAGCGCGTACGGCGAGAGCAGGAGGCCCACCGCGGCCACCACGCCGCCCAGCAGGACCGATATCAGGTGGCTGAGCGGGTGCCGGCTGCTCAGATCCCCGTAGGCGGGGCCCTCGAAGAGGGACACCAGGCCGAAGATCACGCCACCTCCGAGCAGCAGCACCGGGGGCACCAGGAAGAACAGCGCGGACCAGGGATTGAGCAGCCACCAGATCGCGTCCCGGCGGGTCACGCGGTCCCGCATGCTCCAGTGCAGGAAGCGCGCCACGCGCGCCACGCCGTGCCGCCGGTGGTACGAGAAGCCCGTCCACCAGTGACCGCGCTCGTCCCGCTCCAGGGGCGGCATGGGCGAGTAGTCGGCCCGCACCACCACCCCGCACCAGCGCCGGATCTGAGCCCGTGTCCAGCCTGCGCTGTGCCGCGAGCACCAGTACGCCGCCACCAGCCCCGTCACCAGAGCGGCGATCAGAACGCCGACAGGCCCCGACTCCGGGGCGTAGAGGAACTGCACCACGGTGGCGCCGGTGAGGAGGACGACCATGATCGGCACGGCGACGCTGACGCCGGCGCCGGCCATGGCGACGAGAGACCGGCCCACTGCCAGAACGGCTTCCCTGAGGCGGGCCGGCACACCACGGCCGGCCGCCTTCATGTCTTCGAGGGGCGCTACGGCTGCCACTGGGCTTGCTCCTGACGTCGGCGTACTGCGGGCGATGGCATCAGTTTCACGGCTGGAGCCTTCGCAGCACATTGGCTGTTCCACCCGTCTTTGAGGTGGACCTAGCACCACCCCCGGCCCGACACAATCTCGGGGACCCGGCGACTGAGCCCGTGAACGCAAAGAAACCCCGCCCGGAACCCGGGCGGGGCTTCTTCAGAAGAATTGTTCGGCGGCGTCCTACTCTCCCACAGGGTCCCCCCTGCAGTACCATCGGCGCTAC
>NZ_JBFBJZ010000053.1:0-53464 GCF_040686255.1 Kitasatospora sp. NPDC085879 | reverse complement strand
CCATCGCCGGACTGGTCTCCGACCGCACCGCCGCCGCCTGAACAACGCCCCAGCTCAGGCCGTCGCGTCCCCGCCGCAATCACGCACCAGCTCGTAAGCCCGTGGCATGGATCCGCAGTACAGTCCTGCCGCCCGATCGAGAGGGTTCCGCCCCGTGGACCGCCGCCCGCAGCGCGACATCCACTGGGGCGGGGAGGTCCGCGTGCGCGAGCCGGCTTGCACAGCGCCCCAGCCGGCCTGGTGGCCGCCGTCCGCGCCGCGGTGCGCCGACGGTGTGGGACGGCGGGCTTGCTCAGACGAAGTAGTGGCCCTTGCCCAGGTCTTCGATGAGGCCCGGCTCGGAGGGGCGCCAGCCGAGCAGTTCCCGGGTCAGAACGCTGGAGGCCGGCTGGTCGACAGCCAGGATCCGGCCGAGAAAACCGAAGTCCTCGGCAGGGACGGAGGCGGTCGGCAGACCGAGGTGGCGGCCGATCACCTCGGCGATCTCGCGGACCGGCACGCCCTCGTCGGCGACGGCGTGCAGCACGGAGCCGGCCGGGGCCTGCTCGAGCGCGAGGCGGTACAGGCGCGCGGCGTCCCGTACGTGCACGGCGGGCCAGCGGCCGGTCCCGTCGCCGACGTAGCCGGAGACCCCCTTGTCCCGGGCGGCGGTGACCAGGTGTGCGATGAAGCCGTGGTCGCCATCGCCGTGCACGGTCCGGGGCAGCCGCACGACGGACGGGCGGACGCCGCGTGCAGCCGAGTCGAGCGCCGCCCTGGCGTTCGCGTCCCGGCCGGCCGCGGGTGAGCCCGGGGCGGAGGTGTCGTGCTCGGTCGCGACCCGTCCGGGCACCGCGGCGGTGCCGGCGGTGACGACCAGGGGCTTGCCGGAGCCTTCCAGCGCGGCGGCCAGCGTCTCGATGGCGCGGGCGTCGGCCTGCACGGAGGCCTCGAACCGGGTGAAGTCGTGGATGAACGCGAGGTGGACGACTCCGTCGCAACCGGCAGCCCCGGCGGTCAGGGCGTCGAGGTCGTCCAGGTCGCCGCGGAGCACCTCGGCTCCGGCGGCGGCGACGGCGGCGGCCGATGAGTCGGACCTGGCGAGCCCGAGTACCTGGTGACCTGCGCCGATGAGTTCGGGGACGACGGCCGAGCCGACCCAGCCGGACGCGCCCGTGACGAATACCCGCATGGCGGTGCCTCCCAAAAGTGATGACAGGTGCTGTCATCACAGTACAGGTGATGACAGGCTCTGTCATCGTGCGGGATCCGCGTAGGATCGCGGCATGGGTCGATGGGAGCCGAACGCACGCGGCCGGCTGGCGCAGGCGGCACTGGAGCTCTATGCCGAGCACGGGTACGAGCAGACCACCGTCGTGGAGATCACCGCACGGGCCGGGCTGACCGAACGCACCTTCTACCGCCACTTCGCCGACAAGCGCGAAGTGCTGTTCTTCGGCACGGAGATGGCGAAGGACCTGCTGGCGCGGACCGTCGCCGACGCACCGGCCGACGCGTCGGCGATGGACGCGGTGAGTGCTGCCCTCGAAGCCCTGGGCGTCGAGTTCCAGGAGAATGCCGAACGCGTCAGACTGCGGGACGCCGTCGTGTCGGCCAACGCGGACCTCAGGGAACGCGAACTGATCAAGCTCGCGGGGCTCGCCGAGACGATGGCCGACGCCCTGCGCGACCGCGGCACTCCCGAGCCGGCCGCGAGCCTGGCCGCCGAGACGGGGATCGCCGTGTTCAAGGTCGCTTTCGCGCGCTGGATCAGCGAGCCGGGCCGACCGGACCTGCCGGGCATCCTGCGGTCTTCAACGTCGGAACTGAGGAACGTGCTCGTGGAACGCACGCCCGCCTGAACGGACTCCGGGCCCTCGCTGCTCCCATACCGGCGCAACGGCCGCTCGGGCCGGGCAGGCCGGAGGCACGCGCACCGGGGTGGAAAGCCACGCGGCAGGCCTGAACCTTCGCGGATCGATCATGTGGTTGAGGCCCCTGACCTCAACCACATGATCCGAACCGTGAACAGCCGGCCGCAGCATCGCCGGGTTCAGACACGCGGCGGCGTCATCGAAGGCAGCCGGGCCTCGAGCGCCGCCGCCAGGCTTTCACCTGCGGCCAACCCGCTCCTTCCACCTCGATGGCGTCCATGGTGCCGGCGGCGATGCTCAACCGAAGAAGGCCGCCGTCGCTCCCTCGGGAACGCCGGCAGTGCCGGGTTGTCACGAGTCGGCGAGATCGATCAGTCCCCGGCCCCAGGTGTCGGTGTCAGGCGTGCCACCCGTTCCTGGCGGCGTACTTGAGCCTGTTCATCGCCGTGGCGGAGTCGAGGGTCTTGTCCTTGGGGAGCAGCAGCGCCATGACCGCCGCCACGAACGGCGTCGCCATACTGGTGCCCTGCAGCACCACGTGGTCCTGATCCACTGCGGTCAGGGAGCCCAATTGCCGCGCGCATAACCTCCACCAGGAACGGAGTACTTGCGCAGCGGTCACGCGTGGTCGGACATCGACCCACCGGCCGGCGGCTCCGGGTCGAGCCCCAATCCTCAACACACTGCGGCAGCCATCGCAATGACCTGTTCCACGGTGAGACCGCGGTTGAGATCTCATCGGGCACACGTCGGGCGAGGTCCGTCATCACCCGTTGTCCCAGGTAGCGGCTAGGGTTCGCCCGTGAGCGTTCCCGAGGTCATCCCGATCCGACACGAGCCTGATCACCGCACGAGCACCATCGGGCGGTGGCAGGGCGGTCAGTTCTTCGCATCGGTCACTGCGGCCTTCCCCGAGGGCTGGAGCGACGACGACTGGCAGTCCCAGAAGCGTTGGTGCGCGGTGCTCCATCGGTTCGACGAGGCCGGTAGCCATCTGGACTCGCGCATCCGGTTCACCGGCACCACGGCTGACGGCGAAGAGCAGGCGATCACGGCCGCACGCCGACTGCTTGCCGAGTGGCTGGACGCTCTGCCGGATCGGCGGTACCAGGACGTCGCGATCGCACCTTTCGTCGTCCGGTTCGAGGGGGCCCTGTTCGGCCTGGTCCTGGAGGAAGACGAGGACGAGGGCGAGGAGGACGACGGTGTGTGGGCCGAGTTCTATCCGGACGGGCTAGGTCTCCAGGCTCCCTGGAACGGTTGCTACGACACCTGAGCCCGAGTCGGCGAGGAGCCGCGGGCCGCTCCGGACGGCTTCTCGGCCTCGGGCCGGTCGGCGCACCATCACGCCGATCATCGCCCGGCGGGTCATCGCCTCCGAGTGGGCCGGGCCGGTCTCGTAGTCCCGGGCAAGGCGCCGGTGGGCGGTGAGCCACGAGAAGGTCCGCGCTACCGCCCACCGCTCGGGCTGGACCTGGAAGCCGCGCCGGTCAGGTTCCTTGCGGACGATCTCCAGGTCACGGCCGAGGATCCGAGCCCTCGGCCTGCCCGCCGCCGACAACCCCGTCACCGCCGCCCTTCAGGCAGCGGCCACCGGCCACGGCAGCGAACACGACGTCCTCGCCGCCGTCCTGGCCCACACCTGGATCGCCCCTGGTCGCCCCGACGGTTGCCCGGTCCTCAGCATCTACACCGGCCACACCCCCACCCCCGGGCGACTGGCACGGCCGGCGCACCCTCGCCGCCCCGAACTCCTCGCCGCTGCGCCCACCGGGGCTGACCTGTGGATCGACCCGGCAGCAACCTGTCCGTCACCGTCCCCGCCGCCGACCTCCACTGAGCCGGCGACGTCGCCGCGCCGCTCGCACCGGGCCGTGAACGGGCCGGGTGCCCGGTGTCGATCACCGAGCACCCGTCCCGCCCTGATCACGCCGTGGTACGGCGGGTGGCCCGCTTGGCCGGCGCCGCCTTCTTGGCGGCCGGGGCGGTCCTCTTCACGGGTGCCGTCGACTTCTTCGCTGCGGGGGTGGCCTTCCGTGCCGTGGTCTTCTTGGCGGGCGTCGCGGTCTGCGGGGCCGCGGCGGTCGTCTTCCTCGTGGCGGTCTTCCGCGTGGTGGTCTTCTTCGCGGCGGCCGGTGCGGTGCCGACCGCTGCTGCGGTGCGCTTCGCCGTCGTCCGCTTGCGAGCGGGTGCGGCGGTGGCGGCCTTCCCTGCGGTGAGGGAGCCCTTGGGGGCCTTGGCCGTGGCCGGGCCGGACTTGGGCAGCTTCTTCGCACCGGAGACCAGGTCCTTGAACCCCTGGCCCGGGCGGAAGCGCGGAACCGAACTCTTCTTGACCCTCACGCGCTCGCCGGTCTGCGGGTTGCGGGCGTAGCGGCCGGCGCGCTCCACCTTCTCCAAGGTGCCGAACCCGGTGACCTGCACTCGCTCCCCGGCCACCACGGCGCGAACCATGACGTCGAGCACCGCGTCCACGGCGTCCTCGGCCGCGGTGCGGCTGCCGAGCTGCCCGGCCACCGCCTCGACGAGCTGTCCCTTGTTCATGACGACGACTCCGAACCTATTGTGGATAATTGTGCTATTTCATCCTCAACATAGGCTCCGCGTGCGGATCCCGCCCGCCGACCGGCGGCGGCGTGCACCGGGCTGGGCCCGGCGCCGTCCCGCCGGCAGCTGCCCTCGATCGTGCCGGCCGTCGCCGCGGGCGTTGACTTGTCATGGTGTCGGCCAGGCGCTGTTCGGTGCGCTGCACCCCGTGGCCGGCCACCGGTCACCCGGCCGCCCGGCGCGGCGAACCGCCTGCCAGCAGCCGGGCTGCGGAAGCCAGCACCACTGCGACGGCCGCCACCCAGGGCAGCAGCCTCGGAACTCCGCCTGCCTGCTCCCACAGGCTGAACAGGCTGAAGGAGGCGGTCAACGGCAGCACCGCGATCCCCGCGGCCGCGGCGCGGAGCCGGCCGCGCGCCGCGCACAGCACCAGAAGCAGCAGCGGCACGATCAGCAGGACAACCGGCCACCAACCGTCCATCAGATGGCGGGTGTCGTAGCCGCCCTGGGCCCGCGTCGCCGCGAAGCCCGCGGCCGCCCCGGCGAGTACCAGCAGCCGGGAGTGCCGCCCCGGTGGCTCGAGCAGGTCCGGCGGCGCGGCGGCGAGCAGCGCACCGCCCGCCAGGTACGGCACGAGAGCGGTCGCTCCGTACACGAGAAGCCAGCTGTCCTGCACGTCAGCGGCAAGCAGGCCGATCCGGAGCGCACCGAGCAGGGCCACGCCGAGGGCCAGCACCCGCACGGCCCGCCAGGCGCCGAGCGCCGCCGCGGCGGCGAGCAGCGCGGGGACCACCGTCAAGCCCAGCACGGCGAGATGGCCGGGCACTTCGGTCCAGGGTGCGGCCAGGCCCGCCCGGGCGGCGATGCCCACCTCGCGGGTGCGCGGGTCGCCGAGGCCCGGGAAGGCACCGAGGCCCAGCAGCGCACCGGCGAGCAGGGGAGCGGCGGCGGCGAGTACTTGGCCGCCGAGGGTGCTGGCGGTCAGGCCGGTGCGCAGCCGCAGACCGTAGGCCGCGAGGTCCAGCGCCTCGCGGGCGGTGGCCAGCCGGCCGGCTCCGGCGGTGGTGTCGGCGAACACCTCGGCGAGTTCGGCCCCGCGGTCGCGGCGGTAGCGCGCCGGGTAGAGGGCCATGACGGTGCGCAGGGCAACCGCGCGAGCGGTCATGCCAGCGCCCCGCGCGGGTGGGCCGCCGAGCCGCCGAGGCGCCGCTGCGCTTCTGCGGCGACGGCGCGCAGCCGCTCGACCTCGGCGGTCAGCACCTCGCGCCCGGCAGCGGTGAGGGCATAGCTGCGGCGGGCCCGACCGTCGACCACCTCCTCGGCGGCGACCTCGATCAGGTCCTGCTGGAGCAGCCGGTCGAGCGCCCCGTAGAGGGTGCCGGTGCGCATCCGCACCCGCCCCCCGGAGATGGCGTCGACCTCGCGGATCAGCGCGTATCCGTGCCGGGGGGCGTCGGCGAGGGCGGTGAGCAGCAGCAGGGTGGACTCCTGCATCGCGCGTTCTGTCATGCGACTACATATACCGCTGAACGGCATATGTGTGCCAGCGCCCTCCTACCCGCGCCACGGTCCACCGCGCTCCCGCCGGACCGCACCGAGCACCCCGGCCAGCAACGGAAGTACCAGGGCGAGCAGGGCGATCGTCGGCCACGGCGCGTCGGCGAGGCCGACCGACGGCGAGCCCGGCTGTCCCGCAGCCCGTGATCGCAGCAGGGCGAAGGCCGGGACGGCGCCGCTGACGGTACCGAGCAGCGCGCCGAGCAGGGCGATCAGACCGGCCTGAAGTCCGGCCAGGGCGCGCCGGGTGCGCGGGCGGGCGCCGATCGCGGTGAGCACCGCCCGGTCGCGGCGGGCGTCGGCGGCGGCCAGCGCGGTGGCGACCACCGCTGCGCCGAGGACCACCAGGGCGGCGAAGGCGCTCAGCGCCACCCCGATCAGGCTGTCGCCGGGCCGGTAGCCGCGCTCCACCTCGAGGGTGGCGTACGGGGCGAGCCGGGCGACCGTGGCGGCGGCCCGCCGCTCGGCCTTCTCGGGGGTCGGCTTCGACGGCAGCCAGATCGACCCGGCCGGCTCCACCGACAAGCCCATCCGGCGGACCGTCTGCGCGCCGAGGAGCAGCGGCGCGTAGCGGACGGCGGCGGGCCGCTCGACCAGTACGCCCTCCACGCTCGCCTCCCGCACCACACCGGCGGCCCCCTGCATCTGCAGTCGCACCCGCCCGTCGTGCAGGTAGCCGGGGTCGGTGACCACCGCCTTCCCGGCGGCGAGCGCGGCCTCGGCAGCCGGATCGCGCAGCGCCAGCAGGTTGTGCAGCACCGCCGCATCGCCGACCGTCAGCGGGCTGGTGACGGGCCGTCCGTAGCGCTGGCCGCCCTCGGCGTAGACGGTGGCCCGGCAGCCCTGGCAGAAGACGTACGCCGCCTGGTAGATGTCGGCGCGTTCGCCGAGGTCCGGGAGGTCCTGGGCGAGCGCGGTGCGCAGCTGCGGCAGCGTCGCCCCGTCGCCGTGGACCTCCAGCTGGACCGAGTTGACGGGCCGCCGGAGCTGGTAGGCGGACCTGTCCTGGGCCTGCGAGCCGTTGGTGTACACGCCGACCGCGACCGCTCCGGCTACTGCGGCGAGCACGGCGGCCACCGCGGGCGCGGTCCGGGACCGGTGCCGGGCGGTGTCGCGCAGGGCCAGCCGGCCACCCAGCGGCAGCCTGCCGGCGAACCGGCCGCACAGGGCCAGCAGCGGCGGGGTGAGCAGCAGCAGCCCCAGCTCCGCCGTGACCGCTCCGGCCAGCACCGCCAGAGTGCGGACGGACAGCCCGGCCAGCACCGGCGCTCCGCCGACCTGCCCGGCCACCGCCCCGTACAGCGCGAGCCCCGCGCCCGCGGCAACGGTCACCAGCCCGAGCAGCGGCACCCACCGACCGGGCGGGCGAACGGTGTCGCGGTCGGTCAGCCCGGCCAGCACCTCGCGCCGTCCGGCCTGCACGGCGGGCAGCAGCGCCGCCAGCAGCGCGGTCGCCACTCCGGTCGCGGCGATCAGCACCAGGTCGACCGGACGCAGTGCCAGGTGCCCGAACCGGCTGCCGCCGGCCTGCTCGATCCACGGCCGGAGCAGCGCGACCGCTCCGCAGCCGAGCGCAGTGCCGAGCCCGGCCCCGGCCGCGCCCAGCACCAGGCCGCTGCCCAACACCACCGCGCGGACGTGCCCGGGCCGTCCGCCCGCCGCACCGATCAGGGCGAGCTGGCGCCTGGCCTGCCGCGCGCCGATCGCGAACGCCGGTCCGGCCAGCAGCGCCACTTCCAGCAGCGCCAGGCCCGCCGTGGTGGCCGCCGCCATCACCGTGCGCTCCCGCTGGTCCGCAGCGCCGAACGCCTCCTGGTGGGCCATTGCCGCCGCAGGCGGATGCAGCGCCACCTGCCGGGCGGCCACCGTGTAGCCGTAGCGGTTGAACTCCTTCACCTGCTCCCAGCCGAGCGTCGCCCCGGCGGGCAGCTCGACCAGCCAGGCGGCCTTGCGGGCGGCGGCCTCCTCTGCCTGCGCGCCGAGCGGCGCGACTCCGGCGGCGGCTTGGGCGGCGTCCAACGGCCCGTACAACTCGCCCGGGCGGGCGACCAGTTCGACCTTCCGCAGGTCGCCGGGGTGTTCCACGGCTCCGGTCAGGGTGAACGGCGCGGACTCCAGGCCCTGGACGGTGACGGTGTCGCCGATCCGCAGCCCGGTCTCCGCCAGGAACGCCCGGGTCGCGGCGGCCTCCCGCGGGGCGGCGGGTGCACGGCCGGCCACCAGGTTCGTCCGCCCCTGCCAGACCGGCCGGGTCAGGTCCGCCTCGAACGTCTCGACCGGGGTCAGCCCGTCCCGGGTGTGCACCCCCGTGACCGGCCCGGTGCGAGCCGGCACCAGCGCGCTGCCCGAGGGCAGCAACTCGCCCAGCAGCACGTTCGGTTCGGTGCCCGCCGCGCGCCGCTGCTCCGCGCTGGGCTCGGCATTCGGCGGCTGCGGCAGGGTGCGCACCCCGTCGTCCGGGAACACCGCCTGGTCGACCGTCCGCCCCGGCGCGTACGCCCCGATCAGCGCGTCGGCCCGGCCCATCTGCCGGTCCGAACGCTCGGCGGCGGTCAACTGCCCACTGCGGTGCACCACGTCCGCGCCGGCCACGCCCAGCACCGGCAGCGCGACCATGGCCAGCACCAGGGCGCTGCGGCCACGCGCCCGCCGCGCGTCCCGGCGGGCGATCCGCAGCGCGACCCGCCACGACCGGGCGCTCACCGGGCGACCTCGATCCGCTGCTGCACCGACTGGTCCGTGATCCGGCCGTCGCGCAGGAACACCACCCGGTCCGCCCATGCCGCGTGCGCCGGGTCGTGAGTGACCATCACCGCCGCGGCCCCCGTGTCGCAGCGGGCCCGCAGGACGCCCAGCACCGCCTCGCCGGTGGCGGAGTCCAGCGCCCCGGTCGGCTCGTCCGCCAGCACCAGCCGGCGCTCGCCGATCAGGGCCCGAGCGATCGCCACCCGCTGCTGCTGGCCGCCCGACATGCCGTCGGGGAAGCGGTCGGCCAGCTCGCCGATGCCCAGCTCCGCCAGCGCCGCCAGTGCCTCCTGCCGGGCGGTGCGGGTCGAGGCGCCGTCCAGCTCCCGTGGCAGCGCTATGTTCTCGGCCGCGGTCAGGGCCGGGATCAGGTTGTAGTCCTGGAAGACGTAGCCCACCGAGCGGCGCCGCACATCGGCCAGCCGGCGCCGGCTCAGCCCGTCCAGGGGCACTCCCTCCACCAGCACCCTGCCGGCGGTCGGCCGATCCAACCCTCCGGCCAGCGCCAACAGCGTGGACTTCCCCGAGCCGGACGGCCCCATCACGGCCAGGAACTCCCCGGCGTGCACCGTCAGGTCCACCTCGTGCAACGCGGACACCTCGGCCGCGCCACTGCCGTGCATTCGGCCGACCCCCTCCAGGCGCAGCACCACCTGCGTATTCGGTCCAGACATGGATCCCCCTCGGAACACCGGAACCTCTTGCATACCGAGTATGTATAGCGAGTCGAGATCAGATACTCAAGTGCACGACATAAGTAGTCTAACTGCGCATAGGCTGCCACGCGGGTCGCCCTCCGCCATGCCGGTGGGGGAGGCGGAGAGGAAGTACCGCGACTGGTGGGCGCGTTCAGTGGGCAGGCCCGCGGCCCGAGGCGGCATGCCGCTCGGCAGACAGCGCGTGGACGGCCAGGTGGTGGTCGGTCGTGCGCCGGTAGGTGACGTCGGGTCCGACGGCCGCCACATCACCCGAGACGTAGCGCCCGGTGCTGTCGTGCAGACGCGGCCAGCTTGTCGAACGCCCTGAGACCATGGCGGCGTGACGATGACTCCCGAGCACCCGCGGATCGACGCGGAACTCCAGATCGACGACGTCCGGGGCACCGACGAGGACAAGGCAACAGCTGTCGTGCGTTGCGTCCGAGGACCTGTCCGCCTCGGGGCGCGCTTCGACCGCATCCGCGACACTGCGGTCCCGATCGACCTGGAGCTGGCGGAGATCCTCTTCTACGGGCGTCCGGTCAACGAACTCGATCCCTCCCACACCGCCCTCGTGACCCTCCGCGGAGCAGGAACGCCTCTCCTTGTTTCAGGAAACAAAGCTCACGGCTGGAAGATCATCCAGGGCGCAAACCCCTCGTCGTGACTCCGCCCGCCCACAGGTTTTGACAATTGCTCCGCGCGGGTGGCCGGGGCGGGCCGTCGTCCCCGGGTGCCTGCGGTGGCCGCTGTGCTGCGCCGGACCGGTCCGGACGGCCTGCGGGCCGTCAGCAAAGCGCAGGCACGAGCAGAGCGGCTGTGCGGGCGATCAGGGGTTCGTCGGCGGTGGCATCCGCGTTCGCCTTGGTGGACAGGACGGACAGGACCAGGGGCGTTCCGTCGGTGGTCCAGGCGATCCCCACGTCGTTGGTGGTTCCGTAGCTCCCGGTGCCGGTCTTGTCCGCAAGGGCCCAGTGCGGGGGCAGGCCGGCGCGCAGGCGGGCCGCGCCGGTGGTGTTGGCGAGCAGCCACTCCGTCAGCTGCCACCGGTCCCGCGGGGCGAGTGCCGCGCCGAGGACGAGGTCGGTGAGTGTCCGCGCGATGGCGGCCGGGCTCGTCGTGTCGGTCACGCGTCCCGGCTCGGCGGAGTTCAGGGCGGGCTCCCGGCGGTCCAGACGGGTCACCCCGTCGCCGACGGACCTGCAGAAGCGGGTGATCGCCGCGGGGCCGCCCAATTCGCGGAGCAGGAGGTTGTCGGCGGCGTTGTCGCTGTGGTCGAGCGCCGCGGCGCACAGTTCGGCGATCGTCATGCCGGCCGCCAGGTGTTCGGGAGTGCCCGTGATCGGTGCGTAGCCCGCAGCGGCGACGTCCTTGCCGGTGTAGTGGATGCGCCGCGCGAGGAACTCGCCGTCCCGGTCGAGGTCCCGCAGCACGGCGGCGACCGTCATGATCTTGTGTACGGAGCAGATCGGGAACAGCTCCTTCGCGCGGTGCACCACCTGCGCGCCCGTGAGCGTGTTCCGCGCGAACACGCCCAGCCGGGCGCCGTGCTCACGCTCGAGGTCGGCCAGCGCCCGGGTGACGTCGTTTCCGCGCTGCGGTGTCCGGCTCGCCGCGCGGGCCGTTCCGCCCAGCGACATCGCGGCGGCCAGAACCGTCCCGGCACCCGCACCCAGGACTGCTCGGCGACTCGCGTGTCCCTCGGTCGTCGTCACGCTGGTATCCCCTCTGCCCGAAGTCCGTCTTGAGAAGGGGACACCTCTGAGCCCCGTTCAGTTCGTCCTGCTCCATTCGTATCCGCTCCACGTGGCGCGCGGACTTTGCCACCCCGGCTGTCGGCCGTCCGCCGGAACCCCGCGGCTTGGCTGCGGCCGCCCCACGGTTGGGTCGGGAGGACGGGTGGCGGTGTGTCAGACGAGCGGGAGCAGCAGGACGGGGTCGGTGGTCGGCTGCGGAGAGCCGGTAGCGGGTTCGGCGGAGAGGGCGAAGGCGTGGGCGCCGTCGATGCCGGCGGGCAGCAGCAGGGTGCCGTCGGAGGTGTGGAGGAGGCCCGCGGCGCGGGGTTCGCCGCCGTCGTTGAGCCCGCTGTCCAGGCCCGCCCCTCGGCCCGCTGTCCCTGGCCGAGGGGCGGGCCCGTCCGCCTGTGCGTCGGACCGGATCGGCGAACGGCCCCGCCCCGAGACCGCCCGGCCGTCGCTTTCCGGCGCGGCCGGGCACCTCCGATTCGCCGCAGCACGCGACGAGGACTGCTGTCGACGGAGCGAAGTCCCCCGACCGGACCAGCGCACCCACCGCGCGGACGGCAGTCACCGCCGACCGCATGACGGCCCGTCGGCACGGAGGTCCGTCGACCCGGTGGCAGCAGCCCGGCCGGGCGCGCCGGCAATCCTCACCCATCCGGCGCGGACGGCATCTCCGAATGCCCGGTGTGAGCACACCCGATGAGAACCAGACCGAGAGCCGGCGCCGCCTGCGCGCCCTTGCCCTCACCCGCGTGGTCGGCCGCGCCTCGGCCGCCGGCGCGACCGGACTGGCCGCGGCCGGCCTCGCCGTGGCGGTGGGCGAGATCGCCGCGGCGTTCACCGGCCCGGGCAGCGCCCCGGTGATCGCGGTCGGCTCCGCGGCGATCGACCTCACCCCCACCTGGCTGAAGGAGTACGCGGTCCGCTCCTTCGGCACCCACGACAAGGCCGTGCTGCTGACCGGGATCTACACGACGATGGCGCTGCTCGCCGTCGCGGCCGGCCTGCTGGGCCGTCAGCGGCCCCCCGCCGGCGCCGCCGTGATCGCTCTGTTCGGCGGCGTCGGCGTGTGGGCCGCCGTCTCCCGGCCGACGGCCGGCCCCGGCGACGCCCTCCCGTCCGTCGCCGCCGGAGTCGTCGGCGCCGCCGCCCTGTGGTGGCTGGCCCGCCTACTGCAGGCCGCGACCGGGCCGCACCCCGTACCCGGCCCCGCGACCGCGTCCGCACCCGAACCGGCCGTTGTCACCGATCGCCCCGCCGAGGCCACCGCAAGTCCTGCCGGAGGGACCGCAGGCGGCCCGGCACGTCGCACCGTCCTCGTCACCACCGCGGCCACGGCCGCCGTCGCCGCACTGGGTGCCGTCGGCGGCCGCCGCCTCGCGGACAGCCGCAGCGACATCACCGCCGCCCGCAACGCCGTCAGGTTGCCCGCCCCCGCCGTCCCCGCGCCGGCACTGCCGCGCGGCGCCCACCCCGACGCCCCCGGGCTCACTCCGTTCGTCACCTCGAACGCCGACTTCTACCGGGTCGACACGGCGCTGACCGTGCCGAGGATCGACCCCCGCGACTGGTCCCTGCGGATCCACGGCCTGGTCGACCACCCGACCGTCCTCACCTTCGACGAACTGCTGCGCCGGCCACTGGAGGAGATGGACTACACGCTGACCTGCGTCTCCAACGAGGTCGGCGGTACCTACGCGGCCACCGCCCGCTGGCTCGGCGCCTCCCTGCCCGCGCTGCTGCGCCGGGCCGGCGTCCGCGCCGGGGCGGACCAGCTGGTCGGGCGTTCCCGCGACGGCATGACGATCGGCACGCCGCTGGAGTCCGTCCTCGACGGCCGCCGGGCCCTGCTGGCGGTGGGCATGAACGGGGAGGCGCTGCCGGTCGCGCACGGCTTCCCCTGCCGATCCCTGGTGCCGGGCTTCTACGGCTACACCTCGGCCACGAAGTGGCTGGTCGACCTGGAGGTCACCCGCTTCGCCGCCTTCGACCCGTACTGGGTGAGGCGCGGCTGGGACCGCACGGGGGTGGTGACGACGGCCTCCAGGATCGAGGTCCCGGCACCGTTCGCCCGCGTGCCGCGCGGCGACGTCCTGCTGGCCGGCACCGCCTGGGCGACCCACCGCGGGCTCGCCGCCGTCGAGGTCCGGGTCGACGGCGGGTCGTGGCAGCAGGCCGCCCTCGCCGCGGACGCCGGTCCGGACCTGTGGCGGCAGTGGTCGCACACCTGGCACACGGCAGCACCCGGGACCCGCCGCATCGAGGTCCGCGCCACCGACGCGCTCGGCCGGACGCAGCCCGAGAACCGCAAGCCCCCCTTTCCCTCCGGAGCGACGGGCTGGCACAGCACCGTCGTCACCGTCACCTGACACGCCACCACGAACACCTCAGGAGCACCCCATGTCCCGTCTCTCCCGCCCGAAGTCCTTCGCCGTCCTGCTGGCCGCAGGCTCCCTCGCCCTCGGTGCGAGCGCGTGCAGCAGCAGCGGCGGGGGATCCACCGCCGCACCGGCCGCGGCCGCGTCCACCGCCGCGTCCCCGAGCACGAACTCCGCCGCGCCCACGGCCCGGCCGTTCGGCGCGGCCTGCTCCGCCGTCCCCGCGGACGGCACGGGCAGCTTCGCCGGCATGGCCCAGGACCCGGTCGCCACCGCCGCCTCGAACAATCCGCTGCTCTCCACCCTCGTCACCGCCGTGACCCAGGCGGGCCTGGTCGACACCCTCAACTCGGCCCAGAACATCACGGTGTTCGCGCCCACCAACGACGCCTTCGCCAAGCTCCCCAAGGCGGACCTGGACGCCCTCCTGGCCGACAAGGCGAAGCTCACCAAGATCCTCACCTACCACGTCGCCCCCGAGCGGCTCGCCCCCACCGCCCTGCCCGGCGACCACAAGACCCTGCAGGGCGGCACCGTCACCGTCACCGGCTCCGGCGAGGAATTCACCGTCAACGGCAACTCCAAGGTCCTCTGCGGCAACGTGCAGACCGCCAACGCCACCGTCTACATCGTCGACACCGTGCTGATGCCGACCTCCTGACCTCACCGCGAGGGGTGATCCCGGAAGTCGCACCCAACCGGGCGGCGGGCGGCCCCGAAGAAGACATGTGACGGGGCGACGGGCACCGAGTCCACCCGCAACCGTCCGACGGCGTTCCACGACCGACACGGTCACCACAGACGAGGAGCACTCATGTCCATCGCACTGTCCCGCAGCAAGGCCCTCGCCGCCCTCCTCGCGGCCGGCGCGCTCGTCCTCGGCCTGAGCGCCTGCGGCAGCGGAGCCTCCTCCAGCAGCAACGCCGCCTCCGGCCCCGCTGCCACCGCCGACGCGGCCTCCGCCATGCCCGACGCGGGCAACGGCGCGGGCAACGGCGCGACGGCGGCGGCCGCCGCCCGGCCGTTCGGAGCCGCCTGTGCCGCCGTGCCGAAGGACGGCGCGGGCAGCTTCGCCGGCATGGCCCAGGACCCGGTCGCCACCGCCGCCTCGAACAACCCGCTGCTCTCCACCCTGGTCACGGCGGTCACCCAGGCTGGCCTGGTGGACACCCTCAACTCGGCCCAGAACATCACGGTGTTCGCGCCCACCAACGACGCCTTCGCCAAGCTCCCCAAGGCGGACCTGGACGCCGTCCTCGCCGACAAGGCGAAGCTCACCAAGATCCTCACCTATCACGTCGCCCCCGGGCGGCTCGCCCCCACCGCCCTGGCCGGCGACCACAAGACCCTGCAGGGCGACTCCGTCGAGGTCACCGGCTCCGGCCAGGCCTTCACCGTCGACAACGGCGCCAAGGTGCTGTGCGGCAACGTGCAGACCGCCAACGCCACCGTCTACATCGTCGACACCGTGCTGATGCCGGCCTCCTGACCTTGCCACCCCGTCGCCCCGGCCCCGGACCCGGTGTCCGCGGCCGGGGCCGCGCGGCACCGGCGCCCGTTCCCACGCGCCGACACGCGCCGACACGGGCGGCCCGCTGTCAGCCGGGCCGGTTCGGCCGCGTCAGCCCCATGTCGTAGGCGAAGATCACGGCCTGGACGCGGTCCCGGGCGCCGATCTTCGCCAGGACCCGGCCGACGTGCGTCTTCACCGTCGACTCCGACAGCACCAGGCGCCGCGCGATCTCACCGTTCGTCCAGCCCCGGCCGACCGCGACCAGGATCTCCTGCTCCCGGTCCGTCAGGGCGCCCAGCCGCGGATCCCCTCCGGGCCCGCCGGGCGGTCCACCCGGCAGCCGGTGCGCATAGGTGTCCAGCAGGCGCCTCGTCACCGCCGGCGCCACCACGGCGTCCCCCTCCGCCACCGCGCGGATCCCCGCCAGCAGCTCCTCGGGACGCGCGTCCTTCAACAGGAATCCGCTGGCCCCGGCGCGCAGCGCCGCATGCGCGTACTCGTCGAGGTCGAACGTGGTAAGGACCAGCACCCGTGAGCGGCCGCCGGCGGCCACGATCAACCGGGTCGCCTCGATACCGTCCATCCCCGGCATCCGGATGTCCATCAGCACCACGTCCGGCCGCAGCTCCGCCGCGAGCCGCACCGCCTCGGCCCCGTGCCCGGCCTCGCCGACCACCGCGGTGTCCGGCTGGCTCTCCAGCAGCATCCGGAACCCGTACCGCTGCAGCGGCTGATCGTCCACGATGAGGACCGTCGTCACGCCGGACCGCCCGCAGCGTCGACAGCGTCGAGAGCCGGCGCGAGATCCATGTCGGCCACCACCGACCATCCCCCTCCGGCCGCGGGCCCCGCCACGACCGCGCCACCGTACAGCGCGGCCCGTTCCCGCATCCCGGCGATCCCGTGTCCCTCGCCGACCGGCCGGACCGCGGCCGCACCGCCCGCCGGGCCACTGTCGTCGACGCGCAGCCGCAGCCGGCCGGTGTCCGCCGTCACCGTGACCCGCGCCCGCGTCCCGGGCCCCGCATGCTTGAGCGCATTGGTCAGTGCCTCCTGGACGATCCGGTACGCCATCACCTGCACCCCGCGGTCCAACCCGTCCAGATCACCCTCGGAACGGTAGGCCACCTGCGGCCCCGCCGCCCGGATCCGCGTACACAGCCCGTCGATGTCGGCGATGCCCGGCTGCGGCGCCAGCTCCGGCCCGCCGTCCCCGCGCTCCCGCAGCACACCGAGCATCCGCCGCAGCTCACCCAGCGCCTGCCGTCCGGCGTCGCCGATCAGCACCAGCGCCTCCCGGCCCCGCTCCGGCGAGGCCTGCGCCGCGTACGCGCCGCCGTCCGCCAGCGTGATGATCACCGACAGGTTGTGGCCGATGATGTCGTGCATCTCCCGCGCCACCCGCGTCCGCTCGGTCGCCGCCGCCAGCCGACTGCGCTGGTCCCGCTCGATCTCCAACCGCGCCGCACGCTCACGCAGCCCGGCCAGTTGCGCCCGCCGGATCCGTACCGCGATCCCCAGGGCGACGGCCGCCGTCGCCGCGGCGAACAGGAAGAACAGGCTGTCCCACACCGACACCGCGGCGGACAGCCGCACCGCGACCAGCGCCGTGCCGCAGGCCGCCGCGCCGCACGCCCACGCCAGGTGCCGCAGCCGCCCGTGCAGTGCCAGGCTGTACAGCGCCACGAGCAGCGCCACGTCCGCGCGCAGCGCCGCGCCGATCGCCCACTGCAGCACGAACACCGCCAGGACCGCGGCGAACGCGGCCGTCGGCCGCCGCCGGCGCCACAGCAGCGGCACCAGCAGGCCCGCCTGGAGGGCGAGCGTCGCGGGCACCGGCAGCGGGGTGAAGGCGATCCGGTGCTCGCGCGGGCCCTCGCCCCCGTCGCCGTGCACCAGCTCGGGCAGGCAGAACACCAGGAACACGACGGCGACCACCGCGGTGTCCAGGATCCACGAATGGTCGCGGTCCACCCGCCGCAGGCGCTGACCCGCGCGGGCGAGACGGACGAAGAAGGGGTGGCCGGACAGCGGGTCGCCGCCCCCGGCCCCGGGCACGGCCGGGCCGAAGGCGGCGCTCTCCTCGTGGTTCACGGATCTCACCTGATCGTGGTGGGCGGGAAGGCGGCCGCTGCGCCCGGCCCGCGCCGGGCGCCGCGACGCGCAGTGTCTCAGGCGTCGCTGCGCACGAGGCGGACGGCCGCAGCGGCGAGCGCGGCCACCGTCCACAGGCCGAAGACCATCAGGCCCGCGGTCGGGGACAGCGTCGTCGTGTCGTGGTGCAGGGTGAACATCGCCTCGCCCGCGTGGCTGGGCAGGTAGGGGCTGATGTCGTCCTGCCACGAGCTCGGCAGCAGCGAGACCAGGCCCGGGACCAGCATCAGCGAGGCCACCAGGACCGAGATGCCGCCGGCCACCGACCGCAGCAGCGCGCCCAGCGCCACGCCGATCACCCCGACGAGCCCGAGGTAGAGCCCCGCGCCCAGCAGGCTGCGCACCACGCCCGCGTCGGAGAGGGTCATCGCGGCGCGGGTGCCCGAGACGATGCCGCTGTCGGCGAGGAACGTGGCGAACACCCCGGCGGTGCCGAGTAGCAGCGCGACCGCGCCGAACACCGCGGCCTTGGACCACAGCACCGGCAGGCGGCGCGGCACGGCGGCCAGGGTGGAGCGGATCATGCCGGTGGAGTACTCGCCCGCGGCGACCAGGACACCGAGGACGCCGAGGGCGAGCTGGGCGAAGTTGGTGCCGAAGAGGGAGAGGCTGAGGGCGGTGGCGTCGGCGAAGTCGCGGTCCATGTGCCGGCCGGAGGTGATCCGCGACTTGAACTGGTAGGCGGCGATCAGGCCGAACGCGATCAGGAACAGCAGGCCCAGGCCGAGCGTGATCCAGGTGGAGCGCAGCGACCACATCTTGGCCCACTCCGAGCGCAGCACACGGACGGAGGTCACCTTGTAGGCGGGGCGGGCGGGTCGCCCGGCGGCGGGCGCCGGGGCCTGGCTCGGTGCGACGGTGCTCATGCGGCACGCTCCTGGGATTCGATGCCGGTGGTGGAGCCGTGGTACTCCACGGCGTCCCGGGTCAGGTCCATGAACGCCTCCTCGAGGGAGACCGTGCGGGTGGCGAGCTCGAACAGGGCGATGCCGTGCTCGGCGGCCTTCAGGCCGATGGTGCGCGCGGCAAGGCCGGTGACGAGGAGTTCCTCGGAGCCGGCCCGGCCGGTGATCTCCACGCCGGGGCCGGCCAGGACCTCGCGCAGGCGGCCCGGGTCGGCGGTCGCGACCTTCACGACGTCGCCGCCGGCCTGCCGGACCAGGTCCTGCACGGTGGTGTCGGCCAGCAGCCGGCCTCGGCCGACGACGATGAGGTGGTCGGCGACCAGGGCGACCTCGCTCATGAGGTGCGAGGACACGAAGACGGTCCGGCCCTCGGCGGCGAGGCCGCTCAGGAGGTTGCGGATCCACAGCACGCCCTCCGGGTCGAGGCCGTTCACCGGCTCGTCCAGCATCACCGTGGCCGGGTCGCCCAGCAGCGCCGCCGCGATGCCCAGCCGCTGGCCCATGCCCAGGGAGAACGCGCCGGCGCGCTTCTTCGCCACCGACTGCAGGCCGGTGAGGCCGATGACCTCGTCGACGCGGCCGCGCGGGATGCCGTGGGTGTGCGCCAGCGCCATGAGGTGGTTGAACGCGGACCGGCCGGGGTGGATCGACTTGGCCTCCAGCAGTGCCCCGACCTCCTGCAGCGGCGCGGAGTGCGAGGCGTAGCGGCGGCCGTTGACGGTGACCGAGCCGCTGGTGGGCGCGTCCAGGCCGACGATCATGCGCATCGTGGTGGACTTGCCGGCGCCGTTCGGCCCGAGGAAGCCGGTGACCGTTCCCGGCCGGACGGTGAAGTCCAGTGCGTCGACCGCGGTCTTCTCCCCGTACCGCTTCGTCAGCTGGTTCGCCTCGATCATCGGTCACCCCTACGTCGTTGCGGGCCGGACCGTCCCGACCGCTCACCAGCAACGTTAGGTTCGCCGCGGGCGCGGACCGTGGTACCGCGGGCTGATCATCGAGGGCCGTGTAGTACCGCGGTACGACGCGCCCGGGCCGGGCACCCCTCAGGGAACGGTGGCTCAGGGAACGGGGGCCGGTTCGCGGTGCGGGGTCCAACGCAGGTGGACGGCGCGGTCGTCGTGCTCGGCGCGGAGCAGGGAGAGCCGCGGCCGGACCGCGTCCGTCCGCGCGGTCGGCGGCTTGCGGCTGCCGGCCCGGAACGGCAGCGGCCAGTCCGCGGCGGGGCCGCGGTAGTCCTGCTCGGCGGCCGCGTGCAAGGTCCACTGCGGGTCGTACAGGTGGGTCCGGCCGAGTGCGCAGAGGTCGGCGCGGCCGGCCAGCAGGATCGAGTTGACGTCGTCCCAGGAGGCGATGGCGCCCACCGCGATGACGGCCGCGCCGGCCCGGGCGGCGACCTCGTGCCGGATCCGGTCCGCGAACGGTGTCTGGTACGAGCGGCCGTAGGCGGGGCGTTCGTCCTTGGTGACCTGGCCGGTGGAGACGTCGATGGCGTCGGCGCCGTGTTCGACGAAGGCGCGGGCGATCCCGACGGCGTCGTGCTCGGTGTTGCCGTCCGGTGCCCAGTCGGTGGCCGAGATCCGGACGATCATCGGTCGGTCGGCCGGCCACACGGCGCGGACCGCGTCGAAGACCTCCAGCGGGAAGCGCAGCCGGTTCTCCAGCGGGCCGCCGTACGCGTCGGTGCGCCGGTTCGCCAGCGGCGACAGGAAGGAGGAGAGCAGATAGCCGTGCGCGCAGTGCAGTTCGAGCAGGTCGAAGCCGGCCTCGGCGCCGCGCCGGGCGGCGGCGGTGAACTCGGTGGTGATCCGGTCCATGTCGGCCCGGGTGACCTCGCGCGGGACGGCGGAGCCGGGCCCGTACGGCAGCGCGGACGGGCCGACGACCTCCCAGTTGCCCTCCGCCAGCGGGGCGTCCATGCCCTCCCACATCAGCCGGGTCGAGCCCTTTCGGCCCGAGTGGCCGAGCTGGAGGCCGATCCGGGCGGTGGTGCGCGCGTGCACGTAGGAGACGATCCGGCGCCAGGCGTCCTGTTGCCCGTCCGTCCACAACCCGGTGCAGCCGGGCGTGATGCGGCCCTCGGGGGAGACGCAGACCATCTCGGTCATCACCAGCCCGGCACCGCCCATCGCGCGGGAGCCGAGGTGGACGAGGTGGAAGTCGCCGGGCACGCCGTCGACGGCGGAGTACATGTCCATCGGGGAGACGACGACCCGGTTCTTCAACTCCAGCTGCCCCAGCCGGAAGGGCTGGAACATCGCCGGCACCACTTCGGCCGCCCCCTGGGCCTCGGCGAAGGCCGCGGACACCCGGTCGGCGAACTGCGGGTCGCGGGTCCGCAGGTTGTCGTAGGTGATGCGGCGGGAGCGGGTCAGCAGGTTGAAGCAGAACCGGGTCGGCTCCTGGTCGACGTACATGCCGAGGTTCTCGAACCACTCCAGCGAGGCCTGGGCGGCGCGTTGGGTGGACTCGACGACCGGCCGCCGCTCGGCCTCGTAGGCCGTCAGCGCGCCCGGCAGGTCCGGGTGTTCGTGCAGGCAGGCGGCGAGCGCCAGGGAGTCCTCCATGGCGAGCTTGGTGCCGGAGCCGATGGAGAAGTGCGCGGTGTGCGCGGCGTCGCCGAGCAGCACCAGGTTGCCGTGGTGCCAGCGCTCGTTGCGGACGGTGGTGAAGGTGAGCCACTTCGAGTTGTTCGCCAGCAGCCGGTGGCCGTCCAGCTCCTCGGCGAAGACGCCGCGGATCCGCTCGACGGCCGGCTCGTCGGAGACCCCGGGCGGCAGGCCCGCCGCGTCGGCGGTGTCGAAGCCGGCCCGCCGCCAGACGTCCTCGGGCAGCTCCACGATGAAGGTGGACCCGGAGTCCGAGTACGGGTAGCCGTGGACCTGCATCGTCCCCCACTCCGTCTCCTTGACGAAGAACTGGAACGCCTCGAAGACCAGGTCCGTGCCGAGCCACATGTACTTGTTGCGGCGGGTGTCCAGGGCGGGCCTGAACTCCTCCGCGTACGCCTGCCGGACGAGGGAGTTGGCGCCGTCCGCGGCGACCACCAGGTCGTGCGAGGCGCACAGCTCCGCCGTGTCCGGGGCGGGGGTGCCGAAGCGCAGGTCGACGCCCAGGCCGAGGCAGCGCTCCTGGAGCAGCCGGAGCAGCTCCCGGCGGCCCAGCGCGGCGAAGCCCTGCCCGCCGACGGTGTGGCTGCGGCCGCGGAGGTGGATGTCGATGTCCGTCCAGCGGGCGAAGCGGTCGGACACCGCGGCGGCGAACTCGGGGTCGGCGTTCTCGATGCCGCCGAGCGTCTCGTCGGAGAACACCACGCCGAAGCCGAAGGTGTCGTCCGGGGCGTTGCGCTCCCAGACGGTGACCCGGTGCGCCGGGTCGAGCTGCTTCATCAGCGCGGCGAAGTACAGGCCGCCGGGGCCGCCGCCGACGATCGCGATCCTCACGGGTGTTCCTTTCACAGCTCGACGGCGGGCTCGGTGGCCCGCTCGCCGTCGACGATCCTGCGCAGGACGAAGCGCTGCAGCTTGCCGCTGGTGTTGCGCGGCAGGGCCGCGCAGAACCGCACCTCGCGGGGGTACTTGTAGGGCGCCAGGATCCCCTTCACGTGGTCCTGGATCTCCTTGGCCTTGGCGTCGTCGCCCACCACGCCGTCCCGCAGCACGACGAAGGCGCACACGACCGAGCCGCGCTCCGGGTCGGGCTTGGCGACGACACCGGACTCCACCACGTCCGGGTGGGTGTCGACGGCGGCCTCCACCTCGGGGCCGCCGATGTTGTACCCGGAGGAGACGATCATGGCGTCGCTGCGGGCCCGGTAGTAGAAGTAGCCGTCGTCGTCCCGGTGGAAGAGGTCACCGGTGACGTTCCAGCCGTCGACGACGTACTCGTCCTGGCGCGGGTCGTCCAGGTAGCGGCAGCCGACCGGGCCGATCACCGCGAGCCGCCCCACCTCGCCGGGGCCGAGCTCCCGCCCGTCCAGGTCCAGCACGGCGGCCCGGCAGCCCGGCAGCGGACGGCCGGTGGCACCGGGGCGGATGTCGTCGCCCGCCGCCGCGATGAAGATGTGCAGCAGCTCGGTGGCGCCGATGCCGTCGATGACCCGCAGCCCGATCCGGTCGCGCAGTTGCTCCCAGGTGGTGCTCGGCAGGTGCTCGCCGGCGGACACCGCGGCCCGCAGCCCGGCGAGCCGCCGCTCCTGCCCGTGCCGCAGGATCGCCCGGTAGGCGGTGGGCGCGGTCGCGAGCACGGTGACGCGCTCGCGCTCCACGTGCTCCGCCAGCTCCAGCGGCGTCGCCGACTCGGTCAGCAGTGCGCAGGCGCCGGCTCTCAACGGGAAGACGGCGAGCATGCCCAGGCCGAAGGTGAAGGCCAGCGGCGCCGAGCAGGCGACCGTGTCACCGGGGCCGAGGCCGAGCAGCGGGCGGCCGAAGGTGTGGTCGATGGAGAGCACGTCGCGGTGGAAGTGCATGGTGATCTTCGGTACGCCGGTGCTGCCCGAGGTCGGGCCGAGCAGCGCCACGTCGTCCGCGGCGGTCGGCACGTCGGCGAACTCGCCCGACTTCGCGGCGGCGCGGGCGACGAGGTCGTCGGGGCCGGTGCCGCCGTGCGCCACCACCGCCATCGTGGGGAGGACGGTGTCCCGGACGGCCAGCGCGTCCGCGGTGAACCGGTGGTCGACCAGCGCGACCGCCGGCCCGGTCCGCTCCACGACCGGCGCGAGCTCCCCGGCCCGCAGCGCCGCCATGGTGGCCACCGCCACCCCGCCGGCCTTCAGCACGCCCAGCCAGGCGGCGACCGCCCACGGGTTGTTCGGCGAGCGCAGCAGCACCCGCCCGCCGGGGACTAGCCCCAGGTCCTCGGTCAGCACCTGGGCGATCTGGTTGGCCCGCAGCCGCAGCAGCCCGTACGACCAGGTCTCCCCGGCCGGGGTGCGCAGCGCCGGCAGGTCGGGTCCGTGGATCAGCACGGCCCGGTCGACGAGCTCGGTGGCGGCGTTCAGCCGCTCCGGGTACTGCAGGTCGGGGGTGGTGAACTCGATCACCGGCCACCGGTCGGCCGGGGGCAGGTGGTCGCGGGTGAAAGTGTCCAGGTGGGCCGAGGGTGAGAGCTTCAACGGGGGAGTCCTTCCATGGCGGTGACGCACGAGGTCAGACGGTGCGGATCATGCCCTCCTGGGCGACGGTGGCCAGGTGGCGGTGGTCGCGGGTGAAGAAGCGGCCGGTGCCGAGGCCGCGGCCGCTGTCCGCCGCCACCGCCTCCTGGACGTAGAGCAGCCAGTCGTCGACCGGCCCCGGGCGGTGGAACCACATCGCGTGGTCGAGGCTCGCGGTGACCAGCCCGGGCATCGCCCACGGCAGGCCGAGGACCCGCAGCACGGGCTCCAGGACGGTGTAGTCGCAGACGTAGGCCAGCGCCGCCCGGTCCCGCTGGGCGTCGGTCAGTCCCTCGACCGGCCGCAGCCGGTCGAACGGCCGGACCCACACCGCCTGGCAGGGCGTCTGCTTCCCCTCGACGGCGAGGTAGAGCGGGCCCGGTACGTGGCGCATGTCGAAGCTCCGCCCGCCCGACCAGTACGCCCTGGACTCCTCGGTCATGGTGCCGCCGACCCGCCCGGCGAGGTACTCGGCGGAGGTGGGCAGGTCCTCGGGCGCCGGCACCTCCAGGTCGAGCTCGGGCCCGGCCTCGAAGGTCCCGCCCGGCTCGCCGGCGGCGAAGTTGGCCAGGCAGACGTAGACCGGCTTGCCGTTCTGGTAGCCGCGCACCTGCCGGGTGCTGTAGCCCCGGCCGTCCCGCAGCAGCTCCACCTCGTACCGCACCGCGGCGCCGATGTCGGCCGGCCGCAGGAAGTAGCCGTGCATGGAGTGCAGCGACTTGCCGTCCGCGACCGACCGCATGGCCGCCGCCGCGGCCTGCGCCACCAGGTCGCCGCCGTACGCCTTCGGCCACGGGCAGGGCTGGGTGGTGGCGGTGAAGGCGAGGTCGAAGTGCAGGGGCTCGGCCGGGGCCAGGGTGACGGCCGCGGTGAACACCGCGGAGGTGGGGACGTCGGCGGCGGTCACCGGTCCTCCCAGTCCCGCAGGTCGGCGTCGGCCACGTCCGGCAGGTTGACCACGATGTTCTCCGGTGTCCTGGTGGTCATCCAGACCAGCGGTTTCGTCCGGGACAGGTTGCACTCCACGTGCGGCATGAAGGGCGGCACGAAGACCCAGTCGCCCTCCTCCATGTCGAGGTAGTCGGCGAACTCCTCGCCGAAGTAGATCCGCGCCCGGCCCGACAGCACGTAGCCGCCGGTCTCGGCCTCGCCGTGGTGGTGGGAGACCGAGCGGTAGCCGGGCTCGTTGCTGACCTTGCCGAACCACAGCCGCCTGGCCGGAGTGTGCTGGATGCTCACACCGGAGACGCGGACCGCCCCGCCGGAGTCGGCGGTGCCCGGGTCCTCCAGGCCGCGGCGGGTCACCACCGGGGCGACCAGGCCGCTCGGCAGACGGTACATCGAGTTGTCGCCCTCGAGGCGGTACGTGCGGGGCTCGGGCTCCATGCGGACGGCTCCGTTTCGTGCGGCGGACGTCGGCGTGCCGGTCAGGTCCCTGCCGTGACCGGCGCCATGGTGGTGTCGAAGGAGGCTGCTGCCGGGCCGGCTCTGCTCCGCCCGGCGCCCGGGCCGCTCGGTCTCTCGTTTTTTTCACGACCGTCATCTATTGTCAATACGCCCCGCCCGGCCGGGCGGACCGGCCCGACGCAGCCCCGACCGGAGGTGGCATGACGCCCGTCGCCGTGAACCCGGACACCCTTCCCGCACCGAGCGGCTACTCGCACGGCACCCTCGCGGGGAACACCCTCCACCTCGGCGGGCAGACCGCCCTCGACGCCGACATGCGGATCGTGCCGGGCGGCATCGTCGAGCAGTTCCGCCAGGCGTTCGGCAACGTCCTCACCACCCTCCGCGAGGTCGGCGGCGAACCGCAGGACCTGGTCAGCATCACCCTGTACCTCACCGACATCCCCGGCTACCAGGCCCACGGCAAGGAGATCGGCAAGGTCTGGCGGGAGCTGGCCGGCCCCGTCTACCCGGCGATGGCCGGCATCGGCTGCACCGCGCTCTGGCAGCCCGAGGCCCTGATCGAGATCCTCGGCGTGGCCGTGATCCCGGACGAGCGCCTGGTGCGCCCCGGCGACCGCGACAGGCCGGCCGCCCCCGCCAGCATCGACCATTCCTGACGAGCGCCACGGATCCGTGAGAAGGGCAGCATGAGACTCGCATCCTTCACCGTCGACGGCCGCCGACGGGCCGGCGCGGTCGACGAGGCCGCAGCGGCCGTCGCCGTGCTGCCCGAGCGGCTCGGCACGGTCGACGACCTCGTCCGCGGCGGCCCCGCCGCCCTCGACGCCGCCCGGGCCGCCGCCGACGGCGCCCCCGTCCTGCCGCTCACGGCCGTCCGCCTGGAATCACCCCTGCAGCGGTTCAACCGGGACATCCTCTGCACCGGCTGGAACTACTGGGACCACTTCGAGGAGTCCCGCGGGAAGCGCGGGCACGAGGACCCGGACCGGCCCATCCGGCCCACCTTCTTCACCAAGGGCCCGGACACCGTGATCGGCCCGGGCGACGACATCGCCTACGACGCCGCCCTGTCGACCCAGTGGGACTACGAGGCCGAGATCGCCCTCGTCATCGGCCGCGACGGCCGGTCGATCCCGGAGAGCGAGGCGCTGCAGCACGTCCTCGGCTACCTGGTCGCCAACGACGTCTCCCAGCGCGACCTCCAGCGGGCGCACGGCGGCCAGTGGCTCAAGGGCAAGAGCATCGACGCCACCATGCCGCTCGGCCCCTGGCTCACCACCGCCGACGAGGTGCCCGACCCCGGTGCGCTGCACGTGCAGTGCGAGGTCAACGGCGTTCTCCTGCAGAACGCGTCCAGCGCGCAGATGGCCTTCCCCGTGGCCCGGCTGATCGCCGAACTCAGCCGCGGCATGACCCTCCGCGCCGGCGACGTCCTGCTCACCGGCACCCCGAGCGGCATCGGCAGCGCCCGCGACCCGCAGATCTTCCTGGACGACGGCGACCTCGTCGTCACCCGGGTCGCCGGCCTCGGCGAGCTGCGCAACCGGGTGGCCGCGACCGCCCTCGTGTGAGCGCCCGGTGTGAGCGCCCCGGAGTGAGCGCCCCGGAGTGAGTGCCGGCGGCCGGTGCCGATCACGCGATCCGCGTCGATCATGCGAGCGGGGTGACGATAGGCTGCCCGGTGACGGGTCCCACGGACAGCACCGGCCCGAGGCGAGGAGAGCGCAGCTGTGACGGCCGGGCACGAGGAGTCACCCGCGACCGGCCGCGACGCGCGGCACGGCCCGCTGATCATCACCGCCTTCGGCCTGTACGCGCGGGGCGAGCAGAACTGGCTCTCCGTGGCGTCGGTGGTCCGGCTCATGGCCGACCTCGGGGTCGAATCGCAGGCGGTGCGCTCCTCGATCTCCCGCCTCAAGCGCCGCGGCGTGCTGGAGAGCGGGCGGCACGAGGGAGCGGCCGGCTACTCGCTCGCGGCGCAGGTCCTGGAGACCCTCGCGGAGGGCGACGTCCGGATCTTCGAACGCGTACGGGCGGTCGCCGAGGACGGCTGGATCCTGGTGGTCTTCTCCGTCCCCGAGTCCGAGCGGCAGAAGCGGCACGAACTCAGGACCAGCCTGACCCGGCTCGGCTTCGGCACCGCCGCGCCCGGCGTGTGGGTCGCACCGGGCAACCTCGCCGCCGAGACCCGCCGGACCCTGGAGCGCCGCGGCCTCGCCGGCTACGTCGACCTCTTCGCCGGCGACCACCTCGCCTTCGGTGACCTGCGCACCAAGGTCCGCAGCTGGTGGGACCTGGACGAACTCACCGCGCTCTACGCAGACTTCCTGCGCCGCTACCGACCGGTGCTCGACAAGGTGAAGGCCGGCGGCATCTCCCCGCAGGAGGCCTTCCGGGTCTACGTGCCGATGCTCACCCAGTGGCGCCGCCTGCCCTACCGGGATCCGGGGCTCCCGCTCGCGCTGCTCCCGCCCGGCTGGAACGGCGTCGGCGCGGGCCGGCTGTTCGACGAGCTGAACGCCGGACTGGGCCCGGCGGCCCGCGAGCACGCGCTCACGGTGATCCACGCCGGCGAGTAGCCCGCTCCTTCGGGCCCCGGGCGCACGGATGCGTCCGGCCCCCGGCCTGCCCGCCGGGAACCGGACGCGGCACCGCGCCACTGGGACGCGGTGCCGTGCGGACCGGTGCCGTCCGGATCGGCGCCGTCCGGACCAGTGCCGTCCGGATCGGCGCCGGTCCGGACCGCGCTATCCGAAGGTGAACCAGTTGATGTTGACGAAGTCGGCGGGCTGGCCGCTGGTGAAGGTCAGGTAGACGTCGTGGACACCGGTGGTGCGGCTGATGTCCGCCGGTACCGTGCGCCAGGTCTGCCAGCCGCCGGTGTTCGCGAGGGCGAAGCTGCCGACGGGTGTCGCCGTGGGGCTGCCGAGCCGGACCTGGACCAGGCCGCTCACCCCGGCGGCCGCGCCGGAGGCGACCCGGGCGCTGAACCGGGTCGCCCCGGCGGTACCGAAGTTGACGGCGGCGAACTTCAGCCAGTCGCCGTTGGCGAGCCAGCCCACGTCGGAGCCGCCGCCGGTGTCGGAGCAGGCCTCCACCTGGGCGCCGGACTGTGCGGCGAACGCCTCGGCCTGGATGGTGGCGAAGGCGCTGCCCGTGCCACCGGTCGCGGTCGCGGTCGGTGTCGCGGTCGGTGTCGGCGTGCTTCCCCCGCCGCCGCCGGCCACCCCGCCGACGGTGATGGTCCACCGGGTGGGGCTGCCCGACTGCACCTTGCCCTCGAAGTCCACCCCGGCCGGGTGCACGTCGTCGTACGGGAAGGCGTAGCCCAGCCCGTCGGGGGTGGTGCCGTGCAGGATCCGGGCGTAGTGGTTGGTCCGGGGCTTGGTGTAGAAGGCGGCCGGGTTCTCGGCGGTCGGCTGGTTGGGGTTGTCCAGCAGGGTGGTCCGGTTGAAGGCGGCGGCGAGTCGGGCGCTCAGGTTGCCCATGACGTCGTTGCCCGTGGTGAAGGGCGCGTCGCTGCACGAGAAGATCGACAGGGTCGACGGCCGGGCGAAGCTGCCCACCCCGGGGAAGGTGAGGGTGTCGCCGTTCACCCGGCCGGTGACGGTGCCCCAGGTGAACTGGGTGTCGATCTTCAGGTCGGTGGAACGGTACTTGGTCCACACCTGGTCGACGTAGCTGTCGAAGTAGCCGCTGAACAGCGAACTGTTGCCGCGGATCGCCAGGTTCGGGCTGAGCACGCGCAGGTCGGAGCCGTTCTTGTTGACGATCAGCCGGCTCCAGTCGCTTCCGTCGGCGGCGGACTGGGCCCGCAGCGCGGCGGCCACCCGGGACAGCCCGTCGGCGGGCAGGCCGCGGACCGTCTGGGTGCCCTGCCCGGTCTCCAGCTGGAAGGCGATCGGCAGGCAGACCATGTCCACAAAGGTGATGTTGGCGTACAACTGGTCGTTGTTGAACGTGAATTCGCAGAAGTCGTGGCGGACGTTCGCATTGGGGTCACTGGGGTTGCTCACCGAGGGCAGGGCCAGTCCGCCGCCGCGGTTCATCAGGAAGGTGAGCTTGGCGCCGACGGCGAAGTAGATACGGCCGCTGTCGAGCCGGGGAAGTGTCACCCGTCGCGGCCCGGCGCCCGAGGCGTTCAGCGCGATGGCACAGTCGACGCCCAGCGGCGTCTGGTCGTTGGCCGGGTTCGGCGGGTGGTACAGGCTCGTCCCGTCCGCCTGGACGAAGGCCCAGTTGCCGCCCGCCGCCGGGTCCCGGCCGAGGACGTAGGCGTACACGGTGTTGTTCCCCGTGGTGTTCGCCAGATCCAGCGGCAGGGTGGTGGTGGTCGACGCGCCGGCGGCCGACTGGAGCCAGGTCACCACCGCGGGCACGGTGAGGGCCACGCCCGCCGTCGCGGCGAGGAGCTTCCGGCGGGATATCGGTCGTTGGTGACGTGGCGTCATGGTGTGGGGGTCCGTTCTCCGCGAGGTCGGGTGGGGAGCGGGGGGAGGGAGCCGGCGCCGTCACTGAGGGTAGTGAGAGCGCTCTCAGATCTGATGCGGCGTCGCCCGTGGGCCTGAATATTACGGAGCGGCAACCCTCATGGCAATGTCAGGTGCACGCAACCGCGCGCACCTGACCTGCACCTTTGTCCGACCGTCGGTTGCTTAACCCTCTCTTAAGCCTGGTTTGATGCGCAGAGAGGGCTCTCGGCACCGTCACGGTCGGGCATTCACTCGCCCCGGGAGTCCTGGGCGTCCGGGGCGATCGGCGCCGCCTCGGTGGCGACGGCGATCCGCACCAGATCGGGAAGGAGCGCGGCGAGCCCGTCCACGTACCGCCCCACCTCGGCGCGGTCGGGCAGCGGGTGGTAGACGAAGCAGACCGAGTCCCGCTGGACGCTGACCGCGGGGGCGCCCAGGGCCTCCAGACGATCGATCAGGTCGGTGGCGATGACGAGGTCGCGGAGCACCGGGGTGCGGCCGTCCCCGGCCATCGGGATGTACAGGCCCGGCGCGAGCACCTTGACCCGCAGGGCCTCGGCGCTCCAGGTCCGTTCGAGCCGGATCATCGGCACGCGCCCCGGGAGTTCGTAGTGGAACACCAGCCAGTGCAGGCCGCGCCGCTGTTCCAGCCGGATGAACCGGGCGACGGTGACCTCGCGCCCGTCCCCGCCGGGACCGGTGGCCGTGGTGCTGCGCGGCACGTCCAGCCAGGGGTAGTGCGGGACGTACTCCCGCCACGGTTCGCCGGGCTTCATCACCCGCCAGCCGGGGCGGCCGGCCAGCGTCCGCAGCATCCGCTCCGAGCCCCCCGCCCGCCGCGCCGTGCGGATCTCCCGAGTCATTCCGAAGGCGATCGGCGCCATCAGCAGGGCTCCGAAAAAGATCCAACCGAACATGACGAGTCCCCCTCACTGTCCCGTCCGCGACCTGCGGCGCGGGGACATCCACCGTTCCTCGCACCGTAGGTGACGTCGCCGACACCGCAGCCGGTTGCCGGCGCGGCGGGCCGGCGCCCGGTCAGGTGGGTTCGGCCGAGCCGGTGAGGCGGAGTTTGCGCTGGGCCCGCTGGTAGAAGGTGGTGTGGCCGAGGCGGACGACCTGTGCCGCAGCGGGGACCATCGTCACCTCGACGACCTGGCCCGGGCTCACCCGGCCGACCAGCCGGCCGTCGGCCTCCACGGCCAGGTCGCCGCTGTGCGACAGCACTTCGAGGGCGAGGTGCTCCCCGGCGGACAGGAAGACCGAGCGGTTGAACGCCGAGTGCGGGGCCACCGGGGTGATCAGCAGCCCCTCGGCGGCGGGGGAGACGATCGGGCCGCCGGCCGAGAAGCTGTAGGCGGTCGACCCGGTCGGGGTGGCGACCACGACCGCGTCCGCGGTGTACCGGACGAACGGCTGGTTCTCGACGTGCACGGCGACCGCCGCCGACCGGTGTCCGGGGCTGCGCAGCAGCACGATGTCGTTGAGCGCCGTCTCGACGTCGTCCCCGAGGCGGACCCGGACGCCGGAGCGCGGCTCGACGCTGAACCGGTGGCCGTCGATCGCGTCGAGCGCGGCGGGCAGTTCCGGGATGTCGACCTCGGCGAGGAAGCCGAGGCGTCCGACGTTGACCCCGAGGACGGGCGCGTGGCCGCCGACCACCAGGCGCAGCGCGCGCAGCATGGTGCCGTCCCCGCCGAGGCTGATCAGCAGGTCGGCGGTCTCGGTCATCTCCTCGTCCCCGACCGGCACCGTGCGGCAGCCGATCCGGGCGACCTCGTCCGCGAGGCCGAGGACCTTGGCGCCGCGGGCGCGGCTCCAGTCGAGGACGGCGTCCACGGTGGGCGCGCACTGGCGTTCGGGGTGGAGCACCAGCCCCACCGTGCCGATGTATCCCATGCGGTCCACCTCGCTGTCGGTCGGGGCCCGCCGCGGCTGCCGGTCAGGACGGTTGCGGCGCGGCTCCGTTGTCGTCGGGCGCGTCGGGCGCGGTCAGCGGCAGGCGTACCTGGAACCGGGTGTCGCCAGGGACGGACTCCACCCGGAGGTCGCCGTGGTGCTTGTTGACGACGATCCGCCAGGAGATGTCCAGGCCGAGTCCGGTGCCCTGGCCGACCGGCTTGGTGGTGAAGAACGGGTCGAAGATGCGGTCGCGGATCTCCTCGGGCACCCCGGGCCCGGTGTCGGCGAACTCGACGAGCAGCCGGTCGCCCTCCCGTGCGGTGCGGACGGTGAGCGTGCCGTCCCCGCCGCCGTCGTTCATCGCGGCGACGGCGTTGTCGATCAGGTTCGTCCACACCTGGTTGAGCTCGCCTGGGTAGGCGGGGATCGGCGGCAGGGCGCGGTCGTACTCCTTGACCACCCGGATCCGGGGGCCGATCTTGCCGGAGACCATCAGCAGGGTGCTGTCGAGCAGCTCGTGGACGTCGGCGGTGCGGTAGGGCGCCCGGTCCAGCTGCGAGTACTGCTTGGCCGCGGTGACGAGGGCGGAGACGCGGTTGGTCGAATCCTCGATCTCGTTCATCAGCAGTTCGGTCTCGACGGTGTAGTTGAGCCACTTCATCGCGCCCGCCAGCGAGCCCTCGTCGACGGCGGCCGCGACCTGCTCCAGCCACTCGGTGTCGAGACCGGCCTGGACGAAGGTCGGCGCCATCTGCCAGCCGCCGTCGATGCCGTGGTCGTCCAGCCAGTCGCTCAGAGCGTCCTCCCGGTCGGCGGCCTCCAGCGGGCTGAGCGAGAGCGCCTTGGCGACCCGCTCCGCCGTCCGCTCCTGCACCTCGACCAGTGCCTCCAGGCTGTCGCGCCGGTACGGGCCCGCCGCGATCGCGCCCAGCTTGTGACGCATCCCGGCGACCCGCTCGCGGAGCGCGGAGGTGGCCCGGACGGCAGCCGCGGCCGGATTGTTGAGCTCGTGGGTGAGCCCCGCGGACAGCGCGCCGAGGGCCATCAGCCGCTCCCGCTGGCCGACCGCGGCCTGCGCGCTCTTGTAGCCGAAGAACAGCCCCTCCAGCAGATGGACGGCCATCGGGAACCACTCGCGCATGATCTGCGCGAAGCACTCCGCGGGCAGCACGTAGAACCGCGAGTGCTCGGCGACCTTCAGCGAGCTGTTGTAGACCTGCGGCACCCGGTCGCCGAGGTAGGACTGGAAGGCCCCGGCGTACACACCGCGGTCGGAGGTCCGGGTGACCTCCACGTCGTAGTCCCCGACCCGGCGGGAGAGCACGACGGTGCCCTCCAGCAGCACGTAGAAGCAGGTGGCCGGGTCGCCCTCGGCGTACACCGGGCCTGGTTCGAAGGCCAGCACCGAGCCCTCCCGGCAGAGCCGGTCGAGCTGCTCGGGCGCGAGCTTCTCGAAGAGGAAGAGCGAGGAGAGCTCGTGCGGGTCGCAGGGCAGCGGGGCGGCGGTCATGACTGCTCCAGGTAGCGGTGCGCGAGCATCACGGCCATCGCCCCCTCGCCCACCGCCGAGGCGACCCGCTTGGCCGACTCCGCGCGGGCGTCCCCGGCCACGAACACCCCGGGCACGTTGGTCTCCAGGTGGTAGGGCGGCCGCTCCAGCTCCCAGCCGGCCGGCCGCCGGCCCTCGGGCGCCAGGTCGGGGCCGGTCAGGATGAACCCGCGGGCGTCCCTGAGCACGGCGCCCTCCAGCCACTCGGTGCGCGGCGCCGCCCCGATGAACACGAACATCCACTGGGCGTCCACGGTCTCGGTGCCGCCGGTCTCCGTGTCGCGCAGCGTGAGCCGCTCCAACTGGTGCTCGCCGTGCGCCGCCTCCACGACCGTGCAGCCGCGGACGGCGACCGTGGGCGCCTCCTCGACCTGCTGGACGAGGTAGTGCGACATGGTGGCGGCCAGCGACGGCCGGCGCACCACCAGCGTCACCGACTTGGCGCTGCGGGCCAGGTACAGCGCCGCCTGGCCGGCCGAGTTCGCGCCGCCGACGATGTAGACGTCCTGGCCCCGGCAGGCGGCGGCCTCGGTCAGCGCCGAGCCATAGAACACCCCGCAGCCGGTCAGCTCCGCCACGCCCGGGGCGTCGAGCTGCCGGTACGACACGCCGGTCGCCAGGATCACCGTGTGCGCGGCGATCGCCGAGCCGTCGGAGAACCGGACGACCCGCGCCGACCCGCTGGCCTCCAGCCCGGTGACCTCGCGCGCGGTGAGGATCTCCGCGCCGAACTTCGCGGCCTGCCGCCGCGCCCGGTCGGTGAGCTGGGCCCCGGACACGCCGTCCGGGAAGCCGAGGTAGTTCTCTATGCGCGAGCTCTGGCCCGCCTGGCCGCCGGTCGCCGAGCGCTCGACCAGGACGGTGCGCAGCCCCTCCGAGGCCCCGTAGACCGCAGCCCCCAGGCCGGCCGGACCGCCTCCGATGATGACCAGGTCGTAGAAGCCGGCCGCCGGTGTCGTGGCCAGGCCCACCCGGGCGGCGAGGTCGCGGTCGGCCGGCTCCACCAGCGCCGAGCCGTCCGGGGTCACCACCAACGGCAGCCGGCGGCCGTCCTCGCCCGCGGCGGCCAGCAGCCGCCGGCCCTCGGGATCGTCGGAGGAGTACCAGCGGTACGGCACTTCGTTGCGCGCCAGGAACTCGCGGACGGACGATGAGCGCGCCGACCAGCGGTGCCCGACGACCTTGGTGACGGCCACCGGCCGGTGCTCGTCGGCCCGCCAGGCCTCCAGCAGGTCGTCGAGGACGGGGTAGAGCTTCTCCTCCGGCGGCTCCCAGGGCTTGAGCAGGTAGTGGTCGAGGTCGACGATGTTGATCGCGTCGATGGCCGCGCCGGTGTCGGCGTACGCGGTGAGCAGCACCCGCCTCGCGTCCGGGTAGATGTCGAGCGCCTGCTCCAGGAAGTCGATGCCGCTCATGGCGGGCATCCGGTAGTCGGCGATGATCACCGCCACCAGGTCGCCGCGGAGCTTCAGCTCGCGCAGGGCCTCCAGCGCCGACTCGCCGGACTCGGCCCGCAGGACCCGGTACGACTCGCCGTAGCGCCGCCGCAGGTCGCGGGCGACGGCACGGGAGACCGAGGGATCGTCGTCCACGGTGATGAGGACGGTCCGCGCCGGAGTGTCGGCCTGAGCCATGGGGACCCCGTCCCGAGCTGATCGGCTTTCCGCCCGGGTGCCACCCGTCCGGCCGCACCCGTGCGCCGGTCACCCATCCTAGGGATGATCCGGGCAGATCACCACGAAAGGTGCGAAGGGTGCCGGTCAGGAGTCGCCGCGCCCCAGCACCTCCAGGGCGAACGCCCGGGTGCCCGCGACGTGCTGCCGGGCCAGGTCGGCGGCGGCCGCCGGGTCGCCGGAGCGATCGCGGCGAGCAACTGCTCCTGCTCGGTGCACATCGGCGAGGTGCTCTCCGGCCCGGAGGTGAGGCGGAACAGCCGGCGCAGCCGGCCGTCCAGCGGCGCCATCATGTCCTGGAGCAGCGGATTGCCGGACAGCTCCACGATCGCCCGGTGGAAGTCGGCGTTCAGGCCGACAGTCTCTCGCAGCCGGCCCGCCTCGGCGGCCTTCCGCGTCCGGGCCAGGATCCGCTCCAGGCCGCGCAGCCCGGCCGGGGTGGCGTTCCGCGTGGCGAGCTCGGCGGCCAGCGCCTCCAGTGACTCGCGGACGGCGAAGTAGTGCTCCGCCTCGGCCGCACCGAGCCGCTCCCGGGCGGCGGCCAGCCCCTCCACCCCCGCCAGGCCGTACGCCGGGGCCACGTCCACGTGCGCCCGCACGGCCCGGGTCCCCCGGGTCACCGCGTGCGCGAGCAGCCGGTGGGCCCGTTCGGCGAGCGGCGTCCGCTGGTGCTCGTACAGGTCGACGTCGCCGCGCACGTACTCGGGCAGCGCGTCGGCCCGGACGGCGGCTGTACCAGGGCTCGCCCCAGGCCGTCCTGTCCCGGGTGGATGTGCGCGTCCACCAGCGTCGGCAGGGCGATCCGGCCGCCCCGTCGACGACCTCCACCGGGACGTCCGCAGGCACCCGCTCGGCCAGCAGCCCGTCCACGGCGATCAGATCGACGGGCGCACCGGCGCCGAACGGCCGGACACCGCGGAAGACGGTGACGGTGGATGAGGTCATGATTTCGTCTGTTTCGGGGCGGTTTGTGCGTGTCCACCAACCAACCCGAACGGGCGCCACCTCGTCAAACCGCCCCCGACGGCGGGCGATCGACTCCGGGGGAACGGGACGTCGGACGAGGAACTTCCGCCGGAAGCCGTCCACCTCCCGGGCCGGGACCGCCCCGACGCGGTGTCAGTCTCCGGAGCGCAGCGGCACGGCCTGCTCGTCGGTCCGGACCTCCTGCAGCAGGCCCCAGGTGAAGTCGGCCGTGCAGGGATGCGGGCGGCCGGCCGCGTCCGGGGCGGTGAAGTCGAGCTGCCAGCGGGTCGGCGCACTGCCCTCGCGCGGGACGGCGGGCGGGAAGGCCGCGCCGACGTCCGACACGACGCAGCGCCACGGCGCCAGGTCCGCCAGCGTCCGCAGGCGGGGTGCCGGTGCGCCCGGTGCGCGGACCAGCCACTCGTTCCAGGGCGGGGAGGCCTCGCCGGCCGGCCCGAGCAGGATCTCGAACCGCAGCTCCGGCCAGAGCGGCAGCGTCCAGTGCTGCGCGGTGCAGTCGAGATCTCCGATCCGGCGGGGCAGCACGGCCTCCGGCGGGCCGAGGACGGCCGTGTAGCGGCGGGCGCCGTGCGGGAGGCGGCTCGACCGGAGCATCGCCTGCCATCGCTTGTTCGCCTCGCGCATGCCGGCCCGGGTGGCCCCGAGCCGGCGCACGGCCTGTTCGACCAGCTCGGGGCGGAAGTCGGCCATGCGGCGCAGCAGGACGAGCTGGAACTCGGTGGTCGCGAAGCCGTGGATCGCCATCCGTCCAGGCTAGAACGCGGCCTGCGGATCGGCCCGGACGCGGGCGGTACGGGCGGACCACCCGACTGCCCGCGCGCCGTTCGGGCGGATCCGTGTCCGCCACTCGGCAGACTGGTGGAACGGACAAGCGGCGCTGCCAGAGCGGGGTCTGACGGGGGCACTCATCCCCGGGCGGGTTCCTTATCCGCAGGGTACCCGAGGCGGAGGAGGACCCGATGGGCCGGGTTCCGGAGGACAGCACGCGGCCGCGGTCGCGCGTCGGCCGGTGGACGGACGGCCTGGGCAACGTGCTGCTGGCGGTCGCCCTGGCGGCCGTGCTGTTCGCGGCGTACTCGCTCTGGTGGACGGACCTCGTCGCCGACCGGCAGGCCGACCGGGCCGGAGACCGGCTGCGGCAGGGCTGGGCCTCGCCCGGCACCTCCGGTGCGCCCGTCCCGGACCGCATCGGCCAGGACCTCGGCTTCCTGCACATCCCCGCGATGCGGCCGGACCCGGTGGTGATCAAGGTGGGGACCGGCCCCGCCGTCCTGGACCAGGGCGTCGCCGGCGTCTACCGGGAGCCCCGTGCGGCGATGCCCTGGGACCCGTCGGGCAACTTCGCGCTGGCCGCCCACCGCGACGGCCACGGGGCGAAGTTCCACGACCTCGACGCCGTCGGCGTCGGCGCCCCGATCGTGGTCGAGACCCGCGACCACTGGTACGTCTACCGGGTGGACGGCGTCCTGCCGGAGACGCCGCCCGACAACATCGGCATCGTCGAGCCCGTCCCCGCCGGATCCCCCTACCGCGCGCCGGGCCGCTACATCACGCTGACGACCTGCACCCCCGTCTACACCTCGCTGTACCGGATGGCGGTCTGGGGCAGCCTGGTCCGGGTCGAGGCGATGGACGCGGCCCGCACCCCGCCCGCCGAACTGCAGGGCGCGGCGCCGTCGGCCGTCTCCACCACCACCCCGGCCGGGGCCTGAGCCCGCCCGCTATCGTGGCCGCTTCGAGGGGAGGCGGACCGTGGAGTTCAAGGACGTCGAGTTCGAGGACGTGGAGTTCGAGGACCGGGTGCTGGCCGAGGCGATCGGCTCGATCGGCGGGCGAGGCGCGGCATTCGTGGCCAGGCGGCTGCCGAAGAACGTCCACGAGATCGGCCTCCGGCTCCCGCTGGGCCTCGCCCGCGCCGAGGCCCGGGTGACCGGCCTCCTGGCCCGGATCGGCCACCGGGTCGCACCGCGGCGCGGAGAGCGAGCCGCCGAGCGCGTCGCCGGGCGGCGCACGATCCGGGTGATGACCGGCGGGGGAGCGTGGAACATGAACCCCGTCCTGGTCACCGCCGTCCTCACCGCGGAAGGCCCGGAGGAGACCCTCCTCCACCTGCGGGCCGCCGCCAAGGAAGGGCTGATCAGACAGCGGGCCGGAGAGAAGACCGCCCACCGCGTCGCGGCGCTGCTCACCGACTGAGACACGCCCTTCCGGAACGGTGCAGCAACGCTGCGACTGGCCCCTGATCGGTGCCGACCGCGAGGGTCGCAGTGTGACAGCCGTACGCGAGCACCCCCTAGCCCCACCCCCCGCCGAGCGCATCCCGACGCCGTCCCGCGAGGACCACCGGGACCTCGGCGGTCCTCGTGACCTCGGCCGCCCTCGCGACCTCGGTGACGTGCTGCCGCGCGTCGCGCGCGGCGACGAGCGGGCGTTCGGCGAGCTGTACGAGGCGGTGGCCGGACCGGTGCTCGGCCTGGCCCGCCGGGTGCTGCGGGACCCGGCACAGGCCGAGGAGGTGGCACAGGAGGTACTGCTGGAGGTCTGGCGCACCGCCGCCCGCTACCGGCCGGAGCGCGGCGGCGTGCTGCCCTGGGTGCTGACCATCGCCCACCGCCGCGCCGTCGACCGGGTCCGGGCTTCGCAGGCGGCCGCCGACCGCGACCGGCGGGCCGCCGCGGCCTCGCCGGCCCCGCCGTTCGACGAGGTCTCCGAAGCCGTGGAACGCCGCCTCGACCGCGACCGGGTCCGGCACTGCCTGCGCGCCCTCACCGCACTGCAGCGCCAGTCGATCGCCCTCGCCTACTACGGCGGCTACTCGCAGTCGCAGATCGCCGAACTCCTCGGCGCCCCCCTCGGCACCGTCAAGACCCGCATGCGCGACGGCCTGATCCGGATGCGGGACACCCTCGCCGTCCGGGAATGACCGGGCCCGGGCATCAGGACGAGTGAGCGGCACGTTCGCTCAGGTACGCCTCCAACGCGGCGGCGCCGGTGAGCATCGCCCGCGCGCGGGCGGACAGCCGGCCGTGCCAGTCGCGCAGCGCCGCCTCCAGGGGTTCCACCCCGCCGGCCGCGCGGACTTCGCCGATCAGCGGCGCAATCTGCTCCAACAGGTAACCACCACGCCTGAGTTGGTGAGCCAGAAGGGCGTCGCGCACAGCGGCGTCGTCGTAGACGCGGTACCCCGTCGACGGGTCGCGGCGCGGGTGCACCAGCCCGGCCCGCTCCCACTTGCGCAGCGTCGCCGGCCGGATCCCCAATCGCCTCGCCAGCGGCCCGATGAACATGCCGCCCAGGCCGGACACCGCACTTGAGCCGGACACCGCACCCGGGCCGGGTGCGGCACCGGCCTCCAGGCTGCGGAGCGCGTCCTCCACGGCCCGCAGGGTCCGCCGGTCGTCGAGGAGCCGGGCGTGGCTCTCGTCGATCTGACGGAACGCCTCCTCCTCGGCGTCCTCGTTCACCGCCCGCATGATCGACGCCGCCGTCCGGTGGCCGTGGCCGGGCAGCAGTGCGAGAAACGCGCCCAGGGCCCCGACGTGCAACGCGGTGTAGGTGCGGTAGCCGTGGGGTGTGCGACCGGCCGGCGGCAGGATGCCCGCCTCCTCGTAGTTCCTGACCGCCTGGGTGGACAGACCGTGCCGACGCGCCAGATCGACCGGCCTGAGCCGATCACCGCCTTGAAGGTTTCGTCCCACGACCCCGCCGAATCCGCCGGAAAGTTTCCACCGAAGGTTCAAAGATAGCGTTGAAGGCATGGTCACCGACATCACGGACACCGCCCACGCCGTCGACGCCGCCGCCGTCATGCGGCTGCTCCCCACCCGGCCGCGGCTGCTCGCCCTGGGCGAGCCCACCCACGGCGAGGACACCCTGCTCGACGTCCGCAACGAACTCTTCCGACAGCTCGTCGAGCAGGACGGCTACCGGACGATCGCACTCGAGAGCGACTGCATGACGGGCCTGCTCGTCGACGACTACGTCACCACCGGCACGGGCACCCTCGACGACACCATGGAGCGCGGCTTCAGCCACGGATTCGGCGAATCCCCGGCCAACCGCGAACTCGTGCGCTGGATGCGCGACTTCAACACGGACCGACCCGCCACCGACCGGCTCCGGTTCGCCGGCTTCGACGGCCCGCTGGAGATCACCGGTGCCGCAAGCCCCCGGCAGGCGCTCACCGCGCTCCACGGGTACCTCGCGGCCCGGGTGGCCGCGGACCTGCTGCCCTGCACCGCCGAGGCACTCGACCGCCTGCTCGGCGCGGACGACCCGTGGACCGATCCCGGCGCGATGTGGGCCCCGACGAAGTCCGTCGGGCAGTCGGCCGCGGCGAGGGAGCTGCGGCTGATCGCCGACGACCTCGTGGCCCTCCTGGACGCGCAGACGCCGCACCTGATCGCGGCAACCTCGCGGGAGGACTGGGACAGGGCGCGGCTCCACGGCCGCACCGCCACCGGCCTGCTGCGCTACCACTTCTGGATGGCCGACACCTCGTCGAGCCGGCTGGCGCGGCTGGTCGGCCTGCGGGACGGCATGATGGCCGACAACCTCCTCGCGATCGCCGCCCGCGGCCCGGCACTCGTGCACGCCCACAACGGCCACCTCCAGCGGCACAGGAGCAGCATGCGGATGGGCGACCTGCCGCTGGAGTGGTGGAGCGCCGGCGCACTCGTCAGCGCCCACCTGGGCGAGGAGTACACCTTCCTGGCCACGGCCCTCGGCACCATCCGGCACCGGGGGGTCGACACCCCGCCGCCGGACACCCTCGAAGGTCTCCTCTACACACTCCCCGAGCAGCGCCGACTCGTCGACGCCCGCCGGCTGGCCGCCCTCCTCGGCGAGGCCCCGCCCGCCCCCCGCGTCTCCCCGTACTTCGGCTACGCCCCCCTCGACCCGGCCCATCTCGCCGACCACGACGGGATCGTCTTCGTCAAGGACCTCCCGGAGGCCTAGCTATCGCCGGCAGTTCGGTGCGCAAGCGCTGCGAGCCGTGTGCACCGGCCCGGTTCGCGATGCTGGACGGAGGTGGGCCACCGGCGGAGCGAAGGACTGCCGCGACCGCCGGGCGGCCCCGACCGAGCGCGAGGAGGAGAGTCATGGCTTGCGCCGCACCCGTCCGAGCCTCCCGCCGCCGCGCCGCATGGTGAGCGCCACGGGCGTGCGCGGCGGCCCGGCACCCGCCGGAGCTTCCGTGCCCCTGCCCGGAGCCGATTCCGCTCCGCCGCTCGCAGGGGCCAGCCTCACCACCGGGGGAGTGGCCCGTCGGCTCGGCGTCTCGCCGACCACGGTCCGCTCCTGGGAGCGGCGGTACGGCATCGGACCGGCCCTGCGCGAAACCGGCCACCACCGCCGCTGGAGCCCGCAGGACGTCACCGTCCTCGAGGCCATGCGCCGACTGACCGCGCGCGGCGTACCACCCGGGGAGGCGGCGCGGCTGGCCCTCGACACCGCCCGGACCGGACCCCCACAGCCTCCCGGCACCCCGTACCGCGACGGCCGCGACCCGTTCGACCCCGGCACCGCCTCGCCGGCCGGCCCGGTCCGCCCGGAGTGCCGCGGCCTCACCCGCGCCGCCGTCCGCCTCGACACCGTCGAGGTCGCACTGATCCTCCGTCAGGTGGTCGACGAGATGGGGGTGGTGGCCGCCTGGACGGAGGTCATGATGCCCGCGCTGCGCGCGGCCGGACGCAAGTGGGCCGGCGAGGGCGAACGGTACGTCGAGGTCGAGCACCTGCTGTCCTGGCACGTCTCCACCGCACTGCGACGGGTCGCCGACCGCCCAGAACCGCCCCGGTCGGGCCCGCCCGCGCTGCTCGTCGGCATGCCGGCCGAACTGCACACCCTCCCGCTGGAGGCGGTCGCCGCCGGGCTGGCCGAACGCGGCCTGCCCTACCGGATGTTCGGCGCCGCGGTGCCGGCCGAGGCGCTGCTGGAGGCGGTCCGCAGGACCGGGCCGGCCGCGGTGATGATCTGGTCCCAGGCCAAGCACACCGCCGACCGGGTACTGGCCCGGCGGACCGCCGAGACCGCCTGGGGCGGCCGCGGGTCCCGCTCCCGCCCGGTCGTCCTGACCGCCGGCCCGGGCTGGGCCGGCCGCCAACCCGGCACCGGCATCCTGCGGCCGCGCGACCTGCCCGGCGCCCTCGACCGGATCGAGCACCTGCTCACCTGAGGCGCCGCGCCGTCCCCGCCGTCCGCCGGGCCGCGCGCCTGCACGCCCGGTGCGGCCTTCGGAGATGTGCGCGGTGTCGCCTCGAACGGCGTTGTCACGGTCTCGCGGTCCGCCCGTGAGAACTCGCGCCGGGGGTGCGCCACCACAGGGCCGGCCGCGTCCACCGCCGTCGTCCAGCGTCCAGCGTCCGGCGCCCCGGTCAGTCGTGCGGGACGACCGCGACCGGGGCCTGTGCGTGGTGCAGCACCGCATGGGCGACCGGGCCGAGCTGCATGCCGATCCGGTGGCGGCGGCGCCGCCGGCCGACGACCACAAGTGCCGCGTCCGCAGCGGCGTCCACGACCGCCTCCGCTCCACCCGCGATCCGGCAGTCCTCGACGACGGCCACCTCGGGGTACTTCTCCCGCCAGCCGGTCAGGGCCTCGCGCAACAGCTCCGCCTCGATCGCCCCGAACTGCTCCGCCTCGACCTGGGGGGTGATCACGCCCGCGTAGCCCCACACCGGCGGCGGGGTCCACCCGTGCACCGCGCGCAGCACCGACCCGCGCCGGGAGGCCTCGCGGAAGGCGAAGTCGAGCACGTCGGGCGCCGACGACCGGGAGTCGACCCCGACCACCACGGCCGTCCCCTCCGGGCCCGGCCGGTGCGCCCCGGTGGACCGGACCAGGACGGTCGGCGCCTCGGAGCGCGCGGCGAGGGCCAGGCCGACCGAGCCCACCACCAGCCCGGCGAACCCGCCGAGCCCGCGGGACCCGGCCACCAGCAGCTCTGCCGAGGCAGCGGCCTCGACCAGCACCTCGATCGGGTCGCCGCCGCCGATCAGGTCGGCCCGGACCTCCAGCGCCGGGTGCGCCGTGCGGACCTCGGTGCGGGCGTCGGCCAGCATGCCCAGCGTCAGGCCGCGGACGTCCGCGGGCTGCCCGGCGCCGGCGTGGACGTCGTCCAGCCAGGTCTGCGCGTGCACGAGGCGCAGCGGCAGCTCCCGGCGGGCGGCTTCCTCGGCCGCCCACCGGGCCGCCGCGGTGCTCTCCGGCGAGCCGTCGATCCCGGCAAGAACGTACTGGGGCATGGCAATTCCTCTCGGAGGTGACCTGCGCGGCAGGGGCGCAGGACCATCCTCGGCACCGCGGTCGTCGCGTCACCAGGACCGGCCGGTACCGCACGGAGGGCCGAAGGTCCCTGGCCGCCCAGACGGCCAGCCGCGGCGTGCGCGGTGCGGTCAGGCCCCGAGGGCGGCCTTCACCGTGTCGGCGAGCGGGGTGGTCGGGCGGCCGATGAGGGTGGAGAGCACGCCGCGGTCGCGGTCGAGTTCGCCGCGGCGGATGGCCGCGTCGACGTCGACCAGGACGGCCGCGAAGCCCGCGGGCAGGCCGGCGCCGACCAGGGCGTCCAGGTGCTCCTGCGGGGCGACGTCCAGGTACGCGACCGGGCGGCCGGACTGGGCGGCGAGTTCGGCCGCGTACTCGGCGAGGTTCCAGGAGGTGTCGCCGCTCAGCTCGTACGCGCGGTTCTCGTGGCCCGCGCCGGTGAGGACGGCGACGGCGGCGGCCGCGTAGTCGGCGCGGGAGGCGGTGGCGATCCGGCCGTCGCCGCTGCTGCCGACGACGCTGCCGCGCTCGACGGCCCCGGCCGCACCGGCGGTGTAGTTCTCGGTGTACCAGCCGTTCCGCAGGAGGGTGTACGGCAGGCCGGAGGCGAGGATCGCGGCCTCGGTCGCCCGGTGCTCGGCGGCGAGGTCGAAGGTGGCCTCGTCGCCGCCCAGCACGCCGGTGTAGACGAGGCGGGCGACCCCGGCCGACACGGCGGCGTCGATCACGGCGGTGTGCTGCGGCACCCGGGATCCGACCTCGCTGCCGGAGACCAGCAGCACCGTCTCGCCGGCGCGGAAGGCGCCGTCGAGGGTCTCCGGGCGGCTGTAGTCGGCCTCACGGACCTCGACGCCGCGTGCCGCCCACGTGGCGGCCTTCTCCGGCGAGCGGACGGCCACCGCCAGGTCCTGTGCGGGCACCTGCTCCAGCAGTCCTTCGACGATCAGGCGGCCGAGCTGTCCGGTGGCTCCGGTGACGACGATCACGATGCGCTCCCTCGGGTGGTTTCGACTTCAACCACCACCGTAGGGGCAGCACTAACCGTTCGAAAGTACCCACTTTGAAGTACGGTACTGATATGAAGGTGAGTACCCAGCTCGAATCCGTCCCCGCCCCCCTCCTCGGCGACGTCACCGACCGGATGTGCCCCTCGCGCGGAGTCCTGGAGCACGTCACCAGCCGCTGGGGCGTCCTGGTGCTGATCGCCCTCCGCGAGCGGGGCTACCGCTTCAGCGAGCTGCGGCGGGCGGTGGCCGGTGTGAGCGAGAAGATGCTGGCGCAGACCCTCCAGACCCTCGAACGGGACGGCTTCGTGCACCGCGAGGCCCACCCCGTCATCCCGCCCCGGGTCGACTACAGCCTCACCCCGCTCGGTGAGCAGGCCGCCGACCTGGTCGGCGGCCTCGCCCACTGGGTCGAGCGCTCCCTCCCCGCGGTGGACGCCGCCCGCCGCTCCTACGACAGCCGCTGACGGCGCCCACGGATCCGGGGCGTCAGCGCCGGAACAGCCGGACCAGGGTGTCCCACCAGCCGAGCCGCTGACGCGGAACGGCCGGCCCGGCGGGATCGGACACCGGCCCGGCGGCGGGCGGCGCGGCAGGTGCCGCCTGGGGCGCAGGCGCTGCCGGGGCGGCGGGCGCTGCCGGAGTGACGGGCGCGGGCGTGGCAGGCGGGGTGGCCGGGGTGACCGGCGGGGCGGTGGTGCCGGGCGCGGTGTCCGCCGTGGCCGTCCGCGGGGAGAAGCTCACCGGCAGCTCGACCAGGTGCCGGGAGATCCAGGCCGAGGTCCAGGTCAACTCCTGCTCGGGGACGGCGAGTCGGAGGTCCGGCAGCCGGGTGAGCAGGATGTCGATACCGGTCTCCGCGATGGCCCGGCCGATGTCCTGGCCGGGGCACTCGTGCGGGCCGCTGCCGAAGGCCAGGTGGGAGCGGTTGCCGAAGAGCGGCGTGGACAGGTCCGGCCGGACGGCCGGGTCGGCGTTGCCGGCGGCGAGGCCGAGCAGCAGCATGTCGCCGGCCTTGATCCGCTGCCCGCCGAGCTCGGTGTCGCCGGTGGCCCAGCGGCCGGCCACCAGCATCATCGGCGGGGAGTCCCAGAGCACCTGGTCCAGCGCGTCGGGCAGGGTCATCTGACCGCCGGACAGGTGGGCCCGGAACCGCCGGTCGGTGAGGACCATCTTCAGCCCGTCCGCGATCAGGTTGACGGTCGTCTCGTTCGCGGCCAGCAGCACCACCCGCAGGTGCTCCATCACCTCGTCGTCGGTGAGACCCGCTTCGTGCTGCATCAGCCAGGTCACCAGGTCGGCACCGGGGGAGACCCGCTTGCGCTCCATCATCCGGCGCAGCGAGTCCACCACGTACTCGTTGCTGGCGATCGCCGTCTCGGTGCCCTTCATGAGGTCCCGGGCGGCTTCGACCAGCCGTGGGCCGTACTCCTCGGGCATGCCGACGAGCTGCGTCATCACCAGCATCGGCAGGTGCTCGGCGAACTGGGAGATCAGCTCGGCGTGGCCGGACGGGCCGAACTCCTCGATCAGCTGGTCGGCGAAGCGGGTGACGTAGCGGCGGATGCCGCGCCGGTCGAAGCGGTTCAGGCCGTCGGTGACCGCGCCGCGCAGCCGCCGGTGCTCCTCGCCGTCGGCGAAGACGCAGAGCGGCTGCCAGGCGACCACCGGCATCAGCGGGGAGTCCGCGGTGACCAGGCCGTTCTGGAACGCCGTCCAGCGGCGCGAGTCCCGGGAGAACCGGGAGGGCGTGCGCATCGCGGCGAGGTTCGCGGAGTGGCCGAGGACCAGCCACGCCGGGATGTCGCCGTGCAGCAGCACCGGCGCCACCTCGCCGTGCTCGGCGCGCAGCTTCTCGTACAGGCCGGCCGGGTCGGCCTCGGCCTCGGGACCGTAGAGACGGCGCAGGCCGTCGGGTCCGAGACCGTGGGCGGGGCAGCCGGGCGGCGGTGTCGGTGCGGAGTGCTCGGGGAACGGAGTGGTCACGGTGTCTCCGGAATCGGCGTGGGGGCAGGGTCGTCAAGGCGATCGGGGTCGGTGGAGGGCGTCGTGAACGGTCGTCAGGTCGGGTCGTCAGGTCGGGTCGTCAGGTCCGGTCTTCAGGCGGGGCGGCGGGCGGCCGGGTCACCGTGCCGCCGCGGCCGAGAGGCCGTACAGGTAGCGCATCAGCGTCAGCAGGACGTCCCGGCTGGACTCGCGGGAACGGGCGTCGCAGGCGACGATCGGCACCTCGGCGGGCAGGTCCAGGGCGGCCCGCAGCTCCTCGGTCGGGTAACCGGGGGATTCCGGAAAGGAGTTGACGGCGACGACGAACGGAACGCAGCGGTCCTCCAGCCGTCCGATGACGTCGAAGCTGACCTCCAGCCGGCGGGTGTCGACCAGGACGACAGCACCGAGCGCGCCCTCGAACAGCCCGTTCCAGAGGAACCAGAACCGCTCCTGCCCGGGGGTGCCGAAGACGTAGAGCACCAGTTCGTCGGTGATGCTGATCCGGCCGAAGTCCATCGCGACGGTGGTCTCGGTCTTGCGCTCGACCCCGGCGATGTCGTCGACGTCCGCACCGGCCTGCGTCATCGTCTCCTCGGTGGTGAGCGGTCGGATCTCGCTCACCGACCCGACGAGGGTCGTCTTGCCGACGCCGAACCCGCCGACGATCACCACCTTGACCGCCATGGTGGCCGAGTCGGGGAGCAGGTCCGCCCGCTCCGGCCCCGCAATGGTGTCAGAGCCTCTGAAGTCCATGGATCACCGCCTCCAGCAGGGCACGCTCGGGAAGGATCGCCTGCGGGACGGGGGAGCGCGCCTCGATCCGTCCCTCGGCGAGGAGGTCCGCCAGCAGCACGGTGACCGCGCTGGTCGGCAGCCGCAGGTAGGCGGAGATCTCGGCCACGGAGAGTGGCGATCCGCAGATCCGCAGGATCGCCGCGTGCTCCGGCTGCATCGTGGGCGCCGGTTCGGAGCGGGAGACGATCAGGGTGACCAGGTCGAACGTGGCCTGTTCGGCCAGGCCGCTGCGGCCTCGCGTGATCACATAGAGACGTTCGGGGATGCCCTCGTCCCAATCCTGGTCGCCTGCACTCATGCGACCTGCTCGCCGTTGCGCGGCGGTGTACTGAGATGCTCACCGATCCGGGCGACCAGGTCCCGCATCCGCTGGCCCATCAGGCCAGCGTCTACGCCCTCGTCGGCGAGCACGGCGAGGTAGGCCCGGGCGCCGGCCGACATCAGGTAGAAGAAGCCGCCGCTGACCTCGATCACGACCAGCCGCATCCGGCCGTCGCCGTGCGGGAACTCGTGCCCCACCGCGGTGGCCAGGCTCTGCAGACCGGCGCAGGCGGCGGCCAGGCGGTCCGCGGTGTCCGGGTCGGTACCGTACTGCGCCATCCGCAGGCCGTCCGCGGACAGCACGATGATGTGGCGGGTGTGCGGGACGCTGTTCGCCAGCTCCTTGAGCATCCAGTCCATGTTGCTGCGCTGCTGCATCACTGCTCGCCCTTCCCTGCCGACTCTTCACTGGTGTGGTCCCCCGCACCGGTGGACGGCGCGTGGCCGTTCACCCCCTCGTGGAACGCGGCCAGCCACATGCCGGGCTGCACCGGTGCCTGGGCCGGCTCGGGGACCGGGGAGACCTCCACCGGGCCCGGCCGGGAGGACCTGGCGTGGCGGCGGCGCTGCGGGAGCCCGTTCGGGGACCGCTCGATCACCGCCGGAAACTCGTTCGCCGTCCGGTTCGAGTCCGCGAGGACCCCGCCGGCCGAACCGAAGGAGGACCCGGCGGAGAACGCGCCCGCCGTGGTCTGCCCGTGGGGCCGCGGCCCGGTGGCGGGCTGCGGGAAGGCACCCGTGAGCGGCCGCAGGCCGGCGGCGGCGCCGATGCCGTGCGCCCTGCCGGTGGCGGGCGCCGTGGTGATGAGTTCCTGCGGCACGATCAGCACGGCGCGGACACCGCCGTACGCGGAGGGGCGCAGCGAGACCTGGAACCCGTACGCCCGGGAGAGGCGGCCGACCACGGCCAGGCCGAGCCGGGGGGTCTCGCCGAGGTCGTTGAGGTCGATGCCGGCCTGCGCCTCGCGGAGCATCCGCTCGGCACGTGCGCGGCCCTCCTCGCTGAGGCTCAGACCGCCGTCCTCGATCTCGATCGCTATCCCGGCCTGCACCTCGGCGGCGGACAGGTGCACCCTGGTGTGCGGCGGCGAGTACCGGGTGGCGTTGTCCAGCAGTTCGGCGAGCGCGTGGATGAGCGGTTCGACGGCCGGGCCGACGACGGCGACCTCGGAGACCGGGTGCAGCTCCACCCGCCGGTAGTCGAGGATCCGCGAGATGCCGCCGCGCAGCACGCTGTACAGCGGCACGGCCCGGCTCCACTGGCGGCCGGGCCGGGCGCCGCCGAGCACGGCGATGCTGTCGGCGAGACGGCCGATCAGCGCGTTGCCGTGGTCCAGCAGCAGCAGGTCGTCGAGGACGGCCGGGTCGTTGCCGTGCTTGTCCTCCATGGAGCGCAGGTCCTGGGCCTGCCGGTGGACGATCGCCTGGACCCGGCGGGCGATGTTCACGAACGCCCGCTGGGCGGACTCGCGCATGCCCTCCTCGTTGTCGACGGCGTCCAGCACGGTGCGCAGCACGGCCTGTCGGGCGGCCCGGAAGTCGGTGGCCTCGCCGGTGTCCTGGGACTCGTAGGCCTTCAGTACGTCCTCGGGGAACTCGCCGCGCTGCAGCCGGGCCACCGCCTCGGGCAGGGCGACCCTGGCCAGTTGGACGGCCTCGGCCTCCTGCCGGGCCAGCCGGCTGCGCAGTTCGTCCTCGCGCCGGGCGAACTGCTCGCGCGCGGCCGCCAGCGCGCGCCCCCGCCGGGCCGCCTCGGCGGCCACCACGGCCACCGCCGCCGTGCCCGCCAGCCCGCACCAGACGACTCCCGCGCGGGCGCCGGCGGAGACCACCGCAACGGCGACGACCGCGGCCGCAGCCGTCACCACCGTGGGCAGGAGCCATCCGAGGGCAGGAGCGGAGACCCGGTTGGCGGGAGACGATCCAGCATGAAGCATCGGCATCCTCAAGCGATCGAGCGAGCAGGGGGGACGGACGGGTGGGCGGGCCCTCCGGAGGCGTGGGGCTGCGTCTCGGCACGCGGCGCGGCTCCCGCGTCCACCGCGGTGACCTGGTGCAACGGCGGTGCAGCGGTGGTGCAACGGTGGTGTGGCGGCCGGGCCGGAAGAAGCATAGCCGGTTTCAGGACATATCTGACACTCACTCAAAAACACTGCTGTACAGGTGATTTAGCGCAATCTTGTGGGACATGCCAGGTATTCGCACGCCTGTCGGAGGCAGGCGAAGGGCGGGCCGTCGGCTCGTCGGTCGCTGTCGCCAACCAGACTTGCCGCACCGGGAGTTGTCATGCCGGGGTCCGGCGCCGGATTCGCTCGTGCGAGCGGATTCTGGCGGGATCGCCGCAACGAATGCGGATCGTGTGGTAGGGCGTGATCCACGGGGCGGACGGACAGGGGACCGGCGGGAGTCGCGGCCTTCCCGCTACTCCCGCTCGACTTGCCCGACGAGTTGTTGAGTTTCAGTGGTGGGCCGGGCCGTCAGTCGGCCCCGGTCGACCACTTCAGCTCGATCTCCAACTCGATCTCGCCCTCGCCCGCCTCCACCTCCAGCTCGGTGTGCAGCTCGTCGGGTATGCGCAGCGTCAGCACCCCGGGGCCGAGCTCCAACTCCGCCGAACCGCCGTGCCGCAGCGCGGCCGCCAGCGCCTCCAGCTGCGCCGCGGCCTCGATCCGCGACAGCGAGCGCTTCTGCTCGAACTTGAGATCCTTCACGGACGCCTCCGCTCGGTCGAGCCGTTGACGGGTGTGTGGGACCGGATCGGTACGCCGTTGCTGCGCAGCACGTCCCGGACGTCCAGGATCAGCGGGAACACCTCGTGGTTGCGGTCGCCGCCCTGCTCGTCCCAGGCCCGCTGCTCGGCCTCGACGGCCGTCCTGTCCTGGGCGAACACCCGCTCGGTGAACCGCCGGATGAACGGCCAGGCCAGGTGGAGCGCCCCGGGGACGGGCGGCTTGGCGATCATCAGCAGCCCGTAGGCGTGGTTGGTGCGCTGCTCGGCGTCCTCCGGCACGTAGGCCGCCCAGAGCGAGAAGGCGGGGAGCTCGGCACTCTCCGGGACGTCGTGCAGGGTCTGGTAGGGGTACCCGGTGCGGATGGTGATGACGTCCGGGCTCTGCTTGCCGCCGAACCCCTCGGCGGACAGCAGGCCCGCGCCGCGGTCCTTCCTGCCTCCGGCCGGCACGAAGAGGTAGCGCGCCTCCACGGAGTCCGGGCCGCTCTCGTAGCCGAGCAGCTCGGGCTGGATCCTGCCCAGCACGCCTCGGTGCAGGAACTGGTGGTTCATGTCCAGCAGGTTCTCGTGCATGAACGAGTAGTGGCACCGCACCGTGCGCGAGAACGTCATCGTGCGGTGCGCGGGCGAGTCGTACTCCGGCAGCACCGGGAACGGCGCCCAATCGGCCTTCGCCGGATCGCCGGGGAAGACGAACACCAGGCCGTACGCCTCCCGCACCGGGAACGACCGCACCCCGCGCGGCGGCCGCTCGCAGCCCTTCGGAAGGTAGGGGATCTGCGAGATGTGCCCGTTCCCGCGGTAGGCCCAGGCGTGGTAGCAGCAGCGCAGGATCTCGTCCTCCACCACGCCCATGCTCAGCGGTACCTGGCGGTGCGCGCAGCGGTCCTCCAGGGCGTAGACCCGGCCGCTGCGGCCGCGGTACAGGGCGATCCGCTCGCCGGCGAACACCGCGGGGAAGGTGCGCTGCTTCGCGATCTTCCGTGACAGGGCCACCGGGTACCAGAAGTCCGGGTTGATGCCGACGCGCCGAAGGTCGGCGACGGCCTCGCGGCGGTCGCCCTCCGGCCGTGCCGGGAACCGAGAGGTGCCGTCGGTGACATGCCGGTCGGTTCCGGGGCGGGCCTCGGTCATGTACTGCTCCCTTGCGCTCGGGCCGGGAGGGCGCACCCGCGGGACTGCGGTGTCCGGGAGGGTGCGCGCGACCGGCCGGCGTGCTCGGTGCAGGGCCGTCCCGGTGCTGGTCCGCACGCCGCGGCGGCACTCCACCTTCCCACGGTCGCCGCAGCCCGGGACGACGGCAACCGCGCCGGCTGGCCGGCAGGCCTCGGCGCCGGTCCGGCCGGGCCCTCCGAAGTGGCGCGCCGAAGCGGGGCACCGAAGTGATGATCCGTCAGGAGTGCTCGACCGCCGACTTGATGCGGTCGCCGAAGGCGGGCGCGTCCTTGCGGGCGGCGTGGAGGGCGGGGCCGAGCAGGAGCTTGCCGAGGCCGTGGCCCTCGAGCTCGTTGAAGATCCGGACCCTGGTCCGGCCGTCCGGTAGCGGTTCGAGGTCGTAGCCGCCCTCGGCGGTGATGAGGTTCTTGCTCTGCTCCGCCCACCGGACGGTGCGCGGTGCCTCCAACCGGGTGATCCGGAACTCGCGGGACGACTTCATCCCGGCGTCCTTCACCGTGCTGCGGAAGACCGTGCCGATGGCGGTCGGGCCGTCCGGGGTCTTGCTGATCTCCTGGACCCGGGGGCTGAATTCGGGGTCGTGCCGGCCGTCCGCCAGGTAGGCGAAGACCTGTTCGACAGGGCGGTCGATCTCGACGGTCGCCTCGAACTGTCCGGACATGGCCGCTCCTCGCGGTGCGTGGGGGCATGGTACGGCCAGGATCCCAGAGGTCCCGTGCCCGTGCCTCCTTTGGGGCGAGGCGCTGCGGCGGCTTCGGGCGGGACCTCGTTCCCGGGCGGTGCCTCCGTCGGGGACGGGCCCGACGGAGGCACCGGGCACGGGCACTCAGCCGATCGCCGCCTCGTAGGCCCGCGCCTGCTCGGGGGTCAGCAGGTGGGACACCCGGACCACGACCACACCCGAGCGGTAGAGGTAGTCCGGCCTGGCAGCGCCGGACGACTGCTGCTCGCCGCCGATGTCCCGCACCCGTGCCTCGGCGTCCTCGGAGGTCGCGAAGACCTCGACCGTGCCGCCGTAGGAGACCGCGTCGCGCCGGTGGCCGACCGCGTCCTCCTTCGCCAGCGGGCTGCCCGACACCCGGGTGTCGTCGAAGGCCGTCTTGGAGACGTACTGGTGGGGCTGCCCGAGGCGGCGCTCCGGGTCGTCGGCGTCGGTGTAGGCGACGGTCAGCTTCACCGGCAGGCCGGTGGCGAGCAGCTGCTTGGTCACGGCGGTCGCATCGCCCACCGCCTTGGCGGGGCCGGAGACCGGAGCCGCCCCCGCGGTCACGGACGAGGCCGACGATCCCGGCTCGGCGCAGGCCGTGGCGGCGGCGAGGACGGCGGCGCAGACGAGTGCGGTGCGGGCAAATGTGGCGCAGACAAGGTTGGTGCGGGCGAGGGTGGTGGTACTCAGGCGCATGGGCTCCCCAGGGACGGGCGGGCTGAAGCGCCCCGACGCTACCGCTGCGCCGGGCCGCCGGGTCCGGCGTGTTGCGGAGCTGTGATCAGTCGGTGAGGTGATCAACACCACTCCGTGGCCCTGCAGTTGCGCACCTGCAGGGCCACGGGCCGACCGGCCGGGTGATCAGATCCGTGGTCAGGCGGCGGCGGCGACCGTCCGGGTGCGGCGGTACAGGTAGACGCCGGACACGCCGGCGGAGACCAGGGAGAGGCCGACCAGGCCGAGCAGCGCGGCCGAGGAGGCGGAGTCGGTGGCGAGCGAGGCCGGGGCCATCGCGAGGTCCGCGGGCGCGGCCGCCGCCGCGCCGTGGTCGTGGTAGGCCGCGGTGGACTTGGCAGCGTCGGCGGTGAGTTGCTGCTCGGTCGGGTTGCCGGGGGAGTGCGCGGTCGCGAGCGCGGCGGTCGCGGTGCCGCCGAAGGTGACGTCCGAGCAGCCGTAGAACGCCTCCGGACTGTCGGTGCGCTGCCAGACGAGGTACACCAGCTGGCGGCCGGTGCGGTTGGGCAGGGTGCCGGTGAAGGTGTAGTACCCGTTGGTGGCGGTCCGCCCGGTGGCGTACTGCGCGACCGGGCTGGCCAGGTCGAGGTCGGTCCACTTGAGCGGCTGGGTCGGGTTGTAGCCGGTCTTGGTGATGTAGAGCGTCATGACGCCCTGGTGCGGCGCGGTGACGCGGAAGTTGAAGGAGTTGGTGCCCGCGGTGACGGTGGTGGCAGGCCAGTCGGTGCGGGCCATGTCGAGCGCCTTGTACTTGTCGCGGTTGGCCGAGCACAGCTTGCCGTCCGGGATGATCTGCTGGCTGCGGCCGGCGGCGTCGGCGATGTTGACCTCGTTCCAGTCGTACAGCGGCTGGGTGCCGCTCATCGCTACCAGGTCCTTGCAGACCTGGGACTGCGGGTGCTCGGGGCCTTCGGCGTAGCAGGCCGCCACCCGGCTGGTGGGGCCGAAGAGCGAGCCGTGGGCACTCGCCGGACCGGCCGTGGCGGCCAGCGCTCCGGCCGTCAGCACGCCGGCGGCAAGGACTCTGCGGGTCCAGGACATGGTTCTCCTCGTACGGATTCGGGCCGGTTGTGGGGGAGAGGTGCGAACCCGGGGAGCCTGCGGGCGCGGCGATGCGGACCCGACGCACCGTCAGCCGCTCGGAGCCTACGATTGGCCTATACCAATTGGCAAGGGGTCGGTACGGCCTCGCAGTTGGGGCCGGCCGAGGCTCGGGTCCCCGTGGCGGCCAACCGCGAACGGCACGCGGTCGAATGCGGCATCAACCGCCTCAGGCGTCGCCGCGCGATACGACAAGCTTGCCGTCCGCTACGAGGCGGCCGTGCTGGTCGCAGCCCTCAACGAAGGGCTCTGACCGGCTAACCCGCCGTGACAAGACCCTCTGGATCTGACCTCTGAGGGCGATCTATAGCTGTACTGACCATGGAGGTTGGTGACGGGGTTCACGGTCTGGTGATCTTGAAATGAGTGAGGGCCTTCTGGCTCGGTGTGGATTGCGACATCTGCA